>CAYOXS010000021.1:18492-33375 GCA_964407935.1 uncultured Caldilineaceae bacterium
CGGGCCGATGCGCTGTCTGGGGGGCAGCAGCAGCGGGTAGGCATTGCCCGGGCTTTGATGCAGGAGCCAAAGTTACTGCTGGCCGATGAGCCGGTTTCGGCTCTGGACCCGGCCACTTCCCATTCGGTGCTGAAATACGTGGAGCAAATCAACAAAGACCAGGGCGTGACCGTTATTTGCAGCCTCCATTTCTTGAGCCTGGCCCGAACGTACGCCACCCGCATCATCGCTTTGAAGGATGGCAACATGATGTTTGACGGTTCGCCGCGAGACATTGATGAGGTACGCTTTAAAGAAATTTATGGTGAAGACGCCGTTGAGGTTGAAATCAACTAGCGCAAGGATTTTGATATGGCAAACGACAACGAGTCTGCCTCCGGCCCATCACCGCAAAAAGTAAATAATCCCGCCCTGGCTGCGGGGTTGTCGCTATTGGTGCCGGGGTTGGGCCAACTGCTGCTGGGGCAACACAACCGGGCGCTGGCCCTGTTTTTGTCGATACTGGTTTCCGGGCTGGTCATCTGGTGGCAATCTCTAACCGGCCTGTACCTTTTTTTGGCCTTTGTCTGGTTGTGGAATATTTGGGATGCTTTCAATCTGGCCAAAGCTATCAGGTTATCGTACTTTCCACCGCTGCTGGCTACACTGATCATTGTTTATTCCGCCGGCTGGGTAATTACCCAAATCGAGCCGCAAAAATTGCTGGAGCAGGCGCACCGCGCCGCGCCGGTGGTGCAGGGCATGCTCAACCCGGATTTTATTGAGCGCGAGTCAGAATCGCGCAGAGAGCGCGCCCCGTTTGAAATCCCCTGTTCGGCCAACCCACCCGCCACCGCCACTACTCTGGCATCCGGGGCTATCCTCACCCTGGCTGAATCCTGCGGCGCGGTGGGCGATACGCTACAGATTGAAGGACGCGG
The DNA here is from genome assembly GCA_964407935.1 of uncultured Caldilineaceae bacterium. Classification (GTDB taxonomy): domain Bacteria; phylum Chloroflexota; class Anaerolineae; order 4572-78; family J111; genus J095. Next base: position 19,413 of record CAYOXS010000021.1, read on the forward strand.
TTTTTGGCCCAATGTTGAAACCGAAATGTGGTGGGCTAACCCGATTGGCCAGGAGCAGCGGCTGGCCCGCGATGGCCAGCAAATCATTGTGCTCACCGACGAGGCCGGCAATTTTTCTGCCGAGATTGTGGTACCGCAGGCGGTGCCGCTGAGCCACGAAACCGGCGAGGCGCAGCGCCACGGGGTGCAGATCATCCAGACCAGGGTGATCGGCGGCTGGCAGCTCAGTAACAACGGCCAGTTGGTGCTGGCCAAAATGGCCGAAACCCTGGCCATCGCGCTGATGGCCACAACTTTTTCGGTGCTGCTGGCGGTGCCGCTGAGCTTTGTTGCGGCCCGCAACCTGATGAGCAGCAACAAACTGACCTATGTGGTTTATTACGTGGTGCGGACCGTCCTCAACATTGTCCGCTCCATTGAATCGCTCATTATTGCCATTGTGTTTGTGGTGTGGGTGGGGCTGGGGCCTTTTGCCGGGGTAATGGCCCTCACCATTCACTCCATTGCGGCGCTGGGCAAGCTCTACTCCGAGCAGGTAGAAAGCATTGATTTTGGCCCCATTGATGCTATTCGGTCAACCGGTGCTAACTGGTGGCAAATGGTAATTTACGCCGTGCTGCCGCAGGTGGTGGCGCCGTTTTTGGCGTTTACTATCTATCGCTGGGATATTAACGTGCGGATGTCAACAATTTTGGGTTTTGTCGGCGGCGGCGGTATTGGTTTTTTAATTGTGCAGTGGCAGCGTTTGAGCGAATGGAACGCCATCGGCGCTGCATTCTGGTCAATTATGGTGATTGTGGCAATTCTGGATTACGTTAGTGCGAAAGCACGCGAGCGGTTGGCGTGAGGTACAGTATGGATAAACAAGAAAAATCGCTCCCGGTGCTCCGATACGGTAAAAATGCGCTGCTGGCCGTGGTAATTTTGGCTGCCTACGCTTATAGCTGGCAGGTAACGCAAATTGATGCGCCCCGGTTGTTCACCGATTTCTACAAAGCTGTGCCGATCATTCAGGATTTTCTCACCCCGGAACTCTTTGCCCGCGGCGAGTCGGTGCGCAGTTACGTCATCAGCTTTCCCGTGCCGTGCGGCTCCGGCGATAACGCCACGCTCGATGAAAGCGGCCCGCGACTGGCTGCTACTCCGCAGTGCGCCAGCGCCAAAGATACGGTTACTGTTGAAGGGGTTGAACTGCGTCCGAATACGGATGTGCAGTTGCGCTGGCTGCTGCCCGATGGCAAACGGTTGCGCAGCAGCAAAGCCAAAACTGATGCCGACGGCCATTTCTCAACCGAGGTTGAGGTGCGGCCGCTGGTTGAAGCCAAAGACGGCATTGTGAGCCAGATTGAAGCCGAGTTAACCTGGGAAAGCGGCGCGCTGGCGCCGGCAGAAGCAGCGGTTGTCACCGGTGAAAAAATGGCCGAGACCATTTTTATGGCGCTGATGGCAACCACTTTCGCCTGCTTTGTGGCGGTGCCGGTCAGTTTTTTGGGGGCGCGCAATATTATGGGCAAAGGCCCCATCGGTACCGCCGTTTACTATGTTGCCCGCACCGTTTTTAACCTGATGCGCTCAATTGAGGCGCTGGTGTTGGCGGTGATGTTTGCCATTTGGTTGGGATTTGGCCCCTTTGCCGGGGTAATGGCCATGTCTGTGGTTACGGTGGCGTCGCTGGCCAAACTCTTTTCGGAAGCCATCGAAAGTATTGATGCCGGGCCAGCCGAGGCCATTTATGCCGCCGGCGGTAACCGGTTACAGGCTATCTTTTACGCTGTTGTGCCGCAGATTGTGCCGCCGTTTATTGCCTTTGCCATTTACCACTGGGATATTAATGTTCGTATTTCTACCATCATTGGTTTTGTGGGCGGCGGCGGTATTGGGTTGCAGCTCCAAACCTGGATCAATCAGCTTGCCTACAGCAAGGCCGGCACCGCTGTGTGGGCCATAGTAATTGTGGTCACCATTATGGATAACGTAAGTTCGGCCATTCGCAAGCGGCTGGTTTAACGTTTATCCAGGCGCTGCCTGCAATTTGGGGCAGGAGGGCTGGGGGCCAAAAGGCGAACAGCTACGAGTATTCTCAAACATTTCCGTTAGACTCTCAACCTGTGTTATAATGGAACGCAATTAATTTACATACCTGTAAGGAGACAACGTATGCCTCCAGTTCTGGAACTTCGCGGAATTACCAAACAATTCCCTGGCGTATTAGCCAACGACAACGTTAATCTCACCCTGGAAAAGGGCGAAATCCACGCGCTTTTGGGTGAAAACGGCGCCGGCAAAACCACGCTGATGAACATTCTGTACGGCCTGTACAAACCCACCAAAGGCGAAATTTTTATCAACGATAAAAAAGTAGATATAACCGGCCCCACCGATGCCATTCGGCAGGGCATTGGCATGGTGCATCAGCATTTTATGCTGGTGCCGGTGCTCACGGTTACTGAAAACGTGATGCTCGGTGAGGAATCAACCCGGAACGGCCTGCTGGACCGCAATAAAGTGGCGGACCGTATCAGCGAGATTTCAAAAAAATACGGCTTGCTGGTCGATCCCCACGCCTACGTTAAAGATTTGCCGGTGGGGATACAACAGCGGGTTGAAATTATCAAGGTGCTCTATCGCCATGCCAACATTCTCATCCTCGATGAACCCACGGCGGTACTGACGCCGCAAGAGGTTGAAGAACTGTTTGGCATTATCAAATCCCTGGTGGCCCAGGGCGTTTCGCTTATTTTCATTACGCACAAGCTCAAAGAAGTGCTGGCCGTGGCCGACCGGATTACGGTTATTCGGCGGGGTAAAACCGTGGGCACCGCCACACCCGCTGAGGCGACCCCCAAATCGCTGGCGGAAATGATGGTGGGCCGGGCGGTTGAGCTGGTGGTGCACAAAACCGAGGCCAAACCCCAGAAACCGGTTCTGTCTGTGACGGACCTGTACGTAAAAAATGATCGCGACGCGCTGGCCGTGCGCGGCGTATCGTTTGAGGTGAAAGCCGGCGAGGTGCTGGGGGTAGCCGGGGTACAGGGCAATGGTCAAACTGAATTGGTAGAGGCGCTGACCGGCATGCGCCGCGTTGAAAGCGGCGGCATCACTATTGCCGGGCAACCGGCCGCCAACCTGTCGCCGCGTAAAATTACGGAGATGGGTGTGGCTCACGTGCCAGAAGATCGGCAGCGGGATGGCCTGGTGCTCAGTTTTCCCATTAAAGACAACATGATGCTGAATACCTATTACAACACCTTTGCCAAAGGCGCAGTCATCGATGAAGAAAAAGTGGCCAGGGTGTCACAGGAATGGGTGGAGGCTTTTGATGTGCGCACGCCCAGCATCGATGCGGCCGCCTCGACATTATCCGGCGGCAATCAGCAAAAAGTCATTGTGGCCCGCGAATTTTCCCGGCCCACCAAGCTGCTCATTGCCGCCCAGCCAACGCGCGGGCTGGATGTGGGCTCAATTGAATATATCCACAGCCGGATCATTCAAAAGCGCGATGAAGGGAACGCGGTGCTGGTGGTGTCAACGGAGCTTGACGAAATCCGCGCCCTAAGCGACCGGATTGCGGTGATGTACGAGGGTAGAATTGTTGATATTCTCCCGGCCAACCGGGTAACCAAAGAGCAATTGGGCTTGCTGATGGCCGGTTCCCGCCCCGAGCACCTGGGCGAAGAAATGGCTGAAACCGACGTTGAAGCTGTACTGTAAATTAACATTTTTGGAGCATTCATGACCGGTTCTCCCCAACCACGTACAGTTTTATTTGATCACGATGGCGGCGTTGATGATTTGTTGTCGTTGATGATGTTGCTGTCTATGCCCCATATTGATCTGGCCGGGGTGGCGGTTACCCCCGCCGATTGTTTTTTGCGGCCGGCGGTTTCGGCCACGCAGAAAATTTTGCGGCTGTTCAACCGGCTGGATATTGAAGTTAGCCGCGGCGACCTGCACGGCGTTCATTCTTTTCCCCGCGCCTGGCGGATGCACGCCTACGCTATTGACGCCTTCCCCATTTTGAACGAGATCAGGCCTGGCCAGAGTGATTTGACCGGGACTACCATCGATCCCGAACCGGGCCACCTGTTTTTGGCGCGTAAACTGCGTGAAGCCGACAAACCGGTTACGGTGCTGATTACCGGGCCGGTGTCTAACCTGGCCGCCGCCCTCTCTGCCGAGCCGGAGCTGGCCGCCAAAATTGAAGAAGTGGTCTGGATGGGCGGCGCGCTGGAGGTTACCGGCAATGTGCGCGATTACGAGCACGATGGTAGCGCCGAGTGGAACGCCTACTGGGACCCGCCCTCGGCCCACAGTTTGTGGCAAACAGAGGTGCCCATCACCATTTTTCCGCTGGATGCCACCAACCACGTTAGCGTGACAATGGATTTTTTGCAGCGGCTGGCGCAACTGCGGCGTTATCCGGTGGCCGATCTGGCCGGTCAGTGCTGGGCCATCACTGTTGGCGTTATCCCGTCGTATGAATACGTGTACCATATGTGGGACACCCTCACCACCGGTTACCTGGGCGCGCCGCAGCATATTTCATTTAGAGAGGTGCGCACGGCGGTTGCGCCCAACGGCCCCAACGCCGGCCAAACGCAGGTAGTGCCAGCCGGTGGCAAGCTCATCAAAGCCGCCCAGTCGGTAGATGTTGAGCCGTTTCACAATTACTTGCTGGAACTTTTCAAAAGATAGGTGATGACCTTTGCTAACCCCGCAAGAGCGCGTTCGCGCCGCTATTAACCATCACCCGCCAGACCGCACCCCGGTTGATCTGGTCGCCACGTCGGAGGTGTGGGATTTGCTGGGCGAGTATTTTAAGCCGGATTCCAGCGCCCTGGCCGATATGGCCTGGCTCCAGCCGGAACGGGAAGCCGTGCTGCGCCAACTGAACGTTGATTGCCGCATTTTTTCTTACGATATGTTTTGCCAGCCGCCGGATGAGATTTTAAAGCCCGGCGCGCAAATTAACTGGTGGGACACGCTGATGCGTTCCACGCCCAACCGCATGTGGCGGCAGGTTACCCCGGATGGCAGCCTGTACGATATTTGGGGCGTACATTACCGGGTTGAGCAGCATCAGTTTGGCGGCTACGAGGGCCACACCAGCTACCCGCTTGGGGAGGCCGCCACCGTGGCCGAACTGGTCGCCCATCCCTGGCCTCAGCCCGATTGGTGGGATTTTTCCGGCCTGCCAGCCATGATCGACCGGCTGCAGCAGGATGGGCCGTTTCACGTGCGCTTTCGGCTGGGTTCGTTTTTTGAGCAGGCCTGGGCGCTGCGTGGGCTTGAAAAATTTATGATGGATTTGGTGATCAGCCCGGAGATCCCGGCCTACATTATGGACCGGATTGTCGAGGTTCACCTGGCCAATTTGCAAACCGTGCTGGAACTGGCCGGCGACCGGCTGGATATGGTTTACACCTACGATGACGTGGCCACCCAAAAATCGCTGATGATTTCGCCGCAGTTGTGGCGAGATCTGATCAAGCCGCGTCACCAAAAAATACTTAACCTGGTGCACCGGTACGGCAAAACGGCCATGTACCACTGCGATGGCGCTATTGCGCCCCTTATCCCGGAACTGCTTGATATTGGGGTTGATGTGCTCAATCCTATTCAAACCGATTCGCCGGGGATGGAACCGGCCGGGCTTAAAGAGAAATTTGGCAGCCGGCTCACCTTTCACGGTGGAATTGATATTATTAAAACTCTGCCGCAAGGCACTATTGCCCAGGTTCAGCAAGAAGTTAAAGCCCGGATTGGCATTTTGGGGCAAAACGGTGGCTACATTATGTGCAGCTCGCACCACATTCAACCGGATACCCCACTGCCCAACGTGCTGGCTATGTACGACATCGCTTTGCGATAGCCCCATTTTCAGGAGGACAATGGTCTATGGAAGCAAGTGCTAATGCAACACCGGCCTCGCCAGAAAAGAAACCTTCGCGGATAACAGATGTGTTGCAGCGCATTCTGGATGTGCTGCTGGTGCCGGTATTGGCTGTATTTTCCGCGCTGGTGATTGGCGGCATCATCATTGTGGTTACCGACCCGGTTGTTTATGCCGCGTTTCGGGAAGGAGGCTTTACGGCAGGGCTGGCGGCTATTTGGCACAGCGTGAGCGTGGCTTACGGTGCGCTGTTTGCCGGGTCGCTGGGTGATGCGGGCGCCATCAGCGAAAGCCTGGTTGCCTCGACGCCGTATATTTTTGCCGGGCTGGCCGTAGCGCTTGGTTTTCGCGGCGGCCTGTTCAATATTGGCGGCGAAGGGCAATTACTGGTAGCGGCCGGTGTGGCCGTGGTGATTGGCTACAGTTTTCAATTGCCGTGGTTTATTCACCTGCCGCTGGCGTTTTTGGGCGGCATCTTAGGCGGCGCACTTTACGGGGCCATTCCCGGCTACCTCAAGGCCAAAACCGGCGCGCACGAGGTAATCAACACCATTATGATGAACTACATCGCCTTTCGATTTTTTAGCTGGGCCTTTACCGGCCCGCTGCGCCGGCCCGGTGGCGATGCCCCGGTAACTCAGGAAATTTTCCCCAGCGCCTACCTGCCCCAAATATTTACGGGGTATCGTTTTCACTGGGGATTTTTTGTGGCGCTGCTGGTGGCATTTGGCATGTGGTGGCTGCTCTTTAAAACTACGCTGGGCTTTGAAATCAGAACCGTGGGAGCCAACCCCAATGCTGCCCGTTACGGCGGTATGAAAATTACCCGCATCACAGTACTGACTATGGCCATTAGCGGCGGGCTGGCCGGAATGGCCGGGGCCAACGAAGTGCTGGGCCTGAACCACTTTCTGGCCGATGGTTTCTCGTCCGGTTACGGGTTCGATGCGATTGCGCTGGCGCTGCTGGGCAAAAGCCATCCGTTGGGCGTGGTGCTGGCCTCGCTGCTGTTTGGCACGCTGCGCAACGGCGCTACCCGCATGCAGTCAATCGCCAGCATCCCCATCGACATTATTTCAATTGTGCAGGCGCTGGTAATTGTGTTTATTGCCGCGCCGGCCATTGTGCGCTGGATTTATCGTGTAAAAACCACATCCCAGGCCGAAGGCACTACATTTACCCGTGGTTGGGGTTCGTAAGGAGGAAAAATGAGTACAGCAGCCTTATCCGCTTCTACCCCGCTTATCAAAGAAAAACGCAGCGTTGGCATGGGCATATTCTTTTTGGTGGTGGCTCTGGCCATTGTGGTTTTGTTTGCCATGAACACCTCCGCCGATATGACCACGACGTTTGGCTTAAATCCCGGGGCAGTCACCAACGCCCCTAATCTTGAAGATTGGGTGTTGCCCACCCAAACCACCCTCTGGGCGCTGGCCATTCTATCCGCCTTTTTTGGCGGCTGGCAGTTAGCCAAAGGCTTTAAGCGCATTAACCTGGTGCTGCTCATTGTAGCCTTGGCGTTTGTATTTGCCTTTTTGGTTTGGGCGGCGCGTGGAACCAGCATGAACCTGCTGGGTATGATTTCGGCCTCGCTGTTGCGGGCCGCGCCGATTGCGTTTGGCGCGCTCAGCGGTATTTTGTGCGAGCGGGCCGGCGTGGTTAACATTGCCATCGAGGGCATGATGCTCAGCGGGGCGATGGTATCGGTGGTGGTTTCCAGTATCTTTCGCAATTATGATGCCGTTGACCGCATTACCGGCGACCCCGTTTTCCCGGTTTGGCTGGCAAATATTGGCCGCACCCTTGATCAATACAACCTGCACGATTCGCTGCCGTGGTACCTGCTGTTGGGCCTGTTGGCCGGAATCATAACCGGCGCGCTGCTGGCCGCATTTCACGCCTGGTTATCCATTACGTTTAAAGTCGACCAGATTGTGAGCGGGACGGTGATCAATATTTTCTCGGTGGGGTTTACCAGCTTTCTCAGCCAGCGGTTTCTCCAGCCGATACAGGCGCTCAACAGCGGCGGCACTTTTAAACGGCTGCCTGTGCCGGGGTTATCAAACATCCCTATTATTGGCCCGCTGTTTTTTGAAAACAGTTTTATTCTTTACCTGTTATTTATTTTGGTTATCGCCATCCACGTGATGTTGTTTTACACCCGCTGGGGGCTGCGCACTATTGCCGTGGGCGAGCACCCCAAAGCCGCCGATACGCTGGGCATCAATGTGTTTAAAGTGCGGTACATTAACGTGATTGTGGGCGGAATGGTGGCCGGCATTGGTGGAGCGTACTTTACTCTTGGTTCGGTGGGCCGCTTTGACGAAGTAATGACCGCCGGCAAAGGGTTTATCGGCCTGGCGGCGATGATCTTTGGCAAGTGGACCCCGCTTGGCGCGTTTGGCGCATCATTGATTTTTGGCTTTGCCGACGCCTTGCAGGTAAAGTTGCAGGGACTGGGGATTGACCAGGTGCCCATCCCCAGCGAGTTTCTGCTGATGGCGCCCTACATTGTAACAATGGTGGTTCTGGCCGGGGTTATTGGCCGGGCAATTGCCCCCGCCGCCGACGGCCAGCCCTACGAAAAAGATTAATGGTGACGAGGGAATATCATGAGCGATCAACAGGCCGAAGCATTATCCGTAGACGGATCTCCCGAAAAAATGGATCGCGTGCGAGACATCATTTTTGGCCCGCAAATGCGTGATTACGAGCAGCGCTTCAAACAGGTTCAGCGTGACCTGGATCGATTGCAAGCAGAACTGGGCCATCTGACCGAACGTTTAACCGAACAGGATGCCAGTCAGCTAAAAAAGCTCCAGGCCCTGCACCGCGACATGCGCCAATCTGACGAGGATATTCGCACTGAACTGCGCCAAACCGCCGACAAATTGACCTTTGATAAAGTTGACCGTCTGGCCCTCGGTGAGCTATTCATTGAACTGGGCAGTCATTTAAAAATGGGTGGCTCGCTGGCGGGGTTAGCCGATTGGCTGAAAAATCTGGACGAAAAAGCCAAATAACATTGAAAGCCTGCCGTGACCAGGGGTAATCCAGACGATAACCACTCAACCCCAGAGATTACTGGCGACCCGGCGCTGGAGACATTGCAAGAGTTGCTGTTTAGCAAATACCGCCAGCGCATTGCCGAGCTGGAAGCCGAGCTAAACACGCTGGAAGAACGACTCAGCAATAAAGATGCTTTTGTCGCCACCGTAACGCCAGTTATCAGTGACGCCATCCGTCGCAAAATTCGAGACGCCCGCGACGAGATGGTTGAGGCATTGTATCCGATTATCGGTCAAACCGTGGTCAGGGCGGTTTCCGAAGCCATTCGTGATTTGTCCCGCGACATTGACGCCAGGTTGCGGCTGGCGTTTCGGCCGTCGGCGCTGGCGCGGCAGGTTCGGGCCACCGCCAGCGGCGTCAGCACCGGTGAAATGGTTTTGCGCGAGGCGCTGCCGTTTCAAATCACCGACCTGTTTTTGATCCATCTTGAAACCGGCTTGCTGTTGTGGCACAGCAGCACCAACCCCAATCATTCCCCCGATACCGATCTGATCAGCGGTATGTTAACCGCCATTCGTGATTTTGTCTCCGAGTCGTTTGGGCGAGGCAAAACAGGCCAGCTTGATGAAATTCAATACGGCGACCAGCGTATTCTCATTGAGGCGGCGCGGTATTCCTATTTGGCGGTAGTGGTTGACGGCATTGAACCGCCGGGTTTCAGAGCCAGAATCCGCGAGCGGATCATTGAAATTGACCTGGCCAATGAAAACATCTGGCGTAAATACCAGGGCGAGGCCAGCACCCTGGTTTCTGTCGAAGAGCCGCTTCGTTCCCTGCTTGACTCGGCTGAACCGGCGCCCTTTTCTCGCGGACAGAAATGGGCGCTGCTGGTTGGGGCGTTGTTATTGCTGCTTTGCTCGGCGGGCGCCTGTTTTTCTGGCCGGTGGGTGTGGCTGGCGCTCAACAACCGGCCAACGCCGGTAGTTATTATTATGCCCGCCCGTGTTCCGCCCACCCTCACCGCCACGCCAACTTTTACGGTCACGCCCACCGCCACGCCCACCGCTACCTTTACACCCACGCCCACCGCCACGTTTACGCCCACGCCCACCGCCACGCCGGTTACCGGCATAATGATTGGCAACGTCTGGCTGCGGCAGGAACCATCTTTTGATGCGTTGCGGTTGGGCTTGATTTTGCCCGAAGGCCGTCCCGTGGAAATTTTGGCCGCAACCGGCGATTGGTATCTGGTAAAATGGACGCCGGAGAACCAGGCCGAGGTAACGGGGTGGGCTCCGGGCCGTTGGGTAGGCACCGTACTTCCAATTCCCGAAACAATTATTACCCCAACCGGAGCGCGATAGGTGGCCAGCGATGAGTGAATTACCTTTGATCAGCAAAAAAGTATGCATGTTGGGTGACTTTGCCGTGGGCAAAACCAGTTTGGTGCGGCGTTTTGTCCACAACCTGTTTGACGACAAATACCTCAGCACTATTGGCGTTAAAGTAAGCCGCAAAACAACAACAATTCTCCGTAAAGACCAGTTGATTGAGCTGTCGATGCTGTTGTGGGATTTGGCCGGCAGTGAGGAGTTTGACCGGGTAAAGGCCAGCTATCTGCGCGGTGCGGCCGGAGCTATTCTGGTGTGTGATCTGACTCGTTTGGAAACGCTGGAAAATTTAGACCAGTACGCCAACGGGTTCTTCAAAAATATGCCAAATACCAAACTTGTTTTGGCCGCCAACAAAAGCGACCTCACCGCTGAACGCCAGGTGACCGAATCGCAGATTGTTGATGTGGCCAACGCCTTCGGGATACCTTATTATCTAACCAGCGCCAAAACCGGCAACGAGGTAGAGCAGCTTTTTCGGCATCTGGGCCATTTGCTGGTTAATGAATGAGGTTTTTACGCCAAAAATTCTTCGGCTAAATAGGGTGCGTGTGCGCAATGTCAGAAATCTGTGAACTGATTCTGAAAGACCGGCAGATTGCCTACCTTGTTACTGATAAGCAACTCAATCTTGTGACCGTGTGCGGGTCAAATGAGCTGCTGAATTTGGCGGAGCGCCATCCCGCCGCCGGCGTGTTTTTGTTAGAGATCGTCCCGGAATTAATTGGTTCTGAGGAGATTCTGACCGAAATTTTGGCCGGCGACTGCCCCCGCCTGGACCTGGCCTGGGTCAATCGCCCCCGCGGCAGCGATGAGACGGCGTATATTAATATGGTCACGCTGCCCCACCGCAGCCCGGCGGGAGAGATTATCGGTTTGATTCATATCTGGCAGGATGTCACTGAGTCCGGTCAGGTTAACCAGCAGATGGCCCAACATCGAAATGCCCTGCGCTTGCTGCAAAGCCAACTGGCGGACCGCAACGAGGCTCTGGAAGCGGCCAACGCCGAGTTGCAGCAGCTTTTAAATCTGAAATCGCTGTTTGTATCATTTGCCGCTCACGAACTTGGCTCGCCGCTTACGGCAATGATGGGCCACATTGATCTGCTGCTCGAGGGGATTTACGGCCCGCTCAACGCCGACCAGCACCAGAGTTTAACCATCGTCGAGCGGAGCATCAGCCGCCTCAAAATGATTACCGGTAATCTGCTGGTTGCCACTAAAATTGAGTTGGGGCGCATGGATGCAATGTTACGGCCAACAGATTTGGTCAAACTGGTTTACGATGTGATGGCCGAGATGCAGCCGCAAATCGCCGCCAAATCGCAGCGGCTGGAGATTGACGCCGCCCCCAATTTGTCTCGGGCTTTGTGCGATACCACTCTGACGGCGCAGATTATCCAAAATCTGGTTAGCAACGCCACCAAATATACCCAATTTAACGGTAAAATCACCGTTTCTGTGTGGCCTGGCACCCGTGAGGGATTCTTGCAGGTGTCAGTTAAGGATACCGGTATCGGCATCCCCGTTGAGGAGCAGGGCCGTCTTTTTAACCGGTTTACCCGGCTGAGCAGCGCCAATCAAACCGATGCCAGCGGTACCGGCCTGGGGCTGTACATTACCCGCTCGCTGGTGGATTTGCACGGCGGGCAAATCTGGTTTGAAAGCGAAGAGAAGAAAGGCAGCACCTTTCACGTTACTTTTCCGGTTGCCGGCGGCGGCTGACCGCCGCTTACCCCGCCGAAACCTCAGACACGGCCCCGGGTTCAACCTCAATCCGGCCCCGGTTTTCCATTTCGCTCAGGGTGCGGGCCACCTCTTCAATGGCCAGCCGCTGTTTGCGGTACAGGTCGGCCTCGCTCATCGACAACCGCTGGGCGATGTCTCTCACGCGTAACCCCTGCACAAATTTTAGCTCAAGAATGTTGTAAATCAGCCATTCGGCGGCGGTCATGCGGCGCTCGCCATCCGGTCGCTGCATTTCAATGGCCTCGGCCAGCACCGAGCGCAGCGCCCTGGCCGAATTGCCCTCGTTGGCCTCCAGCGCGTCCTGCACCACATTTAAATTGACCAGCGGGCTGCGGGTAAGTTTGGGGCCGCCCCAGTAGTGGCTGAGCGCGTCGCGCACCAGCCGGGTAAAATCTGCTTCATCCATCATGCTGGGTTCCGTGAGCGAGTCCAGGTTGGGCGCGCCAACGTAGCTCACCGCGCTGCGCACCCGCTGCACCCGGTCAATTTCCGGGATAATCTGCTTGAGCGCGGCAAAAATATCCTGCTGCAAGCGGCGGTCTTCGAGCGCCTGTTCCGCCTGCTCAATGAGCAGTTCGGCCAGCGCCTCCTCCGGCGACGACAAATCGTAGGTTTCGGCCCGGGCCTCCAGCCCCATCAACCCCAAACTTCGATCCCGGGCGGTGTTTTTTAACAGAATGAACCAGAAATTATTTTGAATGATAAAATGGTGCGCGCCGTGACCATTTTGATTTTCGGTCAGCCCGGCCACGTCTAGGCTGGTGATTGCCGCGTCAACGCTGCTGGCTGAACCAACCTGGGCTTCCAGCCGCGGTCCCTGCGACGCGGCCAGGTTATAAATAAAGCCGGTGCGCACGCGCAGCACCTCGCACATCGTTGTTAAAATATTTTCCAACGCCTGCTGCAAGTCGGTGGTGGTCAGCAACCGGCGGTCCAGTTCGGTGATCCAGGCCACTTCCTGCCGGTCTTTGAAAAAAATCAGGCTGTCGATCAGCGGTTTGGCCAGGTTGATGGCAAATTGAGAGATCACTACCACGGTGACAATTGAAACGGCGATGACCATTTCGCGGGGCAGCCCCAGCAGCCTGTCATGCGCCGGCAGCGCCTGCAAAATTGAAATGACCAGCGCCGCCACCAGCGGCCCGCGCAGCAAAAAGTGAACCAGGTTGTGCTTAACTACGCGCTCGGGCTGGAGCGCCTCAAACGAAATAACGCTGTAGGCCATCACAATCAGCATCAGGGCGATGCCCAGGTTTACCAGCAGCAGCACCGTAAACAACAGCATCACCGGCAACTCGGACGAACTGCTGGCGATGAGCATATACGGGTACACGCCCAGCGCCGGCGCGGCAAAAGAGACGGCCAGATAGGTCATTCGCCGCCGCAGCACCGAGGTGAGGCAGCGCATTCTGGCCCGGTAAATTTTGTACGCGCCCCAGATCAGGGTGGTGAAAAAATAAATGGAGAACACCCAAAAAAACGGCCCGGCCCTGAATTGAGTAACGCCCGGCGAATAGAACGGGTTGCGCACCAGCGAATCGCTTTGCACGGCCAGCAGCACCAGCACCAGCCCAAAAATATAGGCAATAAACACCGTCACCCGCCGCCGCGATGACACGGCGTTGGTCAGCCGCAGCAGTTCGTCAGAAAAATGCAGGTAGGCCGCCGGAGTAAAGGCAATGCCAATCCACTGAAACTTGAGCCACGGAATCGCCGCCGTGAGGTTATCCACTTTAAACAGGGCCACATCGCCGGCGTAAGTAAAGCACATGCAGGCCAGCAGAATGGCAAAGGCTCGCCCCACGGCGCTTTTGAGGTTGGTGGTAAAAGTGTAAACAAACAGCGAAAAGGCCAAAATAACAATAGCCGAGGAAATGACCTCGTTGAGGCGAGCGAAAATTAGCGTTGGATTTGAAAAAAT
>CAYOXS010000022.1:0-2426 GCA_964407935.1 uncultured Caldilineaceae bacterium
GCCGGGATTATCACCAAAATTATCGAATAAACCATTAACGGGTGACCGTTAGGATAATCACGAAAGATTCTGAATGGAGCAAATATGGCTAAACAGAAGATTAGAATCCGCCTGAAAGCGTATGATCACCGAGTTTTGGATCAGTCGGTTCGGCAAATTGTTGATACGGCTGAACGCACCGGGGCTATGGTTGTGGGGCCAGTGCCGTTGCCAACCAAAATCGAGAAATTCACGGTAATACGGTCACCTTTTATTGACAAGGATTCGCGTGAACAGTTCGAAATTCGAACCCACAAACGCCTGATCGACGTGGTCGATCCCAAGTCAAAAACCATCGATGCCTTGGTGCGGTTGAACCTGCCGGCCGGCGTTGATGTTGAAATTAAATAACATCTGCTGTGTAGATTTAAGTAATACGAAAGGGGAATGGTTTGCGGAATGATGCGGCGCGTTTCCGCTGCTACGCGCCAACAGTTCCCAAATCGGAGCCAGGTATGATGAAGGGAATTTTGGGTAAAAAAGTTGGAATGACCCAGGTATTTGATGAGAACGGAACGGTGATCCCCGTGACCATTATTGAAGCTGGGCCATGCTACGTAACGCAAAAGAAAACCGTTGAAAAAGACGGTTACAACGCCATTCAGGTTGGTTTTGGCGACGTACCTGCAAAACGGTTGACCAAACCGGTAAATGGCCACCTGAAAAAAGCTGGCGCTCCGTCGGTAAAATATCTGCGTGAATTTTACGTGGACAATCCCGAAGCCTTTGAAGAGGGCCAGCAGATCGATGTTTCAGTGTTTCGGGTGGGCGATAAGGTAGACGTGACCGGCACCAGCAAAGGTAAAGGCTTTGCCGGTGTTGTGAAACGCCACCATTTCCGGGGTGGGCCAAAAACCCACGGTCAATCAGACCGCTGGCGAGCGTCCGGTTCGGTTGGGGCCGGTTCTACGCCAGGCCGCGTATTTAAAGGCCTCAGAATGGCAGGCCGAATGGGTAATCAACGGGTGACCGTGCAAAATGTGCGCGTGGCCCTGGTTGACCCTGAGAAAAACCTGCTGGGGATCAAAGGCGCAGTGCCTGGTGGTAAAAACGGCCTGGTCATTATCCGCGACGCGGTAAAAGGCTAGAGGTTAGGTAATGAAAATCGACGTTAAAAATTTTGAAGGTAAAACGGTAGAAGAAATCGAGTTGCAGGACAGCGTGTTTGGCATCGAGCCAAATACGTATGTGATGCACCAGGCTCTGATTCGCCAGCAAGCTAACGCACGGCTGGGGACGCACAAAGCCAAAACTCGAGGCGAAGTAAAAGGTACCACGGCTAAATGGTATCGCCAAAAAGGTACGGGCCGCGCTCGCCACGGCGACCGCAAAGCCAACATTTTTGTGGGCGGCGGCCAGGTTCACAAACCCAATCCGCGCGATTACACCAAAGATATGCCGCGCAAAATGCGCCGGCTGGCGCTGCGGTCGGCGCTGTCGGCCAAAGCCGCGGCTGATGAAGTGGTGGTGCTCGACGCGCTGGTGTTTGATAAACCGGCGACCCAACAGGTGCTGCAACTTTTGGACAACCTGCAAATCCAGGGCAGTGCTGTGATTTTGCTGCCTGAGCGCGATGAAAACGTGGAAAGAAGTGCTCGCAACCTGAGCGATGTTAAAACGCTGCGAGCCAGCTACCTGAACATCCGGGATTTGCTGGGGTACGATTATGTGATTATCCCCAAAGGCGCTGTGTCGCTCATTGAAGGATTTTTAGGGTAGGTACGGGAGAAAACATCATGTCAAAGAACCCATACGACGTTGTTGTTCGCCCGATCATTACCGAAAAAAGCGCCGGCGCTGCAGCAAGTGGCCAGTACACTTTTTTGGTAGACTCACGGGCTAACAAAGTGGAAATTGCCGAAGCAGTATCTTTCATTTTTAATGTGGATGTTGTTAAGGTGAGAGTAATGAACAGAGCGCCCAAATTTGGGCGTTGGGGGCGCAAGCGCGTAAAACGCCAATCGGCTCAGAGAAAAGCCGTAGTCACCCTGCCCCCGGGCCAGCGTATCGAGGCCTTTGAAGGGGTATAAAAGTTACTAGGCGCGAGTGGAGAAATTAGTATGCCTGTAAAACTGTATAAACCCACATCACCCGGTCGTCGGGGAATGTCGGTCCTTGGATTTGATGAAATTACAAAAACGGAACCAGAAAAAAGCTTGCTGGCCCCGTTAAAAAAACAATCTGGCCGTAACAACCAGGGGCGCATCACGGTGCGGCACCAGGGCGGCGGCCACAAACGCCGCTACCGTATTATTGACTTTAAACGCGATAAACACGGTATTCCGGCCAAAGTTGCGGCCATTGAGTACGATCCCAACCGCACGGCTAATATTGCCCTGCTGGTTTACGCCGATGGCGAAAAACGGTACATTTTGGCCCCCACCGGC
>CAYOXS010000022.1:2526-33360 GCA_964407935.1 uncultured Caldilineaceae bacterium
AAAACCCGGCGCAATAAACGAACCGACAAATACATCGTGCGGCGACGTCGCACCAAACGACGGTAAGGATGGTGTAGTTCATGACACGTTCACTGAAAAAAGGTCCATTTGTTCAACCGAAGTTGCTCAAAAAGATTGAAGCGATGAACGCCTCTGGCGAAAAGCGCGTCATTCGCACCTGGTCGCGGGCCAGCACCATCTTCCCGCAAATGGTGGGGCACACCATTGCCATCCATGATGGCCGCCGTCACGTGCCAATCTACGTTACCGAAAACATGGTAGGGCACCGGTTAGGTGAGTTTGTCCCGACGCGCTATTTTAGAGGACACATCAGCAAAGAGAAAAAAGGCCGCTAGGCGCAACAAGTTTACTGAATAAGGTAGAGAACAATGCAAGTAAGAGCAGTCAGCAAATACATTTTGGGATCGCCTATCAAAATGCGTCGGGTGGTCAACAGCGTGCGCGGAATGCGAGCCCAGGATGCTCTGCAAGTCCTGGCTCTGCTGCCGCAGCGAGCGGCTCAACCCGTGTTAAAAACGGTAAAAAGTGCGCTGGCCAACGCCGAAGAGAACTTTGCCCTTGATCCGGAAGATATGGTTATTTCTGAAATCAAGGTTGACGAAGGTCCCCGGCTGCGCCGGGCGCGGTATGGCGCGCGCGGTCGCTTTAAGCCCATTCAAAAGCGAATGTCGCACATAACGGTAGTGTTGCAGGAAGACTATCACGATTAATTGGTAAAAGCTTTCCGGGGTAGGCCGCGGTTCTAACGTGACGTTCCTCCAAATTTGTGAAAGTCACGTTGTAAGCGTGACCTGCCGGCGAAAGTGAAACTCTTAAGTAGTCAAGGAGAATGTAATTTGGGTCGCAAAGTACATCCTTATGGGTTCAGATTAGGAATTATCAAAGAACACCGCGCTCGCTGGTACGCCGAACGGGGCGATTACCGCGATCTGCTGGAAGAAGACCTGAAAATCCGCAAGCTGGTTATCGCAGTTCATGACCGCGGCTCAATTGCCGATGTGGAAATTGAACGGCTGCCGGCGGCCAAGCAGGTTTCGGTAAAAATTCACACGGCCAAGCCCGGAGTTGTTATCGGCCGCAAAGGTGCGTCGGTTAACCAGTTGCGCAAAACGCTGGAAGATATGACCGGCAAAAAAGTCCACATCGATGTGATTGAAGTGGGAAACCCGGACCTGAACGCCCAGCTCATTGGCGAGAGCATTGCCATGCAGCTCGAGCGCCGGATTTCGCACAAGCGGGCCATGAAGCAGGCCGTACGCCGGGCCATCAAAGCCGGAGCCGAAGGGATTATGATCACCTGCAGTGGCCGGCTGGGCGGCGCCGATATGGCTCGCCGCGAAACGCAGCGTGAAGGCCAGGTGCCGCGCCACACTTTGCGAGCCGATATTGACTACGCCCACGTTGAAGGTTTAACCACCTTTAGCAAAATTGGCATTAAGGTTTGGGTTTACAAGGGCGAAATTTTGCCCGAACGCAAAGAAGAAACGGCCCCGATGGGCGCATATGTGTCGCCCTAAGGCGTCACCAATTTGTTTGAACAATATCGACTATCTGCTAGATACGATTTTGGGTTTACGATTTACGACTTGTTTTACAGCCTGTAAATCTAAAATCGTAGATCGTAAATCGTAATGAGGTAAGTGCTATGTTAATGCCTAAGCGTGTTAAGTACAGAAAACAAATGCGTGGCCGAATGAGAGGCCGTGCTTCTCGGGGCGCCGAGGTTTCATTTGGTGAATACGGGATTCAGGCGCTGGAACCGTGCTGGATGACCAGCCGCCAGATTGAAGCCGCCCGGCGGGCAATTGTGCGCTACGTGCGCCGCGGTGGTAAAGTGTGGATTCGGATTTTTCCAGACAAACCGGTAACCGCCAAACCCGCCGAAACCCGCATGGGAAGCGGTAAAGGGGCAGTTGACCACTGGGTAGCCGTGATTAAACCTGGCCGCGTTCTGTTTGAAATTGCCGGCGTACCGGAAGAATCGGCCAAAGAAGCTATGCGCCTGGCCGGGCACAAGCTGCCAATTAAAACCCAATTTGTCCGCAGGACGATAGGGTAGGAGTGCGAACAAGATGAAGGCTTACGAAATTAAAAACCTGTCTGACGCTGAGATCAATCAAAAGATTGGAGAAACCAGCGAAGAATTGTTTAATCTGCGGTTTCAACTGGCCATTGGTCAGGTTAGTGATACCAACCGCATCGCCGCACTCAAACGCGATGTTGCCCGGATGAAGACGGTTCTGCGACAACGCCAGTTGGCTGCGCAATAAAGGTACAGGAGATATTTGAGAGATGGCAAGATCGCAACGTAAGATTCTGGTCGGTCGCGTAACAAGCGATAAAATGGATAAAACCATTGTGGTTCAGGTGGAACGGTTAAAACGACACAGCCAATACGGCAAAATTATCCGCTTTCACAACAAGTACAAAGTCCACGATGAACAAAACCAGGCTAAAGAGGGTGACACGGTCAAGATCATCGAATCTAAACCCATGAGCAAAGAAAAGCGCTGGGCTTTGGTAGAAATCTTGGAAGAAGCAAAAGGTGTAGCATGATTCAGCAAGAAAGTCGCCTGAAAGTAGCTGATAACAGCGGAGCAAAAGAAATTCTGTGCATCAAAGTGCTGGGCGGTTCTCGGCGCCGGTATGCTGGTGTGGGCGATGTGATTGTGGCTTCGGTGAAGCAGGCCGCACCGCAGGGCAACGTAAAAAAAGGCGCGGTGGTAAAAGCGGTTATTGTTCGCACGGCTAAAGAAGTTGTCCGGCGTGATGGTTCGGTGATTAAGTTTGATGATAATGCTGCCGTAATTTTAGATAACGATGCCGTAGGCCCGCGCGGAACCCGTATTTTTGGACCGGTTGCCCGTGAACTCCGCGAAAAAGGTTTTATGCGGATTGTTTCTTTGGCCCCGGAAGTACTCTAATTTAGTTGAGGAAGTGCAATATGCAAAGGATCAAAAAAGGGGATACCGTTCAGGTAATCAGTGGCAACGAAGTTGGCGCGCGTGGTGAAGTTGATCGGGTGATCAATGCCTGGACTATTGACCGGCACAATCAACGCCAGGGGCGCAACCCCAACGATGATAAAGTGCTGGTGCGTGGCTTGAATATCCGCAAAAAACATCAGCGGCCCATCAGCCAAACTCGAACCCAGACCGGTATCATTGATAAAGAAGTGCCGCTTCATATTTCTAATGTGATGCTGGTGTGCCCCAACTGTAACGAAGCCGTGCGGGTTGGTTTTAAGCTGGATGGCGACGGCAAGAAAAAACGCTATTGCAAACGCTGCGAAGCGTTTGTTGACTAACAGGTTAGGTGGTTTAACAAATGCCCAGGATGAAAGATAAGTACCAACAAGAAGTTGTCCCGGCCCTGTTCAAAGAGTTTGGCTACGACAACATTAATCAAGTGCCAAAAATCTCCAAAGTTGTGGTGAACGTGGGGTTGGGTGAGGCGCTGCAAAACGCCAAGGCCATAGAAAAAGCCTCCGAGGACATAGTGACTATTACCGGCCAACGGCCGGTGATTACCCGCGCTAAAAAATCTATTGCCACGTTCCGTCTGCGCGAAGGCATGCCCATTGGGGCCAAAGTTACCCTGCGCGGCGTGCGGATGTGGGATTTTCTGGACCGGCTGGTGAATATTTCTCTGGCTCGCCAGCGTGACTTTAGGGGCGTTCCGGCCGACAGCTTTGACGGGCGAGGCAACTATACCCTGGGCCTGGCTGAGCAGTTGATCTGGCCGGAAATCAACTACGATAAAATTGACAAAGTGCGCGGTATGGAAGTGAACATTGTAACCACGGCCCAAACTGATGAGGAAGGCCGCCGGTTGCTGGACTTAATGGGGATGCCCTTCAGGAGATAATGAACTATGGCCAAAAAATGTATGCCCATTCGTGAACAACGTCGGAAATTTGCTGTGCGTGTGCGCAATCGCTGTAGCCAGTGTGGGCGTCCCCGTGCATATATGCGCCGGTTTGGTTTGTGCCGCATTTGCTTTAGAAAACTGGCAAGTGAAGGCAAAGTTCCCGGTGTGGTTAAATCTAGCTGGTAGAAACGCCTGCTGACGTAAATTCAAGGCGCAACCGAGCTAATCATCGAAGTAAAGTTTGATTTTCAGATAAAGAGGAATTTGTATGAGCGTAACAGATCCTATCGCCGATATGCTAACTCGCATTAGAAACGCCGGTATGGCCGGGCATGCCCAGGCAGCCATGCCGCACTCAAAAGTGCGAGAAGCCATTGCCAAAATTCTTAAAGACGAAGGCTTTATTAAGGATTATGAAGTGTTGCCGGGCAAGGTTGCGTCTTTGCTGATCCATGTTAAATATACCCGGGATCGCCGGTCTACCCCGGTAATTGTTGGGATTGAACGGGTGAGCAAACCTGGCCGCCGCATGTATGCCGGTAAAGACAACATTCCCTATGTAAGAAGTGGTCTGGGTGTAGCAATTATGACCACCCCCAAAGGCGTTATGACGGGCGAACAGGCTCGGCGGCTGGGTGTGGGCGGCGAAGTGATTTGCTACGTGTGGTAATGGCGGAAACAACCAGGAGGAATTATGTCTAGAGTAGGAAAACTGCCCATCCCCATTCCAAAAGGGGTTTCGGTCAATATCAACAAAAATGCGGTAACGGTTAAAGGTCCCAAAGGCGAATTGAGCCGGGATCTGCCGCCCGAAATCAACATTGCCGAAGAAGAAGGCCGGGTTGTGGTAACCCGCAACAGCGATAATCGGTTTCATCGGTCCAAGCATGGCTTAACCCGGGCGCTGCTGAACAATATGATTGTTGGGGTGAGTAACGGGTTTAGCCGCCAGCTGGATATTGAGGGTGTGGGTTACCGCGCCGCAATGGAAGGCAGCAAACTGGTGCTCAACGTTGGCTATTCGCACCCGGTTGTCTTTGACCCGCCCCAGGGCATAAAGTTTGATGTGCCCGATAAAAACGGCCGCCAGATTGTGGTCTCCGGGATCGACAAAGAACTGATTGGCGAAATTGCCGCCCGCATTCGGCGGACGCGCCCGCCCGAACCTTACAAAGGTAAGGGGATTCGTTACGCGGGTGAAGTGGTCAGACGCAAAGCCGGTAAAGCGGGTAAGGCTAAGTAAATCAGGAATCAGGTGCTACCAATGGGAAAAGTTAATCAAAGTTATCTTGCCAGAAAACGCCGTCACGCACGTGTTAGAAAAACCGTGAGCGGCACTCCAGAACGACCACGCCTAAATGTGTTTAGAAGCCTTAACCACATCTATGTTCAGGTGATTGATGATATCAACGGCGTAACTCTGGCGTCGGCCTCCACTGTGGATGGCAAAATTAAAACCTCCGGCGCGCTGGAGGGTAAATCCAGAATTGAACAGGCGGCTGAAGTAGGCAAAGCTGTGGCTCAACGTGCACTCGACGCTGGTGTTAGCGAAGTTGTGTTTGATCGCGGCGGCTACAAATATCATGGCCGAATCAAGGCTCTGGCTGAAGCCTCGCGCGAAGCGGGACTGAAATTCTAAGAGGAGAAGGTTCATGGCGAAACGTGAATTTGAAGACGCAGTAGAAGAACTGGATGAACGCGTAGTGCACATCGCCCGCACGGCCAAGGTTGTTAAAGGTGGCCGCCGTTTTAGTTTTCGCGCTGTGGTTGTGGTTGGTGATAACAAAGGCAGCGTTGGTGTAGGCGTGGGCAAAGCCCGTGAAGTGCCGGAAGCCATTCGCAAAGGCTCTGAGCAGGCTCGCCGGGCTATGAGAAGAGTGCCGCTGATGGAAACCACTATCCCGCATGAAATTACCTCTCGGTTTAGCGCAGCGGAAGTTTTTCTGAAACCTGCCGCGCCCGGTACCGGTGTAATTGCCGGCGGTGGCGTGCGGGCGGTGGTTGAAGCTGCCGGTATCCGCGATATTTTGACCAAAAGCAAAGGCAGCGCCAATATTTTAAACGTGGTCAAAGCCACGGTTAAAGCGCTCGGTGAACTGCAAGACCCGGTAGAGGTTGCCCAGAATCGCGGCCTGCCGGTTAGCCGGGTTCAGCCCTTTTGGATGACAAGGGGGAATAAATAATGGCCGAGAAAAAATTGAAAGTTACTCTGGTTAGAAGCGCCATTGGGTATTCAGAACGACAGAAAAAAACGGTACGCGCCCTGGGGCTGCGCCGCCTGGGCCAAACCGTGGAACATCAGGATACCGCAGTAATCAGAGGCATGATCCATAAAGTATCTCACCTGGTTAAGGTGGATAAAGAGTAGTTTAGAGGCCAGGCGCTGGGAGTCAGATGGGTTCATCTGCCTTCTATCCTCTAATCCTTAATTATCAGGAGAGAACCAACAATGAAATTGCACGATTTACAACCCGCTCCGGGAAGTGTTAAACGAAAAAAACGCATAGGTCGCGGTATGGCCTCTGGCCACGGTAAAACCAGCGGACGCGGTATTAAAGGGCAAAACGCCCGTTCTGGCGGCGGCAAAGGACCGTACTTTGAAGGCGGTCAGTTGCCCCTGGTGCGCCGGCTGCCGTTTCGGCGCGGCTTTACCAACATTCACCGGATTGAATATTCTCCGGTAAACGTTGAACGCCTGCAAGAAAAGTTTGGCACAGGCAGCCAGGAGGTTACCCCGGACACGCTGGTAGAAGCTGGCATTATCAAACCCTCGGATAAAGCTGTGGCTATTTTAGGCCGTGGCGAAATTACCGCGGCGCTAACGGTAAAAGCCCATCGCTTCTCTAAATCGGCTCAGGAAAAAATTGAAGCGGCCGGCGGCTCAGTAGAAGTTTTGCCGCTCTCGTAATTTATACTCTAAGGATTACAGAATGGTTGAAGCGATTAGAAACGCGTTTACCCTGCCAGACCTGCGGCGAAAAATAGTATTTACGCTGCTTATTTTGGTTGTTTATCGCGCGGCGGCCCACGTGCCGGTTCCGGGCGTTGACAGCCAGGCGCTGCAAAACTTTTTGGCCTCTGGCGAGGGGGGCAGCACCATTGTTCAATTTTTGAACCTGCTGTCTGGCGGCGCGCTGGCTAACTTCTCGGTGATGGCGATGGGGGTATATCCCTACATTACCGCCTCGATTATTATCCAGTTGCTCACCCCGCTGGTGCCCCAGTTGCAAGAGCTGGCCAAAGAAGGTGAACAGGGCCGAAACAAAATGAACCTGTACACCCACTGGTTAACCGTGCCGTTGGCTTTTTTGCAGGCTTATGGCCAGATCATCTTTATTCAAAGTTCTGTGCCCGGCATTCTGACCGACTTTGGCTTTGGCATCAACCCGTTAGGTACACTGGCCACAATGGTAACAATGGTGGCCGGGACAATGATCGCCGTTTGGATGGGCGAACTCATCACCGAACAGGGTGTTGGCAACGGGTTATCAATCATCATCTTTGGTGGGATTGTGGCCCAAATGCCCAGTCACGTGGCTAACTTTGTGAGCCGTGGCGATTGGGTTAACCTGATCCTGTTTTCATTCATTACCGTGGCCACCATTGCCGTGATTGCCTTTGTACAAGAAGGCCAGCGCCGCATTCCCGTGCAGTACGGCAAACGCGTGCGCGGCACCCGGGTGTACGGCGGCCAGTCGGCCCACATTCCGTTAAAAGTCAACAGCGCCGGGATGATCCCGCTGATCTTTGCCCAGTCGATTATGATTTTCCCAAGTGCGGTGGCGGCTTCGTTCCAGTTTAGTGAAAACGAGTTTATCTCTGGCGTGGCGACCGGGATTGTTACCTGGTTCAGCCCCAACCCGCAATCGTGGCCGTACTGGATTCTATACTTTTTGATGGTCGTCGGTTTCACCTACTTCTACACCGATGTCATCTTTAAGCAGCAGAACCTGTCTGAAAATTTGCAGCGCCAGGGCGGGTTCATTCCGGGCAAGCGCCCCGGCAGACAGACTAAAGTTTATCTGGAAACTGTCTTGCAGCGGATTACTCTGGTTGGCGCGTTGATGCTGGGTTTTGTGGCCATTTTGCCGTGGCTGATCAATCTGGTCCCTGGCGTGAGCCAGAGCGGCGCTCAAACCCAGTCGCTGCTGATTACCAGCACCGGCCTGCTCATTGTGGTTGGGGTTGTGCTGGATACTATGAAGCAGCTTGAAGCCCAGTTGCTCATGCGCAACTACGAAGGGTTTATCAACTAGTTTTTGTTAGAATGCTAAATAGAGCCAGACGGATTGTTATCAAATCAAAAGCAGAAATAGAACTGATGCGTCAAGCCGGTTCTATTGTCGCCAAGGCTCTTGATGAAGTTAGGAAAAATGTAAAACCCGGTATTTCTACCGGCGAACTCAATGACATTGCCGAAGAGGTTCTGAACAGATACAACGCCAAACCCGTTTTTAAAGGATACCCCAGCCCCCATTCCGGCGGGCAGCCGTTTCCGGCCACCATTACCGCCTGTGTGAACGAGGAACTGGTCCATGGTATCCCCAGCTACGATAAAATTTTGCGTGAAGGCGATATTTTTAGCGTAGATTGCGGGGCCTACTACCAGGGTTGGGTAGGAGATGCAGCCACAACCATTGCGGTGGGGCGCATTTCTAAAGAGGCCGAACAGTTACTCCGGGTTACCGAAAAAGCTTTGTACCTGGGCATAGCTCAGGCAAAAACCGGTAACCGCACCGGCGATATTTCGGCCGCGATTCAGGAGTTTGTTGAGCAAAACGGTTTCAGCGTTGTCAGAGAGTACACCGGGCACGGGGTTGGGCGCAACATGCACGAAGACCCGCAGGTGCCCAACTACGGCGAAAAAAATCACGGTGTGCCGCTGCGCCAGGGAATGACCATTGCCTTAGAACCAATGGTTAATGTAGGAACCTGGCGCACCAAATTGCTGGACGATGGTTGGATGGTTGTAACCGCCGACGGCAGCCTCTGCGCACATTTTGAGCATTCGTTCGCCGTTACCGATGGTGAAGCAGACATTTTAACGCTATTGTAAGTTACGTAGGAGCGTGCATTGTGAAAGTAAAACCTTCTGTCAAACGTCGATGTGACAACTGCAAAATTATTAAACGTCGTGGTGTTGTTAGGGTGATTTGCACTAACCCCCGGCACAAACAGCGCCAAGGATAAGGAGAAGTAAAATATGGCTCGTATTGCTGGTGTTGACCTGCCCCGCGAAAAACGCGTTGAAATTGGGTTAACCTACATTTATGGCGTCGGTTTAACGACAAGCCAGGAAATCTTAACCAAAGCGGGCATTAGCCCGGATACCCGCGTCAAGGACCTGTCGGAAGATGAAATTATCAGCTTGCGGGACACCATTGACCGCGACTACGTGGTAGAAGGTGACTTGCGCCGGGAAGTTGGCCTGAGCATCAAACGCCTGCAAGAAATTGGCTGCTACCGTGGCTTGCGGCATCGCCGAAACTTGCCGGCCCGCGGCCAACGCACCCGCACTAACGCCCGCACCCGGCGTGGTAGCCGCAAAACTGTGGCCGGTAAAAAACGAGCCGCTCGCAAGTAAGGTATTTTTTAATCTGATCTGGAGGACCGATGGCAAAACAAAAAGCACGACGGGTACGAACTGGCAGTAAAAAAGAAAGAAAAAATATCCCGTCCGGTAAAGCATTTATCTACGCAACCTTTAATAACACCATTATTACCATTACTGATCCGTACGGTAACACGGTATCCTGGGCCAGCGCCGGCACCAGCGGCTTTAAAGGGTCGCGCAAAAGCACGCCGTATGCGGCCCAGTTGGCGGCAACCAATGCCGCCAAAGCCGCCCAGGAACACGGCGTGCGTGAACTTGACGTGTTTGTAAAAGGCCCTGGCCCTGGCCGCGAAGCTGCCATTCGGGCGTTGCAAGCCGCCGAAATGAAACTGACATCTATTACCGATAAAACACCCATTCCACACAACGGTTGCCGGCCGCCCAAAAAGCGCCGCGTTTAAGTGGGGTTGTTGTTAAGTCGGGCATTTATAAGTTATGTCAAAGAGGGACGAAGGGTGAGCCAAGCCCGTAAACCTCTTTAATTTATTAAAGACACTATATCAGGAGGATAAGTTGGCACGTTATACAGACCCAGTTTGCAAACTGTGTCGCCAGGAAGGCGAAAAGTTATTTCTAAAAGGTGATCGTTGTTTTTCACCAAAATGCTCGTTTGAGCGACGTTCGTACCCGCCCGGGTTGCATGGCCGCCAGGCCCAGTTCCGCCGCAAAGAATCAGACTACCGCATGCAGCTTAGAGCCAAGCAGAAAGCCCGGCGTGTGTATGGTGTTTACGAGCGCCAGTTCCGTCGCTACTTCCGCCAGGCCCAAATTCAAAAAGGGTTGACCGGTCAGAACCTGTTGTCAATCCTGGAAAGCCGCCTGGACAATGTTATTTACCGGCTGGGCGTTGCTTCATCGCGGGCCCAGGCCCGGCAACTGGTGCTTCATGGCCACTTTGATGTAAACGGCCGCAAAACCAATATTCCGTCGTTTTTGGTTAGCCCTAACGATGTCATTGTGGTCCGTGAAGGTAGCAAAAAGAGCGCCTTCTTTAAAGAGGCTGCCCAGGGCCTGGACGAGGGACGCGTGCCCGATTGGCTGAATTTAGACGCCAAAGCGCTTTCGGCGCGCGTGGTCAGCTTACCAACCCGCGATCACATTGATGCCACCCTCGATGAGCAGTTGATTGTTGAATACTACAGCCGCTAGGTTGGTTGGTACTCGGCAATCAGCAGAGACAACCATAATTATTCAGTGTAGCAATTTTGGAGGGTGTTCCGTTGTCTGAATTTAATTTGGTCTTACCCAAAATTGAAACCGAAGCCAGTTCAAAAAGTTATGGCCGGTTTGTTATTGGCCCGTTAGAAAATGGGTATGGGATTACGTTGGGCAATGCCCTGCGACGGGTGTTGTTATCGTCGCTAAATGGCGCGGCCGTAACGTCAATTAGAGTGAGCGGGGTTCACCACGAGTTTTCGGCTATTCCGCACGTTAAAGAAGATATGACCGCGCTCATTCTCAACGTCAAACAGCTCAGGCTCAAGCTGCATCAAAACGAGTCGGCTCGCTTGCGGGTAGAAATCAAGGGTGAAGGTGCGGTAACGGCCGGTGATTTTGAAGCGCCGCCGCACGTGGAAATCATTAACCCGGAATTATACCTGCTTACCGCCGACTCCGCCGAAGCCGAACTTGACATTGAACTGGTAGTGCAGATGGGGCGGGGTTACTCGCCGGCCGAAGAACGCGGCAAATTACCCATTGGTGAAATCCCGGTTGACGCAATTTTCAGCCCGGTGCGCAAAGCCAATTACGTGGTTGAACGCGCCCGGATTGGCCAGGCGACTGACTACGACCGCCTGCGCATGGAAATCACCACCGATGGCAGCATTTTGCCCCACGATGCCTTAAACGAGTCTGCCCGCATCCTGGTGCAGCACTTCTCGCTGGTGGCCGGTGGTGTAACCGAAGCCGACATTCCCGAAGAGCCGCGCGAAGACAGCAGCTTGCCCAGCAAAGTGAAAGAAATGCCCATTGAGGACCTTGAACTGACGGTGAGAGCTTATAACTGTCTCAAACGCGCCGGCATTACCCAGGTTGGTGAGATTTTAGAAAAGCTTAAGAAAGGGCAGGATGAGATTCTGGCCATCCGCAACTTTGGGCAAAAGTCGTTGGATGAACTGATGGAAAAGCTTGAGGAAAAGGGCTATCTGAACCTGGTAGAAGATGGTGACGAGATTGCCGCGCCCAAAGTGCCAGATTTCATCGAATAATCCTGTACCTGGATTTTAGGAGAACTATTAATGCGACATAATGTAATGGGCCGAAAATTAGGCCGCTCAAAAGATCAGAGACGCGCTCTGTTCAAAATTCTGACCACCGAACTCTTCCGGCACAACCGGATTAAAACCACCGAAGCCAAAGCCAAGGCCATTCAGCCCATTGCTGAAAAGCTGGTAACCCTGGCCAAACGTGGTGATCTGCACGCCCGGCGGCAGGCCGCCCGCGAACTGCACGACCCGGCTGTGCTGCAAAAGTTGTTCAATGAAATTGGGCCAAGCGTAACCAGCCGCACCGGCGGTTATACCCGTATCTACAAATTGGGTCCCCGGCAGGGCGATGCCGCGGAAATGGCCTTGATTGAACTGGTGGACATGGGGTGAGCGAAACCCCGGTGTGTCGCTACCGGGCCACGGTTGAATATGATGGCACCGACTTTTTGGGCTATCAAATTCAGGCGGCCGGGCGCACAGTTCAGGGGGAAATTGAAGCCAGTCTTCAAAATGTCACTCAATCGTTTGTCAGGATTGATGGAGCCGGCAGAACAGACGCCGGAGTCCACGCCACCGGGCAGGTTATTGCCTTCAACGTGGCCTGGCGTCACAGTTTAACAGAATTACATCGTGCGCTCAATGCAACATTACCGCGCGATATTGTTATCAGGACATTAACAACCACAAACCGTGACTTTCACCCCAGATTTGGGGCGTTGAGCCGCACGTATCAGTATCAAATTATCAACCAGCGGTGGCCCAGCGTTATGCAGCAACGGTACGCCTATCACATTGAGCGCAGTCTTGATGTTGAAGCAATGAACAGCGCCAGCCGGTATCTAATTGGCAGCCACAATTTTGCTTCGTTTGGCAAGCCGCCGCAGGGCGAAAACACTGTTCGCCGGGTAACGCAGGCCGAGTGGCTGGTAAAAGCTGGCAACCGCATTGTTTTTGAGATCACCGCTAACGCATTTTTGTACCGGATGGTTAGAAATATTGTCGGAACGATGGTGCAGGTAGGCTGCGGCCAGTTGTTGCCCATCGATGTTGAACAAATATTGCTGGCTGAAAATTTGAAATTGTCGGCGGCTCCGGCCCCGGCGCATGGTTTGTGTTTGGTTAATGTAACTTATCCCGATAGTACGTAAGGCAATTGGTCATTGCCTTGTAGAGGAGAAACACCAGTGAAAACGACAGTAAGTGCAAGAGAACAGGATATTCAACGAGATTGGTATGTAGTAGACGCGCAGGGACAAACTTTGGGCCGGCTGGCTACCCGCGTTGCCACCGTGCTGCGCGGCAAGCACAAAGCCCTGTATACCCCTCACGTTGATTGTGGCGATTACGTTATTATTGTGAACGCCGAAAAAGTTCACGCAACCGGCCAGAAAATGACTCAAAAGAAATATTACCGCCACTCTGGTTATCCCGGCGGTTTAACCGAAATCACGTTGCGTGACCAGTTACAAAAATTCCCGGAACGCGTTCTTGAGTCTGCGGTGCGGGGGATGCTGCCCAAAAATCGGTTGGGCCGGCAGATGTTTAAAAAATTAAAGGTATATGCTGGCCCAGAACATCCGCATCAAGCCCAGCAACCCAAATCACTGGAACTGAAATAAAAATTGAGGAATAGAAATTATGGCAGATACTCAATACTACGAAGGTCTTGGTCGGCGTAAAGAATCTTCCGCGCGCGTGCGGCTGCACACCGGCGGCGCCGGAAACGTGGCTACCGTTAACGACAAGCCGCTGGCGGAGTACTTCTCTCGCAAAGTTGATCAGCAGCAAATTAATAAACCCTTCAAAGTTACCGGCACCGAAGGCCGTTTTGACATCACCGTAAAAGTTGATGGCGGCGGGGTTACCGGCCAGGCTGGTGCAGTAAAACTGGGCATTGCCCGGGCGCTGCTCAAAGCCGATCCGGACTATCGCAAGGTGCTGCGCCAATACGGTTTGCTGACCAGAGACGCACGGGCCAAAGAACGCAAGAAACCCGGCCTCAAACGCGCCCGCAAAGCACCTCAGTACACCAAGCGCTAATTGTAGTTTCGCTGGATTCAAAACGAAGTTTAGTTGTACTCTACGGTTGAAAAAAAAAGAGATGCCTTTGCAACCAAAGGTATCTCTTTTCTATTTTGCCGGGCAGCGAATTGCGGATTGCGAACTGTGATTGAACAAATTTCCAGGAAAGAAAATAAAATTTCCAGGAAAGAAAATAAAATTTCTAGGGAAGAAAATTAATTTTCCAGGGAAGAAAATTTTAGTCTTTGTCGGGCTGCCAGCCCGGCCTAAGATTTCGCCGATTCGCAGGCACGTTTATTTTCATAGCAGATACAGAATAAACAGTACCGCCAGGCCAAACAATACAATATTAACCTGTAAGGGCCTGTCTGTTAACAATACTTCGTCCGGGGCGCCGCCGTTACCCTGCACGTGAATCACGTACAAATAGCGAAAAATGCCGTATACAATAAAGGGGATGGTTATCATCATCAGGTGGTTGGCTGGCAGGTTAGGCGCAGAAAAGGTATAAAAGGCATACGTCACCACAGTGCCGGTGGTTACTACCGACATCATCGAGTCAAGAAACTGAAGGTTGTACTGGTTAAGAATTGAGCGGGTGTTAACCGCTTTGCCTTTTAACAGGACCAACTCCTGGCGGCGTTTGCCCAGCCCCAAAAACAGCGCCAGCAGCACCGTAAACACATACAGCCACGGCGAAAATCGTTCCGCGGCAACCAGCGGCACCCCGGCGGCTACTCGCAGCACAAAACCGGCAGCAATAGTCAACACATCGACAATGACCATGTTCTTCAAAAAGAACGAATAGGCAATTTGCAGCAGCAGGTACCCGGTTACAATTGTTCCAAATGTAACATTTAGCGCATAGCTTAGAGGGAGGGTAATGGCCGGCAGCAAAAAAGCGGCGGCCATTGCCACGCCAAATGGCACAACGCCGGCGGCAATGGGCCGGTTTCGTTTTACGGGATGCTGGCGATCCTTTTCTACGTCAACCAGGTCATTAATTAAATACACCGTCCCGGAGATCAGGCACAGCAGCAAAAAACCGGCCAGAGTGCGCAGAAAAAGGTCGGGCTGGAAAAGTTTAACATCAAAGACCAGCGCCGCAAAAACAAATCCATTTTTGGTCCATTGTTTGGGTCTGAGGGTTTTGAAAATTCCGTTAATCAAAATTATGTGCTCCAAAAATTTATAGAGCACCATGATACTCAAATGGAAAGGCTAGGCAAACATCCAAATGAGTAAAGTAAGACTTGATCTTTTGCTAACCCAATTGGGGTTGGTTAACAGCCGCAGCAAGGCTCAATCATTAATTATGGCTGGCCGGGTGCAGGTTGATGGCCAGGTAATAACTAAAGCCGGCCACCCCACCGCCGTGGATGCCGAGGTGTGCGTTGAAGAAGAATTGCCCTATGTGAGTCGGGGCGGCATTAAGCTGGCCGCTGCGCTCGATGCGTTTGGCTGGGAGCCGGTGGGTGCCGTATGCGCCGACGTGGGCGCTTCAACCGGCGGTTTTACCGATGTGCTGCTCCAGCGCGGTGCGGCCCGTGTTTACGCCATTGATGTAGGCTACGGGCAGTTGGCCTGGAAATTGCGCCAGGATAAACGGGTTACCGTTATGGAGCGAACCAACGCCCGCTACCTGGAGTCGTTGCCGCACCCCATTGATCTGGTCACCATTGACGCTTCGTTTATTTCCCTCAGATTGATTTTGCCGGCGGTTAAAAAGTGGCTGGCTGCGCCGGCGCGGGTCATTGCCCTGGTCAAACCTCAATTTGAAGCCGGAAAATCGCAGGTGGGCAAAGGCGGAGTGGTTAAAAACCCCAAAACGCACCGGGAAGTGCTGGAAAAAATGATAGAGATGGCCGGCCAGCAGGGGTTTGAGGTGCTGGGGTTGACGGCATCGCCCATAACCGGGCCGGCCGGCAACCACGAATTTTTGCTCTACCTGGGCTGGCGCAGCGGCCTGCCGGTTCCGCCCGGGCCGGCGCTCATTCAACAGGCGCTGTTAAAAATTTACCCCGATGCCGGGTATAATGTGGCGTAGCGCGTAGACAAACCCCGGGGGCTAGTGTATAATTCACTCACCACCGTCCTTAAAACGTACTCGCAATGAGGTTTCAATGCTTAGATATCTTGATGGGCCTGGCCATGAATCAGACCCCGATCAACAAGATGATGACCTGGTAATCCAAGCCGACCCGTCAGAAATAGATGATTTGGATATTGGCCCGGCTGCCGAAGATGACGAGCCATTGGACGCGGTTAGAATAAGTGACCAGGACGACCAGACCGAGATGCTCAAACAAAAAATTGTCGGTTTGGAGCATCGCATTGGGTATCTGGAGCGAATTGTCAAAGTTAGCCAGATGCTCAACTCTACCCTCAGCCTGGAGCCTCTGCTGCAAATTATTGTGCAATCTGCCACGGAATTAACCAACACCGAAGCCTGCTCAATTATGCTGATTGACCGCAATACCGGCGAACTCCGCTTTGCCGAAGCGTCCGGCGGGGTGAGCAGCGCCCTCAGAAAAATCAGCATCCCGATGGATAAAAGCATTGCCGGCTACGTTATTCGCAAAAACAAACCGATTCTTATCCGTGATGCCAAAAATGATCCGCGCTGGCACGGCGATGTTGACGCCACGCTGGATTTTCAAACCCAGTCAATTTTGGGCGTGCCTCTGCGCGTGCGAGACAGAGTGATTGGTGTTTTGGAAGTTATCAACAAAACCACCACCGAAGGCTTTAACGAGGACGACATCCAAATTACCACCACTTTGGGGTTACAGGCGGCAATTGCCATTGAAAACGCGCGGCTACTCGATGAACTGCAGCAGGCCTACCGTGATCTGTCGCAGGTTGACCAGCTCAAAAACGATTTTGTCAGTATTGCCTCCCACGAACTGCGCACGCCGCTGGCGGTAATTTTGGGGTACGCCACCTTTCTCAAGGATAACGTAAAGGGTGAAGCCAGCGAGCAACTGGATATTGTATTGAGCAGCGCCATAAAATTGCGGGCGCTCATTGATGATATGGTCAACCTGCGCCACATTCAAACCGATGGTGTGCAGCTTGAACGATCGATCTTTTCCCTTAAATCCCTGGTAAATGACGTTACCAAAGAATTTTCCCAGATTATCGCTACCAAAAAACTCATTCTCTCTACCAAGTTTTCGCCCGATGACTCGCTGCTAAATATTGATGGCGACCGGCAAAAAGTTTATCTGATTGTGGCCAACCTGGTGAGCAATGCCATCAAGTTTACCCCGGAAGGCGGCCGGATTCATGTCAGCGTCCATTTTAGCGATCACAAATACACTCTCAGCGTTATCGATACCGGAATTGGTATTCCCAAAGCAGAATACGACCGCATTTTTGACCAATTTTATCAGGTTGAACCGCCGCTCACCCGCAAATATCAGGGCATGGGCCTGGGGCTATCCATTGCCAAAGGCATGGTTCAGGTTCATCGGGGCAGGATTTGGGTTGAAAGTGTGGTTGGCAAAGGCAGCAAATTTGTGGTGGTGCTGCCTTCTGCTCCGGACGTGCGAGACGAATAAATAATCTGCGGGAGCTGCGCACAATGCCCGATATTGTGGTGATGGGCGACATAAATGTAGACGTGATTTTTACCATCCCGGCCTATCCATTGCCGGGCAACGAGGCGATTGCCACCACGGTGCAGTTGCACACCGGCGGCTCGGCGGTGAATACCGCTATCGCTCTGGCCAAAATGGATATGAATGTGGGCTTTATTGGCCGCGTTGGCAGCGATCCGCTGGCCAACCAGGTTATCGCCGACCTGCAAAGTGCCGGCGTCGATTGCAGCCAGGTTCAGGTTGACCCCAAAGTCAGCACCGGGATGATTTTTATCGCCGTGACCGAAGATGGCGAGCGGACCATGTTTGGCGCGCGCGGGGCAAACTCTTTTACCCAGGCCCGAGAAATTGACCCCAAATATTTTGCCAGTTGTCGCTGGATACACCTGTCCAGCTATTCGTTTTTAGCCCACCACCAGTACGAAACCATTCTCAGCGCGCTGGATATTGCCGAAAACTCGCCCTACACCCGGGTTAGCCTGGATATTGGCACCGAACCGGCCATCCGCGCCCGCACCAGAATTTTAGAACTGCTGCCCCGCATCGACGTGATTTTGCCCAATGAAACTGAAGTGACTCTACTGGGCAGCGGCCTGCCGGTAGACGATAGCCTGTCGTTTTTGCTCAACGGTCCGGGCGCTAACGCGGTGGTTACCAAACGGGGCCGAAAAGGCTGTTTGCTGGCCGTTGGTGACAAGCGGGTGGCCTTCCCGTCATTTGAGGTTGATGTCAAAGATTCTACCGGCGCCGGCGACAGTTTCAATGCCGGGGTGGTGCTGGCCCGGTTGGTGGGGTTAAGCTGGGAAGCATCGGCGGCGCTGGGCAACGCCTTGGGCGGGTTGTCTACTACCCAACAGGGCGCAGGAGCCGCTTCGCTAAACCGGGCCGCGGTGGCCCGCATGGTTGAAAAGCATTTGTTTAAATCAGAATGGTCGCCGGTCCGCTCCGCACTGGAAGAGTTAACTGCTTATTTTGAAGGCATACTCTAATCCGTATCGTTGCCCGATTTAAATAATTGTGATAAACTGCACAAGCCTGAGCGAATGGCGAGTGAACGAATTGCGAATTGCGCAACACGAACTCAAAATTCAAAACTCACCCAACTTATTCTTAAGGGAGATACAAATTTAAAAATGCGAACACCAATTATTGCTGGTAACTGGAAAATGCACAAAACCGTGGCCGAAGCGAAAAAGCTGGCCCAGGACGTTATTGACTCTGTGGCCGATATTGACGGCGTGGATGTTGTGCTCTGCCCGCCGTTTACCGCGCTGGCGGCACTGAGTGACACGTTAGCCGGCACAAAAGTCGGTTTGGGCGCGCAAAACATGTATTTTGAAGAGCAGGGCGCGTTTACCGGCGAAGTTTCGCCGCTGATGCTCAAAGAACTGTGCCAGTTTGTGATTTTGGGCCACTCCGAACGCCGTCAATTTTTTGGCGAAACTGATGAGGGCGTCAACAAAAAAATCAAGGTGGCGCTGGCCCACGGGTTAACCCCAATTGTGTGTGTGGGTGAAAATCTGGCCCAAAACGAAGCCGGTGAGACCAACAGTTTTGTGGGCGGGCAGGTTAAAGCCGCCTTTGCCGGCCTGTCTGCCGCCGACGCAGTGAAAGTAATTGTGGCCTATGAACCCATCTGGGCCATTGGCACCGGCAAAAACGCCGATGCCGAAACCGCCAACAGCATCATTGCCACGGCCATTCGCGGCGTGCTGGCCTCAACGTACAGCGCCGATGTCGCCGGGCAGATTCGGGTGCAGTACGGCGGTAGCGTAAAGCCGGCCAACGTTCAGGCCTACATGGCTCAACCCGATATTGACGGCGCGCTGGTTGGCGGGGCCAGCCTGACCATTGAAAACTTTTTGCCCCTGGTTAAAGGCGCGCTATAGGTTTATAGTTTAGGGGCGATGGCCTTTTAGTCTCGCCCCAAAAATTGGATGGCATGTCTGGCTGGTCTATTCTTTTTTGGCTGATTATTACATTTTTACTGTTACACCCCCTGAACCGTTGGATTTATACCCACGTGCAGGGGGTGGCTTTTTTGTTAACCCGCAGCCAGGCCGTGGCGCTGTGGATTTTTTGGGCGTTATTTTTGCCCGGCACCCTGCTCCACGAATTTAGCCATTGGCTTACCGCCAAATTGCTGGGCGTGACAACCCGCAGCTTTTCGGTGTGGCCCAAACCCAAAAAGGGCGGCCAACTGCAAATGGGGGCCGTTCAGATTGACGCCACAGACCCGTTTCGGCACAGCCTGATTGGGGTGGCTCCCTTGATTTTTGGCAGCGTGGCGGTGCTGCTCATTGGCTACGGCTGGTTACGGCTGGACCAGTTGGGCGATGCCGTGCTCAGCGCCAACCCGGACCGCTGGTGGCGCGCGGTGGCCAATATGCTGGCCATCCCCGATGTGTGGCTGGGCGTTTACCTGATTTTTGCCATTTCCAACGCTATGCTGCCCAGCGCCTCAGACCGCGAGTCGTGGCGCACGGCGCTCATCTTTTTGGGACTGGCTTTTGTGCTGGCATTGGGCTTGGGGTTAAACCCCTCACTGCCGCCGGCCGTGCAGGAATTCAGCCTGTCGCTGCTGTTATATTTGCTGGCGGCGTTTATCATCACTATTGGCCTGGACGCGCTGGTGATTCTGGTTGTTTTTGTGCTGGAAATACTGATTGGGGTGTTGCTGGGCCGGCGCGTGCAGTACGGTCGTTAATCTGTCAACATTGAATAGTTTCCCACAGAGACGTAGGTCACGCCCTGGGCGTGATCTATGTTTGTTTAGGGAGCATAGTAGCACAGGGAGATAAGCCATTTTTCGCACTTCGCAACTGAGTATACGGCTTAACGCCTCACTCGATCCGGCCAACCGCGGCTTGTTGATTGCCAAATTGTACTATCTGCTGTTTTTTGGCGCGGTAGGTAGTTTAATCCCCTTTTTCAACATTTATTTGCAGCAGAAGGGGTTATCTGGCGCGCAGATTGGCTGGTTGGGCAGTATTCCGCCGCTGGTTACCCTGATTGCCAATCCATTTTGGGGCGGTGTGGCCGATCGCTGGCAGATTTATCGGCAGGTTTTATTTTTGTGCGCCCTTTCAGCCGGGGTTGTCAGCCTGCTGTTTTTGCAGGCCAATAGTTTTTGGTTGTTTATGGCGCTGGTCATTGTCTTGTTTTTTTTCCGCAACCCAATGGCCTCAATTGTCGATGGCACGGTGATGAGCGTGGTTACCCGGCTCAACGCCAGTTATGGCCGCCAGCGGTTGTGGGGAACAATTGGCTTTTTGCTGGTGTCGCTGGTGCTGGCGCAGTTTTTAACGCCGCAAACAATGAACCTCACCTTTTGGCTGCACGCCGCGCTGCTGGGGCTTGGCTGCGCGGGGCTGAGCATTTTTATTCCGGTTGAGCCGGCGCCGCAAAATACCCGCCTGGGACAGGGTATGAAAATCCTGCTGGGCCAGCCTCATTATTTGAGCTTTTTTGCCGCGTTGATTTTGATGGGCATTGGATTTAGTTGTTACGTGGGTTTTTTGGGGCTGCACGTTTTGGCCGTGGGCGGTACCGAGCGCCACGTTGGGCTGGTTTGGGCGGCAAATTCACTGCTGGAAATCCCGATAATGTATTTTGGAGCAAGCTGGTTTGCCCGGTTTTCGTTTCAGCGGCTTATCCCGGTGGCCATGCTGGGGTATGTGGTGATTTGGGGGTTGATTTGGCTGGCCAATTCGGTCTGGTTGATTATTGGGGTAGTGCTGGGCACCGGGCTGTGTTACGGGGTGTATTGGGTGGCGGTGGTGGGTTTTGCCGCCAAAACCGCGCCCGTGGGGCTGCGCGCCACCTCGCAGGCAATGGTGGGCATTGCCATGAACGGTTTTGGCTGGAGCATTGGCTCGGTGGTGGCCGGCTATGTGTGGGATCAGTTTGGCGGCGGTGCGGTTTTTGGCTTTGCTTCGCTGTGCGCCCTGGCCGCAATGGTCATCTTTTTTAAGGGATGCCGCCATGACTGAGCCAACCCTGATTCAGGCTGTGTCGTTTCAACGCGATCGTTTTACCTGGCTGGCCTATTGGATGCTGGCCTATTACGCTTATATGCAGGCAGCGTTAGGCCCGCTGATGCCGTTTTTGCGCGCCGAACTTGGTTTGAGTTACACCGTGGCCGGCCTGCACCTGAGCGCTTTTGCGCTGGGCATGGTGCTGGCCGGGTTAACCGGCGATAGACTGGCACTCAAATTGAGCCGCTACGTTGTTTTTTGGGCCGGAGCCGCCGGCATGGCCGTGGGAGCGATTGGCCTGGCGCTGAGCAGCCAAACTTTGTTGACCATTGGCAGCATTTTGGTTATGGGCTGGTTAGGGTCGTTGGTGCTGGTGATGATCCAGGCCATGCTGTCGGACCGGCACCAGGAAAAACGGGCCATCGCCCTGACTGAGTCTAACGTGATGGCCAGTGTTTTTGCCGCGCTGGCCCCGTTGCTGATTGGCGGCTTTCAGCGGACGGGTTTTGGCTGGCGCAGCGCGCTCTATTTTGGCGCGGTGGCGCTGCTGCTAATGGGATTGTTGTTCAAAGCCCAACCCGTGCCCGAATCCCGCCGCGTGGTTGAAGATAAGCCATCGAGCCGCCAACTGCCGCTGCTGTTTTGGGGCTACTGGCTGGTGGTGGTGCTTTCGGTTTCAGTGGAATGGTGCATGATTTTTTGGGGCGCGGACTTTTTGGAGAATCAGGCCGGGTTGGCCCGCGTGGATGCCGCCACCGCCATGAGCGTGTTTTTTGGGGCAATGATTGTGGGCCGTTTTTGGGGCAGCCGCCTCACCCGGACTACGCCCGGCGCAAACCTGCTCACGCTGGCGTTGGGCACGGCGCTGGTTGGCTTTCCGCTGTTCTGGCTGGCGCAGTCGCCGGTGTTGAATATTGTGGGTTTGTTTATTACCGGGCTGGGTGTGGCCAACCTGTTCCCGCTCACCTTGTCGGTGGCGGTGGGGGTGGCGGCCCGGCAAATCGATCAGGCCAGCGCCCGCCTGTCGATGGGCGGCGGGCTGGCAATTTTGCTGGCGCCGCTGGTTTTGGGCTGGTTTGCCGACCGGATTGGCATTTATCTGGCCTACGGCCTGGTGGTGGTGCTGCTGGTGGCCGCGCTGAGCCTGGTTTTAACCACCAACCGCCTGGCCCGCCGTTAACCCAGCCTGACCATCGCCTGCATCAAATGTTCCAGTGCTTCAGCGGGATCGGTGCACAGGCCGGTATGCACCCCGGATACCTGAATGCTGGTGCTGCGCGGCGTTACCAGCCAGTGAAACCGCTCGGCGGGGGGTAACTGGCCGATGGGATGGCTGGCATCGCCGCTGCAAATGCGGGGAATCAATTCCAGGTGATGGCGCACCTTTGCGGGGTCTAGGTGAGGGGCCATTGCCGCCAGTCGCTGTTCATCCAGCTCAATTTTGGCCGCCAGAAAGCGCTGGGTGCGACAAAACAAAATCACCCCCACGTTGATAAACTCCTCGCGTTCAACATAGGGCACTACCCGGACAACAGCGTAATCAAACGAGTTTGTGGCGGGCATTGATCGCTTCCTCCACAAAGATTGGTGCGGCGGCCAGCCGGTTTTGCAGATAGGCGACGTAGGCCGCGCGATGTTTTTTGCGCGTAGAAAACGTAGCTTCCTGGCCCAGCCAGTTATCCGGGATTTGAGCCACAATGTCAGACAATAGTTTTTTGGTTAACCGCGGCCGCAGTTCGGCATCGGCCTGCGGCAGTTGGCTGGCAAACGGCAGCAGGGTGTGGTTGTTGATCAGGCTAAAGGGTGTTTGGCTGCGGGTTAAATAGTTGTCATCCCAACTGTGATGAAAATAGAACGCCGCCCCGTGATCAATGAGCCACAGGGTGTCGCCGCAGATGAGCATATTTACGTTGCGCGCGGTGCGGTCAACATTGGTGATGTAGGCGTCAAACCAAACAATTTTAGAAGCCAGCTCCGGCGCGGGTGGCGGTTTGAGCAGTTGGTTAAAATCAAAGGCGTTGGGCAGGTAGCGCAGCCCCAGGTTTAACCGGCCGGCGCTGGCCTTGAGTAAATCCTGAATTTCGGGGTCTGGCTCAGAACGCGCCAGCATGGGGTCAAGCTGCATAAATACAATTTCCGGGATGAGCAGGCCCAGCGACCGGCCAATTTCGCCGGCGAGCAGCTCGGCGATGAGCGCCTTTGGCCCCTGGCCGGCGCCCACAAATTTCATCACGTAAAGCTGGTTGTCGTCGGCTTCAACAATAGCCGGCAGCGAACCGCCCTCGCGCAGCGGCGTAACGTAGCGGGTTGCCGTTACAGTTTTAATCATAATTATCCTTTTTGAGTGTGGGTGAGATTATCGCATATTGCTCAGAAAGCCGGGATACAGCCGGTTTATGCAATCCGGGCACAGGCCGTGGCTAAATTCCACCTCGCTGTGCTCGCTGATGTACACTTCAACTTCCTGCCAGTAGCCCGTGTCGTCTCTGATTTTTTTGCAGTTGGCGCAAATGGGCAGCAGCCCACTGAGCTGTTTCACCTGGGCCAGGGCCAGTTCCAGTTCTGTGTTGAGGCGGCGCAGCTCCATCAGGTCTTTAAAGCGGCCCATGGCAATGGTAATCGCCCGATCAATTTCGTGATCGTTGGGGGGTTTAACCAGGTAGGCCCCGGCCCCGGCCCGGCTGGCCTGCTGCACCAACTCCGGCGAATCGTAGGCGGTGAGGATGACCACCGGCACCGGAGTGTTGTTGATGATATTGGCCGTGGCTTCGATGCCGCCCAAATTGGGCATCTCCAGGTCCATTAAAACCACGTGCGGTTGATGGCTCTGCACCATCTCAATGGCCTGGAGGCCATCGAGCGCCTGGCCAACTACCACATAGCCTGCATCTTCCAGCATGCCCCGGATCATTTCGCCAACCAGGGGGTCATCTTCGGCAATGAGTACTTTAATCGCGTTTGGGTTCGTCATTGTTTGGCCTCGTGGAGTTGTTCAGAAAATTCAATCACGGTAACCGCGCCGTTATCATTATACATTGAAAACGTGCCCAACAAGCCATCACGGATTAATGTTTCAACCAGATACAGCCCCACATTCTGCTGCTGATTATCCAAAATGGCCGGCGGAAAACCTGGTCCATTGTCCCGGTATTCAAGCCGGATCAGCGGGCCGTGCTGGTCAATATTTACCGAGATACGGATGGTATTCCGCTGAACCAGGGCGTATTTGAGCGAATTGGTGGCCAACTCGTTGATGACCAATGCCAGGTTGTTGGCCTGTTTGGGCACAACCACTACCGGCGACGGCCGGACGTTGACCGTTACTTTGGTTCCCGGCGGGAGAGAATGCAGCGCCGCATCGATCAATTTTTGGGTGATTTTGTCCAGCGGCAGCGGCGTCCACTCTGCGGCCGACAGCAGGTGATGCACCACCGATAACCCTTTGACCCGGTTGATCAGGTCTTGCATAATGTTTTGGTAGACTACATCGTCTTTAACGCCGTTGTGGCGGCGCTCGGCGTAAAGCAGGCCAATAATGGCCGACAGGTTGTTTTTGACGCGATGGTTAACCTCGCGCAGCAGCACGGCTTTAGTTTCGGCGTCACGCCGGGCCTGTTCGTACAACCGGGAATTTTCAATGGACACCGCCACCTGGTTGGCAAACGGCACCACCAGCCGGATGTGATCTTTA
The DNA here is from genome assembly GCA_964407935.1 of uncultured Caldilineaceae bacterium. Taxonomy (GTDB): domain Bacteria; phylum Chloroflexota; class Anaerolineae; order 4572-78; family J111; genus J095. Next base: position 27,534 of record CAYOXS010000022.1, read on the forward strand.
TTAAAAAAGCCCGGTTGAAAGCTGTCGATAGTGAGCATGCCAATCATCCGCTCTCTGACCATCAACGGCACCCCCAACCACGAGCGAATACTGTCGTGGGGCGGCGAAAAATAACTCTGGTGGCCATCCCAAACATCGGAGATAACAATGGGCTGCTTTTCCCGGGCGGCGCGGGCGTTAATATTATTCTCTTTAATCGAGAAACGCAAACCCACAATTTTCTCCGGTTCTTTAAAGCCGCGTCCGCTGATAATTTCCAGGTAATCATTGTGCAGCAATTGCACCGAGGCGCTGTCGTACGGGACAACCTGTTCCAGTTGCTCCAAAATCCGCACCAGTCGCTCGTTAAAACTCAACGATTCGGTGACGGCGGCGGTAACCTGCCGCAAAATATCTGCTTCCCGCCAGCGGCGCTGTGTTTCTTCAAGCAGTTGAACTTTGGCCAGCGCCAGCGCAATTTGCTGGCCAATTTGCTCGGCCTGGGTAATTTCTGTGCTGGAAAACTGGTGCGGCGAGTTAAAAATAATGATGGCCGCCCCCAGTTTTTGCTGGCCGGCCATAAAAGGGATGCCCATTAGCCAGCGCCGGTCAAATTTTTCCACAATGGCTTTATGTACAATCGGGCTGGTTTTGCTATTTTCAATCACCAGCGGCCGGCCGGCTTCAAACAGCGCCGCAGACAGCGTTTGCTCGCCGGGGCGGATTTCAACTGAAAAGAATTTGCGCTGGTTTTCCGGCGTGGCGCCGTCGGCGGCAATTGGCACCGGCACCTGGCCCCCCTCATCCCACAGAATAAAATAGCAGCTATCGGCGTTATACAGCGCCCGCAGTTTTTTCACCAGAATATCCAGCATGGTCCGCAAATCCGGCGCATCGAGAGCGGCCCGCGTAATATCGCTCAACGAAGCCAGAAACTGCTCACGTTCGCGGCGTTCCTGTTCAATCAGGCGGCGCTCGGTAATATCTTTGCCGGTTGAGACAAAATGAGTGATGTTGCCGGCTGCGTCCCGGAGCGGGGTGATGGTTTTTTCTTCGTAAAACAGTTCCCCGTTTTTCTTTTTGCTCACCAGCACATCCCGAAAGGTTTGGCCGGCCAAAATCTGGTCCCACAACTGCGTATAAAATGGGGGGGGGTGCTGGCTGGATTTTAAAATGCGCGGCGTTTGCCCAACCACTTCGGCGCTGCGATAGCCGGTTAAAGCCTCAAAGGCGGGGTTTACGTATTCAATAACGCCATTTTTATCGGTGATGATGACCGAATCGCCGGTTTGCTGGACCACGCTGGCGTGTTTGCGCATTAGTTCTTCGGCCTGGCGCTGCACGTTCAAATCGCGGCTAAAGGTTAGCGCCGCCGGGCGGCCCTCAAATTCAACAGGCACCGAGATTGACTCAACCAGATGGATGGTGCCATCGGGGTGAAGCAGTTCAAGTTCCAGCGGGGGATTGGCCTGATTGTTGGCAACGCGCTGGAGACGTTCGCTAACTATTTCCCGCGAGGCGGGGGCAATGGTTTGCATTATAGGCCTGCCAATTACCTCCTCGGGCTGGCGAAAACCCAGCAGCCGCAGGCTGGCTGGATTGGCAAATACGTAGTTGCCATCCTGCGCCACCAAAATAGCGATTGGCGCAGCGTTAAACAGAGTCCGGTAATTTTTTTCCTGCTGCTGCAGTTGTTGGTGCGCGGCGGCCAGATCGACGGTGCGGGCTTCCACCAGTTGTTCCAGGTTGTGCTGATAAATTGCCAGCTCGTCTAACACGTGCCAGCGCTCTTCTTCCACGCTCACCGCCGAAGCCAGCAACCCCAGCAAATGGTGATCATCCTCGTTGGGAGTAAAAGGTTTGTCAAACACCACACACAACGTCCCAACCGTCTGTGGCCCGCGCTGAACTGCCCGGCCCAGGTAGGTTTGCAGGTTGTAGCACCTTACGTTGGGATCGGTGTGGGCGTATTGGGTTTGGGGCAGATTGGGCAAGTAAACCACATCGGTGGACCCCTTTTTGATCACGTCAAAGCAAATGTGGCCTTCGGCGGCATCCACGGGGTTAAAATCTGGCGGGGTTTGCCACTGCGCGGTAGTGATGAGCTTGTCGCCCTCAAGCCGATTGTACAGGGCGCAGGTTGCGCCCAGCAAGCTGCCGGCCAGGCTGGTGAGCCGGCCAATATTTTCCAGCGGGTCTATTCCAAACTCAAGGAAACATTGATTTATTTTATCAAGCCGCTGTTGTACCATCGCTGAAACCAACAATATGACATCGACAACTAATGTTATCGGCACAATCGGCATTAAACTTAAGACAGTACCAATTGACCCTTTTATTTTGCCCAAAGCTTCGCTAAAATGATTATAACCGAATAAACGGGGATAAGCCAGAGGTTTTTAATGGCGAGTAAGGAACGCATTTTAATAGTTGATGATGATACGGTAACTTTGAAACTGGCCTCACATGTTTTTGAAAAGGCCGGTTACGAGGTTTTTACTGCCAGTCACGGCAGTGAAGGGCTGCAAAAAGTTGAAAATCTTCAGCCGGCCCTGGTAATTTTAGATGTAATGATGCCGGATATGAGCGGCCTGGAGGTGTGCGAGCGTTTACGCGCCAACCCGGCTACCGCCTGGCTGCCCATCATTTTACTCAGCGCCAAAGCCGCCGTTGATGACAAGCTCGATGGTTTTCAGGCCGGCGCCGATGATTACGTGGCCAAGCCGGTATCGCACAAAGAATTGCTGGCCCGGGCTGGTGCGCTTCTGGCCCGCAGCCGGCGGGTGCTACAACCCAAAGGCCGGGTTATTGCGGTGGTGGGGGCTAAAGGCGGCGTGGGGGTAACAACTGTCGCCACCAACATGGCCACTCAGTTGGCGCTGCAAGAAAAGCCCGTAATCCTGGCCGAGCTGCGCGCCAGCCGCGGCACAGTTCGGCAAAACCTCAATATTTCACCCGCTGAAGATTTGGGCGGGCTGCTGCTCAAAAACCCGGCCGACATCAAAACCACGGATGTGGCCCGGCGGGTGGTTCAGCATTCGTCTGGGGTGCGGCTGCTGGTCAGCCCCCCCAATTCGGCGCAGGATGCCCTGTTGACCGAAGCGCACGTGAACATCATTCTGGAAGCGCTGATGACTCAGGCGGCCTACGTGCTGCTGGATTTGCCGGCTGTTTCCGGCAGCGGCGTGCAGTGGGCGCTGGAAAAAGCCGACCAGATTTTGCTGGTGCTGGAGCCGGAAGCGGTTTCAATTGCCTGCGCCCGCGAAGATTTGGAACTGCTCAAAGCGTGGAGCCTGTTCGACCGCACCCGGCTGACCGTGGTTTCCCGGGCGCGCTCCAGTAACCTCATTGCCCCCGCCGATATTGAAAAAGAACTGGGCATTTCGGTCATCGGCGTGATCCCGCCCTCGCCGGAAGTTTTCTATCTGACGGCCAGCCTGGGCAAACCGGCGGTGCTCTCCAAACCGGATACACTGGCCGCAGAAAGTCTGGTCAAACTGACTTATGCTGTGGTCAACCAACTGCCTGTGGCAACGGCCGCGTGGCGCTAAAACCCCCTGAAATTGCAGAATCAGGCAAGTTGTGTTAGTGTTGGCGGTGAAAAACTGCCCGCTTGTTTTGCCTCGCAATTATTTTTCCGGCGCAAGACCCAAGCGATTGAAAGGTAAACGGCCATGCCCAAAATAGCCTTACCCCTGCTGATTGCCATGCTGTTTTTGGCGGGATGCCAGCTCAGACCTGTGGTGCCGCCCCGCCCGCCGGAAACAAAAATTGCGTTCATGACCAACCGCGACGGTAACTTTGAAATTTACACCAGTAACCGTGACGGCAGCAACCCGGTCAACCTGACCAACAGCGACGGTAACGAAGGCGTCCCCGCCTGGTCGGGCCGGGCGCAGGCGTTTGCCTTTTTAAGTGATGGCAGCAGCGAGGGGTTGCTCATAAACCGCATGGACAGTAACGGCGCCAACCCAACCCGGCTGAGTAACCAGATTCCGGCCAGCGCCAGCCCGCCTATGTGGTCGCCAGCCGGCGAGTGGATTGCCTTTGGCAGCAGTATTGCCGGCAACGCCGATGTGTTTTTGGTAGACCCCACCGGCGCTACCGTGATCAACCTCACCGATGACCCGGCCAATGATGTGTTTGAGGATTGGTCGCCGGATGGCAGCGCGCTGCTGTTCCTGTCTGATCGCAATGGCACAATTGCCGGCTACTCAGTGCCGGTTAGCGGCGGCGAAGCCACGCCCGTTACCGATTTGCAATTTAACAGCGGCGGGCTGGATTTATCGCCGGATGGCAGCAAACTCCTGTTTATGTCAGACCGTGACGGCGATATTGAAATTTACACCTCCGACGCCGCCGGCGGCAATGTAACCCGGCTAACCAATTCGCCCGGCTTTGATGGCTTCCCCACCTGGTCGCCCAACGGCAGCAAAATTGCCTTTTTAACCAACCGCGATGGCAACGCCGAAATCTACGTAATGAACGCCGATGGCAGCAGCCCGGTCAATGTAACCAACTCGCCCGAGGCGCAGGAATCAATGGAAGGCGACTTTAGCTGGTCGCCAGACAGCCGGCAAATCATGTTCCACACCAACCGCGATGGCGATGTGGAAGTGTACGTGGTCAATGCCGATGGCAGTAACCCGACCAATGTCAGCCACAGCCCGGCCATCGATATTGGTTCGGTTTGGGTGCGTTAAGCCACCGGCCACCGGCCAGAGATTTCCGCGCTATCCTCAATAGTTATCTGCCGCTCCGTGGGATTTATCAGTTCCACGGAGCCTTTTAATTTTACGCCCCGGCCAAATTTAAAGTCACCTTTAATGGTTAACCGCTCACAATCTAACAGCGACGGCGCGCCGTGCGGAAACCGGGCCTCCAGGCTGTCGATAAGCTGGTAATGGCGCGGGTCAAGCTCGATGACTGTTGGCCCCAACCGGCGCTGCGGGTTGGCTACAATCTGAAATTCTTTGGTTAAAATATAATTATCAGAGCGCACGTCCAGCAGGTCGTTGGTTTTTTTGATGGGTGCAAAACGCGCGCGGGGCACGCGCACTGCCTGCGCCCCCTCAAACACCGCTATCGCCGAACCCATTGCCGTTTCAAGCTGGTACACCGGCGGCGAAGTCGGGTCGCGGGGGTCAAGGTTTTTGCTGTTGCGGATCATGGCCAGCCCCAGCACGTTTTCTCTGGCCGCCAGCAGCCGCTGGAGCGTGGGCAGGTGCAGCCACAGATTGTTGGTGTTAAAATACTGGTGACGGGCAATATCCTGAAACGCGGCCGTATCCTTATCCGGGCACTGGGCTGATTCCCGCAAAATGAGCTGGCCGGTGGGCAATTTGGCCAGATGACCGCCTTTTTTGTCCGCTTCGGTGCGGTCGGCCACTTCCATCATAAACGGCAGCTTGTTTTTAACAAAATACCCCAAAATCGATGGCTCCAAAATCGCCCCCAAATTGTCCACATTAGACACAAAAACGTAGCGATAGCCGGCTTGCAGCAGGGTGGGCAGCATGCCTCTGGTCACCAGCGCGGTGTAAATATCGCCGTGGCCGGGCGGGCACCATTCCAGGCCGGGATCGGCAGGCCAATCGGCCGGGGTAAAATCGGCCTGGAGCACCTTGGGAACTTTGTGCTGCAAAAAATCCAGAGGGATGCCGCTCCACAAATACGGGTACGGTTTGAGCGCCGCCAGCGAATCGGCGTGGGTGTTGTAGCTGTTCATCAACACCAGCGGCAGCCCGGCGAGCTGCACCTGCCGGGCGATAATATCCAGAAATGTCAGCCCTTCTTTCACGCTGAGCAGCGACTTGGCTTTTTCCAGCCCCATACTGGTGCCCAGCCC
>CAYOXS010000023.1:0-33220 GCA_964407935.1 uncultured Caldilineaceae bacterium
CCTGTTCGGCGTCAACCCGGCCAAACGACTCGCCCAGGTTGAAGGGCAGTTCAAACGCGGCGCAGCGCAGGTGTTGCAGCAAAATCAGCAGGTTATCGGGGTTGAGGCGGGCGGCTTCGGGGCTGCGCTCAAAAAAGTAGCGCGGGTGATGAGCCAGAAACTGATCGAGCGGACTGGCCGAGGCGACCAGCACGGCCAGCGCATCGGCCTGCTGGCGGCCGGCGCGCCCGGCCTGCTGCCACGTGCCGGCGATAGTGCCGGGGTAACCGGCCAGCACCGCCGCGTCCAGCCCGCCAATATCGATGCCCAGTTCCAGCGCGCTGGTGGCGGCTACGGCCTGCACGCGCCCGCTGCGAAGGCCCTGCTCAATTTCGCGGCGCTGGCGGTGCAGGTAGCCGCTGCGATAGGCCCGGATTGAGTTTTGTGAGTCAGGTGGGTTGGGTGAGTTAAGTGAGCTGGTTTCTTGCGCATTGCTGGTGCGGAGGTAGGTGAGTAGTAACTCGACGGTGCGGCGGGTGCGACCAAAAACGATGGTCTGCACGTTGTGGTTGAGCAGTTCGCCGGCCAGCCGGACGCTTTCTTGCAGCACGCTGCGGCGAATGCCCAGCTCCGGGTTGACGATGGGCGGGTTGTAAATGACAAAATGTTTGGCTCCCCGGGCTGCGCCATCGTTTTCAACCAGAGTTACCGACGCTTCGATGAGCCGCTCGGCCAGCTCCGCCGGGTTGTCGATGGTGGCGCTGGTCAAAATAAATTGCGGCGCGCTGCCGTAAAATTGGGCCACTCGCCGCAGCCGGCGCAGAACGTTGGCCACGTGGCTGCCAAAAACGCCGCGGTACACGTGCATTTCGTCCAGCACCACAAAGCGCAGGTGGCGCAAAAATTCGGCCCAGCGAGTGTGGTGCGGCAAAACAGCCGTGTGCAGCATATCCGGGTTGGTCAGCACAATGCGGGCGGCGGCACGGATGGTTGGCCGCAACGCTTGTGGCGTGTCGCCATCGTAGGTGGCCGCAAAAGTTTTGTTTGTTAATTGGTCATTGATCATTGTTAATTGATCGTGGGCCAGCGCTTTGGTGGGAAACAGGTACAGGGCGCGGGCGGAGTCATCGGCCAGCAGGTGATGCAGCACCGGCAAATTGTAGGCCAGCGTTTTGCCGCTGGCCGTGCCGGTAACGATGACCGGATTTTGGCCGGCCTGCACCCTCGCCCAGCTTTCAGCCTGGTGGCTGTACAGCGATTGGATACCCTGCTGCCGCAGCGCGGCAACCAGCGCCGGATGCAGTTGGGCGGGCAGGGGAGCGGTTTGGGCCGCCCGCGCCGGCCGGGTGTGCCACGCGGTCACGTTGCGGGCGATGGTTGGCTCGGCGCGCCAGGTTTGAAGTAAATCTGCTAGACTCATCTTGGCGGGTATTGTACACTACAAATCAATTCATCACGATTGGAGCGGCTCAATGCGAAAAATGTGGCGGCCAACCTGGCGGTGAGCGTGTCGCTGGCGCTGCTGTTGTTTCTCTATTTTCGGGAAGATGCGCTGAACCGAAGCTCGTAGCGGTGGTTAGAGAATTAGCCCGACGGGCACGCTGCAAGCGTGCCCTGCTGTGGCCTGAATATCTCGACCTGAAAAAATTTTTTCAGGTCGAGATAATTATTTTTGACGACGTAAGAATAAGCCGGCGTTAACGTCTTTGGGAAGTACATATTTTAAGGCCAACACTTGCGTCGGATAGCTTGGCATCAAACCGTGGCGACTTTTTTGTCCATCCCCCTGGCCCCCTTGCTATTGGGGAGGGGGTAATTTTTGCCATTCAATCTGTTCACGGTTTAATGCAGAGCTACTTTGCGTCACGCCGGCAGGCCCAATGCCTGAATTTTGCGAGAGGTAATCTTACTGGTAACGGGTGGGCGTGTCAACCGAAATTGGGACTGAATGCAAGTCTCATTTATAATCAGCCGAAAGAAAATTGACAGGCGGGAGTATGATTCAACTTTTTAGAAGCAAGGTGTACGCGGCCGTAACGCTGGGCCATTTAACCATTGATGTGTTCAACAATTCCGGCTCGGTGCTGGTGGCGTTTTTTAGCAAGCAGGCGAGCTGGGCGGTGTGGCAGTACGGGCTGGCGGTGGGCGCTTACCAGTTGTTTTCGGCGTTGGCGCAGCCGCTGTTTGGCTGGCTGGCCGATAAGGTGGGCAGCCGCTGGCTGGGGCCGGGCAGCGTGGCCTGGACCATTACTTTTATGGTGCTGGCGGTAGCGGTAGCCCAGCAAACCGGCAATTTCTGGCTGTTTCTGGTGCCGTTTGTGCTGGCCAGTATCGGTTCCAGCGCGTTTCATCCGCTGGGCACCAAACACGCCGCCGAAGAAGCAGCCCTGCTGGCCGCTACCGGCACGGCGGTTTTCTTTTTGTTTGGTCAAACCGGGCTGGCGGCCGGCCCATTTTTGGCCGGCTTCATTCTGGACAAAATTGGGGTGATGGGGCTGTACGTGCTGGGGCTGGTGGGTATTCCCCTGGCAATTTTTATGACCGTGGCCATGCGCCACACCCTACCCGAAACCGTATCGGAGCTGCAGCCGTCACTTTCAATCTCGCCGGCGGCCAGAAAAACCGTGGAGTGGAGCACCATCAGCGTGCTGGCCATATTGACGGCCATGCGCTCGTGGGCGTTTTTGGGCACGGTCACTTTTTTGCCCAAGTTGTTTCAGCAGATGGGCTGGCAGGCCACCGGCTATGGGCTGATTACGACGACTTACTGGATGGCTTCGGCGCTGACCGGGGTGATGGCCGGCCGCTTTGCCGACCGTTACGGGCGACGGCAGGTGCTGTTTGTTACCCTGCTGGCCGGGTCGATCCCGCTTTATTTTTTGCCGGTAGCCAACGGCTGGCAGGCGTTTCCGCTGGCTGTTTTGGTGGGCGGGTTGCTGGGCGCGTCGCACAGTATTTTGGTGGTCATTGCCCAATCGGTGCTGCCGGGCAAAAAAGCGTTTGCTTCCGGCGTAACGCTGGGCTACCTGTTTGGCAGCGGGGCCATTGCCGCCTGGATTATCGGCTCATTGGCCAATAGCTGGGGGCTGGCGCCGGTAATCCAGGCCGGAACGCTGGCCGGGCTGGCCGCCGCCGGGCTGAGCTGGCTGCTGCCCGCCACCCGGCAAGCAGCAGGGGAGCCGCAGCCGGAGCGCGTCCCGGCCCGGCCGTAGGTTACTCGTAGGCCAGCACTTCTCGCACGGTGATGCGCGAGGCGTTCCAGGCTGGCAAAAAACTGGCCAGCGCCGACAGCGTTACTACAACCACCAGCCACAACAGCGCGCCCCAAACCGAGAAGGTGTAGCTCAGCGGCGAGCTTAAAAAGGCCTCGCCAATGGCGTTGCTAAGAACCATGCTGAGGGGGATGGCCAGCAACACACCAACCCCCCAACTGAGCACGCCAATGATAACGCCCTCGGTGATAAAAACTTGCAACACTGACCAGTTGGATGCGCCAATGGCCCGGATCACCCCGATTTCGCGGGTGCGTTCCAAAACATTGATGCTCATGGTGCCCATCAGCCCCAGGCCGCCAATCGCGGCCAGCAAAAAGGCCATAATCAGCAGCAGCACAATAATCACTTCAAACATGGCCTGGGCTTCGCCCATTTCCTCTGTTACTTTAGCCGTAGCGCCCACATCCAGCCCGGCGCGTTCGTAGCGGGCTTCCAGTTCGCGCACGGTTTGGGTTTCAGCCGCCAACCCCTGCTCGGCGATGGTGGCAAAGACCCATTCGGCCCGGCCGGCGTCGTGGGCTACCTGGGCGTAGTAGGGATAGTTGGCAAAAACCGTGCCCACCGGCATGCCGCCGGTTGCCACGCCTACCACCCGCCACGGGCGCTCCCGGCCCTGAAGTTTGAGGATGATTTCATCGCCAAGGCCGATGTCCGGTTCGGCGCGCATCACCAGCGAGTTCAGCACGACGGCGTTGGTGTCGTTTGGGCTGAGCCAGCGTCCTTCGATGATGGTTGGTTTTACCAGCTCGGTATTGGCGGGTGGGGCAAACATAATCAGGTTATCGCTCAAACTGCCATCGGGCCGTTCGCGGCGCACGTTAGAAAAACCCCAGGTTTCGGCCGCAACCACGTTTGGCACACTTTTGGCCCCGCGGAGAATCCGCTCGGTGCGGTAGCTCTGCTCAAACTGCACGGCCACATCGTACTGAAAATAGGCCAACCAGCTATCCATTGTGGCCAGCAGCGACACCCGCAGGGTGAAAACAGTGACAAAAATCGCGCCGCCCAAAATCAGGGTCAGCAGGGTTAGCGCCAGCCGGGTTTTGCGCCGAAAGGTGTTGCGCAGCGAAAGCAGCAGCGGCCGGGAGATGTGCCGGCGCAGCCAGCGATTTTGTTGCAGCGTCAGCAGCAGCCGGTCAATGATCGACGTGCCAAAGCGGCCCCGGCCCAGCCCGTATTCGCTGATGGCTTCGCGCACGGTCACGCGGGTGCCCATTACCACCGGGTACAGGCCGGCCAGCAGCGGCACCAGCAGCCCCACCGCAATCTGGGTGAGCAGCACTTCGGTGGGCAGGCGCAGGTTGGTCACATCAAAATTGAGGTAGCTGGCGATGAACTGGCTGAAAACGTGCGCCCCAACTACCCCCAGCGGCACGGCCACAAGCAGCGCCAGCAGGCCGTAGGCGGTTACAGTAACCAGATACATCGACACCACCTGCCGGCTGCGCGCGCCCACGGCCTTCATCATGCCAATTTGCCGGGTTTGCTGGGTAATCAGCGCGGAAATGGTGTTGATCACCAAAAAGCCGCTCAGCATCAGCGATAGCAGCGCCAGCGCGCCCATCATCACTGAAATGGCCTGGATGATGGGGTCCAAAAAAATGTGCTTGCCCGGAGTGGGCACAAACGTAAACCAGATGGTGCGCCCGGCCCGTTCAATTTTGTCACGGACTTTATCGGTGACGGTCTGAATGTATTCGACGTCATCGTTGTGATCGGCCACAATAATGCGCAGCTCGTTATAATCGTGCGGCTGCCCCAGCCAGTCGAGGGTGTCGGTGGTGATGTAACCCGAGGCCACGCCGTCAAAGGTGTACATCTGCGCGTTAAGATCGTGGGCCAGGCCGGCAATATGCATCTGTTTAATTTTGCCATCGGGGGTTTTGATGGTCAGCGTATCGCCCATGTTGGCGTCAATCAGTGACAGGCCGGAGCGTTCGATCAGTAATTCGCGGTCGGGCGGCGGCCATGCGCCGGCCTCGGGGCTGAACTGGTCAATTTTGATGTCGTCAAAATCGGGGATAGCCGAAACCCACAGCACGCGCCAATCGTCGCCCACCTGCACCCGCAGCGACACACGGCGACGGGCCTCGGCTTCTTCGATTTCACGCATGTTGGCCACGGCCTCAACCACGTCATCGCCAAAGGCGTCAAAGGTGAGGATGGTAGCGTTGGCCGGGTGAGTGGCCATGTAGGTGGCGCTGAGATCGCGGGAGAGGATGATTTCTGAGCTGGAAATAGTGCCCACGGCAAATACGCCCACGGCAATGCTCATCACCACCACCGCGGTGCGGCCTTTGTTGAGCCATAAATCGCGCCAAACTTTGCGCCAGCGCGGTTTGATCCATTTAAACATGGCCGCCCTCCAGCGATGGATTGGCCGCACGTTGCTGCTTTTGCTCGTCCAGCACAGCCTGCAAGCCGGATTTGGTGCGCCGCCCCTTGTAAATTTCACCATCAACCAGAACGACCGTGCGCGAAGCACGCTTGGCCAGGTCCATATCGTGCGTGACCATCAAAATGGTTTTGCCGCCGGCCACCAATTCCGAGAACAGGTTGAAAATGGCGTCGGCGGTCACCGAGTCGAGGTTGCCGGTCGGTTCGTCGGCCACAATGATGGGCGGATCGTTGGCCAGGGCGCGGGCAATGGCCACCCGCTGCTGCTGGCCGCCGGAAATGGCGGTGGGCAGTTTAAAGGCGTGCTCGGTCATGTCTACCAATTCCAGCAGATGCATGGCCCGTTCCTCGCGCTCGGCCATGCTCCACATATCGCAAAAATCCATGGGCAGCATCACGTTTTCAACAACGGTCAGCGTGGGCAGTAGTTGGAAAAACTGAAACACCACGCCCACATTTTTGCCGCGCCACACGGCAATTTGTCCCTCACTGAGGGTGTGTACGGCCGTATCTCCCACCAGCACGCTGCCAGAGGTGGGCCGGTCGATGCCGGTGATCATGTTGATCAGCGTCGATTTGCCGCTGCCGGATTTGCCAATGACCGCCACAAATTCACCGGGGTTAACGTTTAAATCAACGTTTTGGAGGGCGATGAACTTTCCGGCGGCGCCTTCGTAGGTTTTGACCACTTGTTGCAGTTCAATCAAATGGTCGTTGCCGTGTTTGTAGCGGCCATTGCCGGGTTTGGCCTGGGATTTTCGTTTGAGCCAGTTAAACATAGATTCCTCCAATGGCGTTGCCCGCAGGGGACTCCGCCCGTTTCTGTTACCATTTTACTCCAAACGGGGGTTGACTGTCATTGGCCAAAAGTAGAATGTGGCCGCAGCCGGGGGGCGCTCAAAAAAAACAGGACCGGCCAGGGTGTTGTTTATGGCCGGTCCTGCAAAAATGGCTGAGACGTGCTGGTTTTGAGTTACAAACAACTACCAACCTGGCCGGTTGGCTCAACTTTTAGCCAGGCCGGCGGTATTTTTTTGCCCGGCGCAGCACGCCCAAATAGGTTGAGGTGGCGGTTATTCCGCTCTGACCAGCAGCAGCGGCCGGTCGATGCGGTGCAAAATGGCCGCGGCAACGCTGCCGTAAAATACCTGGGCCAGCCCGGTGCGGCCGTGGCTCGCCAGCGCCACCAAATCGGCGTTGACCTCTTTGGCTACGTTGCAAATCTCATCAATAACCCGCCCATAGGCAATCTGAATATCCACTTTAATGTCGATATCGGCAAAGCGAGCCTGCTGCATTTTTAGATATTCTTCCAGTTCTTTGTGATGTTGGGCGATGATCTGTTCGCTGGGGATGTAAATGCCATCAGGCGCAACAACGGTATGAGGGTGTTCTAGCACGCTCAAAAGGATCACCCTGGCTTTGTAATGCTGGGCAATGTCTCGCACGTGGGCGAGGATTGTCTCGGCGCGCTCCGAGCCATCTAACGGTACCAATACTGTGTTGTACATTTTTTTGCTCCTTCAATGTCTAACAACAGCTGGATTAATTGGCGTTAACGGTGAGACTTATTTGATTTTTGTTCTAATTCCAGTATATCCTATTAAACCCCATTTGTTAAGTGACATTTATCACCAGATTCTCAGTCATTTTACCCGGGTTGAACACTATGTTTGCACTTTTCAAACTTCGCTCAAAATAGGCCACAGATTTACCCAGAAAACACAGATGAAGCAAAAAATTTTCAAGAAAATCTGTGTAAATCTGCGAAATCTGTGTCCTGATTCCAAAAGTGCAAAGGTAGTACCAGGTTGAAGATGAACCAATTTTTTGTGAGCGTTGGCAGTAACATAAATCCCCGCCAGAATATTGCCCACGCGCTGGCGGCGCTGTTGCGCCTGTCGCCAACACTGCACGTGAGCCGGATTGTGATCACCCAACCGGTGGGGTTGACCGGGGGCGATTTTTTGAATCTGGCGGCGGGCCTTACCTCAGCCGATTCGGCCCGGCAGCTCAAACAGCAGTTCAACCGCATCGAAGCTGAACTTGGCCGTGACCGGGCCGACCCCGCTCGCTCCCAAAAAAGCCGGCCCATCGATCTGGATATTCTGTTCAGCCTGCCGCCGGAGGCCGCCAGCGTCGACGCCCGGTTTTTGCCGCCGGAAGCTTACGTGCGCCCGCTGCTGCTGGAATTGCTTGATTTTTTGGGCATCCGGCACGGCCAGCCCGCGGATTTTCTGCCGGCCGGGGTAGAAATCCCGCTGCCGGGGCTGACGGTGGGGCGGCAGCCGCTGACCATTTGCCAAAATCCGGACTTTGGCCGGGTAGAAATTGTGAGGTGACAAGTGAGTGATTCAACCGCCAAACAGGCCGCCCTGGTAACCGGCGGCGCGGTTCGGCTGGGCCGGGTGATTGCCCTGGCGCTGGCCCGGCAGGGTTTCGACATCGCCCTGCATTACCACAGTTCGCAGGCCGCCGCCGAACGCACTCGCGCCGAAATTGAGCAGCTTGGCGTGGCCTGCCAAATTTTTCAGCAGGATTTGGCCCGGGCTGACCGGCTGGCCGGTTTGCTGGCCCGCGTCCGGGAGCGATTTCCCGGGTTGACGGTGCTGGTCAATAGCGCTTCCGGGTACGGCCAGGCCGCCATCCGCGACACAACGCCGGAGCTGTTTGATGCGCAGTTGGCGGTGAATTTGCGCGCGCCCTTCTTTTTGACGCAGGCGTTTGCCCGGCCGGGCGAGCGGGGCAATGTGATCAATATTCTGGATAACAAAATCGGTTTTAATCAGTATCAGTACGCGGCCTATTTGCTGGCCAAAAAATCACTGGCCGAGTTTACCCGCATGGCCGCGCTTGAATATGCGCCGGATGTTCGGGTGAACGGCGTTGCGCCGGGGGTAGTGCTGCCCGCCAAAAGCCGCAGCCCGGCTTACATCAACTGGCGGGTGCAGGGGATTCCGCTGAAAATGCAGGGCGATACCGCCCACATTACCCGCACTATCAGTTATATTCTGGAAAACGATTTTGTGACCGGCCAGATTTTTGTGGTCGATGGCGGCGAATCGGTGGCAAATGTGGGCCAAAACGCGGCTGATTATGCGGAGTGAAAAGGAGAATCAATGAAACTCAACATTGGCTGCGGCCTGAATATTCTGGATGGGTACATCAACATCGACAAAGTTAAAACCACCCCGGAGACGGTGGTCAAAGATATTTTAAATCTGGATTACTCCGCTGACTCTGCCGAAGAAATTTACCTGCGCCACGTCATCGAGCACTTTTTTGAGGAAGACATCAAAAAGCTGCTGCAAAGCTGCTACCGGATTCTCCGGCCGGGCGGCAAACTGGTCATCGAAACGCCGGATTTTGAGCGGATTGTCGAAGCCTGGACAACCGGGATTCTGCCCAAAGAACTGCTCAATAAGGTGCTGTTCGGCTTTGCCGCGGCCGTGCAAACCCGCGAGCGCGAACTCCACATGATGCACAAATATGTGTTTGACGCCGAACTGCTGACTCGCTTTCTGGTTGAGCCGGGTTTCACGGTGATCGACGTGGAAAAAGGGGTACGCCCCAGCGATTACGACCCCAAGTACGGCACTTATGTCACCGCCATGCGGGTGGTAGCGGTTAAATGACCGGCCTGTTCTACCAGCGCGCCCACATTATCGCGGTTGGCTATTGAAAACAGCGAGCGGATGCTGTCGTTGGCGGGCAGCCGGATCGACAGGGCCAGCGTCTCGCTGTTCTGTTCGGTTAAATCAAGCGCCTCTATTTTGTTCAACGGGATGTAATACCACACGCCGCCGTAACTTACGTTGTCCACCCAGCGCTCGTCATTGTCCCTGATGATGATCAGTTCCCGGTCAGTTAAAATGCTGATGTGCGAGGTGGCCACAGTTCTGAAAAATGGCCGGCGGAACAGCTCAGCCAGCTTTACCCGAATATCCGGCTGCAACACCGACGAAATCACGGTTTCGCCGGGCATAATGCTGCGGCGGGCGTAGTTCATAAATTTGTAGTTCAATCGCTCAAGGTATCTGAACTTGGCCACTTCCGCGTGCAGGTTGGCTGCCGGAGCGGTTGGGGTGGCCGCCTGCCGGATTTTGTTGAGAATGGGCAAAAAGAGGTGCAGGGTGGTGGCGCTAAACTTAAACGAGGTTGCGGCCAGGCCATTGGCGGTGAGGCCGCTCAATTTTATCCATGATTTTAGCAGCACCGACCCCACCTCAACATAATTGATGTCGGGTATCAAATAACAGGTGGCCGAGACCCCTCTTCTTGTTTTTTCGATGACGTAAATTTTGTCGTCGATATTGCACACCAGCTTGGGCGTGGTTCTGAACATAAAACCTTCGTAGGATGGGGTGAGGATGGTGCAGGGAAACTCCGGCGCGTCACGGCGCAGGGTGGCGAAATAATCCCGAAAACCGGCTGGAACTTCGTCTTCCGTGCGGATGGGCATCGCCCAGGCTTTCATTGTTTCCTGGCTCGACATAGTTGGCTGGCTCCTATTGGTTATTCAGGTGCGGCATAATTTGTTTTAAACGGCCGAGCAACCCGGAAAGTTCGGCCAGTTCCTCCGAAGTTAAGTTTGACAGGTTGGCCTGGATGCGTTTGCTCAGGGTTTTTTTGTGCTCCAGCAAAAATTCCTTGCCCGGCCCGGTTGAGACAATGTTGATCACCCGCCTGTCCACGGCGCTGGGCCGGCGTTCTACCAGGCCAGCGCGGGCAAGTTTATCCACCAGAGAGGTGACATAAGGCTTGGAGATGGTCAACGCTTCGCCAATTTTAGACATTGGCAGCGCCGCGCCCAGATCATCCAGCAAAAACAGAACTTCCATATGAGACCGGGACAGCCCCGTGTCGGCCTCAAAACTTTCCAGCCGCATCACGTGTTTGTGAAACAACATAAACACCGAGATCAGATTCTCGGCAACGCCATTCGATGGGACTTGCGCCATCAATTTCCCTCGATATTTAGTTTGTAAATCTGATAGTTAGATTTGTGAACTAAATATAGGGCCGATGAATTGATAAGTCAAATTGGGCGGTTTTTAAATGGGATTAGCTGGAGGTGTTTTCTGGCTGGCGGGGGAGCAGATATTCTTGAAAGGCTTTGTTAACGGGCAGGTTGTTAATAAACTGGTCCCGCTGCTCAGGGGTTTCAATTTGAGCCAACTGCTGCTCCAGCAGTGCCTGGCCGTGTTGCAGCACCCGGGCGGCCTCGGTGTTGTGGCTGGCGGCTTTGAGAATTTCCAGCGCCGTGAGGTAAAACTGGACGGGGTATTTAACCCGCCACACCGCATTGCCGGCCGAGATTTGGGCCAGCCCGGTTGTAATTTGGCCCACGGCTTCATCTTTTTTGCCGGCCACCAGCAGCAAGCGGGCCAGCCCGGCTGTGGCATCGAGCGTGGCGGTATGGTTGCCCAGCGACTCGGCTAAAATATGCACCTGCTCAAAGGCGTGGCGCGCCTGGTTGGGGTGGTGCAGCCCTTCCAGCGCCAGTGCCAAAATCAGCCAGGTTTCGCCTTCCTGCCCCCGGTTTTTGGAGTGCTGAAAAATTTCCAGCGCCTGCCCCACGTAATCGCGGGCGGTCACGTAATCCAGCCGGAGCAGTTGTAAACGGCCCATCAGCCGTAAGTTCAGGGCCAATCCCTGTTCATCATCAAAGAGTTTGTGCAGCGCTCTGGCTTGCAGCGCCAGCGTTTCAGCCGCATCCAGCCGCCCCAGCGCGATGTGAACCGCGGCCAGCCGGTTTAGAACGCGCGCCTCGAGCCGCTGATTGCCGCACAACTGGGCGATTTGCAGGGCGTGGCGCTGGCACTGCCAGGCTTCCATTAGCTCCCCTTTTTCCAGCAGTACTTCGCCCAGGTTGCTCAGACAGGCGGCCTGGGTGTGGCGGTCATCGGCCTGCCGGCTCAAAGTGGCGGCCTGCCGAAAATATTGCTCGCTTTCGGTGTAATCGTTTAACAATTTGTACAGCAGCCCCAAACTGTTGAGCCGCTTGGCTTCGGTGAGGGGCGCATTGGCCAGCGACAGGCTGTTTTGCGCGGCATACAGTTGCTCGCGGGCCGCATCAAATTCGCCGCGGTGCAGGGCGATGTTGGCCAACTGAATCAGGCTTTCACTTTCGAGCGGCGGGTCGGCGGCTTGCCGGGTCGCAATCAGCGCAGCCTGGGCCTCGGTGGCCGCGCCGGACACCCGGCTGCGGTTGAACTCAAAGTTGGCCCGGCGCACGTGAACCAGCGCCTGCCGGTTGGGCTGGTTGAGCGACTGCGCCAGCGCTTCAAGCTGGGCCAGCGTTTCTGATTGCGCGGCGGCAGGACCGGTTACGTTTAAAAGCGCTTCGCGGGCCAACAGCAAATCAAACTGCCGGTCGGGCGGTAGTTCGTTCAGGTCAAGCTGTTCAAAAGCAACGCTGTACCAGTACAGGGCAGTTTTATTGGCGTACAATCGGCCGGCTTTTTGGGCGGCGGGAATAATGTGCGCCAGCGTTTTATCGGGTTCACCGGCCTGCAAAAAGTGATGGGCTAACGTCTCCACCAGCGGCTCAATGTCGGGCAGGTGGCGGCGTTCCAGCGCCTCGCCGGCTTCCCGATGCAGCAGGCGCTGTTTGAGGGGGCTTAGCCCGTGGTAAAGCACATGCTGAATGATGGGGTGGCTGAATCTCAGCGTGTGTTCGCCCGGCGAACTTTTGAGCAACTGCCGTTCCAGGGCGGTGTTTACGCTTTCCAGCGCATCCCAGGCCGACAGGTCGCTGACTTCGTGCAGGTCATCAAAATTGAATGCTGGCCCCAGCACCGCCGCCTGGTTGAGCATCGTCTGGGTTTCGCGGCTCAGGTGGTTAATCCGGCGCAGAATAGCCTCTTTTAGCGTGGCAGGCAGGCCCACCTCAACCACCGGGCCAAAGTGCCATTTTTCATCGCGCCAGTTGACCACCCCTTCATCAACCAACCCGTGCGCGATGGTTTCGGCAAACAGCGGGTTGCCCCGGGTGCGGTTAAAAATGGCGGCGCTCAGGTCTGCCGGGACGGGTTGTAGCCAGATGCTTTCGAGCAGCTTTTTGAGTTCGGCTTCGGTGAGCGGTTTGAGGCTGATGGTGCTGGTGTTGGGTTGAACCGTCAGCCGGGCCAGTAGCTCGGCGCAATCGGGCTGGTCGTTGGGCGGGGCGGGGTCAACGGTGGCTACCAGCATCATTGGCAGGCGTTGGGTGCGCTGCGCCAGATATTCAAACAGTTTCAGGCTGCCCGGATCGGCCCACTGTAAGTCATCCAAAATGATGAGCCAGGGCTGGGCGGCCACCAGCCGAACAACGGCCTCCGGGTTGCCGGCGACGTCTGTAGCCGGCGGCTGTTTAAAGCCGGTGTTGATCTGGCCCAGTTCCGGGGCAAGCCGGCTGATTTCCTGCCACAGCTCGCCGGCAATGGCGCTGTGGGTGTGGCTGTAGGCTTGCAACGCCGATACAAACGGCTGGTAGGCCGGGTAACCCGGCAGCGGCTGGCAATCGCCCAGTAACACGGTGGCCTGGTTCAGCCGGCAGGTGAGTTCCTGAATCAGCCGGGTTTTGCCCAGCCCCGTCTCACCCTGAATCAGCACCACCTGCCCGCGGCCCTGTTCGGTTTCTGCCCACAGCGCCGCCAGCTTTTTGAGCACCGAATCGCGGCCGGCCAGCAGCGGGCTGCGCTGGGTAGCAAAGGCCCCCGGGTCGGGGTCCCGGCTCACCGAAACGGCCATGCTGTTGAGCACCAGCCGCACCTGCCGGGCCGTGGCGTAGCGCCGGGTTGGGTCGCGGTCCAGCAGCTTGAGAATAAGATGTTCCAACGAGCGGGACAGGCCGGGGTTGATCTGCCGCGGCGGTTTGTGGGCTTGAATGCGATAGCTCTCCACCATTTCCTGGTCGGAGCCTTCAACAATGGGCACGCCCGTAAAAAGCTCGTACAAAATTACGCCAAAGGCGTACAGGTCGGTGCGGGCGTCGATGGGGTGGCCCAGCACCTGCTCCGGGGCCAGATAACGGGCAGAACCCAGCGCCAGCGGCACGTTGAGGTTAAACAGAATTTTGCCGCCTTCCAGCCGGCCCAGCCCAAAATCGCTCACCTTTACTTCACCGCCGGCCAGCAGCACATTTTTGGGCTTTAAATCGCCGTGGATGATGCCGTGGGTGTGGGCGTACTCCAGCGCCCGAATAATGCCCTGGCTGATGCTCAGCGCAACTTTGAGCGGCAGCGGCTGGCCGTGGGCTTCGGCAATGATGTCGCGCAGCGTTTTGTTTTCAACAATCTCCTCGGCCATAAAAGCGATGCCGCGGTCTTCGTCGCAATCGTACACGTTGACAATGTTGGGGTGGTGCAAATTGACAATCTGGCGAGCCTGCCGCAAAAACTGGTCGATGGCGGTTTCGCTGAATGACGGCGACAATATTTTGATAGCCACCGGCGAATTTTGTTGAATATCAACGGCTTTAAAGACAGTACCCAGCCGGCCTTCGCCAATTTTGACCTCAATTTTGTAGCGGTGTTTAAACACCTGTCCCGGCAAATTGAGTGTTTCCCGGGCTTGCAGGGCGTTGAGCGCCACGTGCACCGAGGGATAAATGGCAAAATAATCAATGTAGCCGGCCAGTTCAATAAGCTGCTGCACGTTGATCGACGGGCCGGCCAGGGCCATCGGCGTGCCCTGATACTCCTTGCGCAGCTTCACCAGCCCGCGCAGCCCGGCTACTTGCAGCATTTCCACTTCGGACATGTCGATGATGAGCTGGGCCGGCAAATCGCTGTCTACCAACTGGCTGAGCTGTTCGCGTAGCTGGCCGGTAATGTGTTCATCAAAAATGCCGACAGGTTTGAGGATAGCCGCCTTGCTGCCGGGCACCTGCTGTACCTGGGCCGTTTGCGGCGGGGTCAGATCAAAGGTTTGGCCTTCCTGGGCAATAAATACGTTGACCGGGGGTGAGGTGGGGTACTGGTTTTGTTGAAACCGGAGCGTGTCTTCCAGAATTTTTTCCAAATCCTGGTCAGAATAGGTGGGGTCGTAATGGAACAGAGCCAGGTTTTTAACGTTGGCCTGCTGGGCCATCTCCACCCCCACAAACGATGAACTGTGGCCCCAATCCTCCTTTTCATCCGACTCGCGCTGGGTAAACTGGGCGTCAAAAATCAGCAGGTCGGCATCGGCAAAAAAGTTCAAAAACGGGCGCATGTCCATGCCGTCGGGGTAGGAGGCGTCGCTGGCGTAAACAAAGGCTTTGTTGCCTTTTTCAAAACGATAGCCGTAGGCATCGCCGGGGTGGTGGTTACAAATGTTGCGAATGCGCAGGTCGCCAAAATCCAGTATTTCGTTGGGTTTAATCTGGATAAACGTTTTGGTGGCCTGCATATAATCCAGCGAAATGGGAAAACTGACCGCCTCCTGCTGGCGATACAGCGCCGCTTCCATATCGTGCACGCCGTACATAAAAATTTTGTTGCCGGGGATAAAGGCCGGGCGGAAAAAGGGGAACCCCTGAATGTGGTCCCAGTGGGGATGGCTGAACAACAGGTGGATCACCCCTTTGCCCTCGCCGCAGGGGCCGCGCATCAATTCCAGCCCTAACTCTCTGATGCCGGAACCGGCGTCGATAATGAAAATATCGTTGCCGGAGCGAACCTCGATGCAGGGGGTGTTGCCGCCGGCGGTGCTGGCGGCCAACGGCGATAGCCGGTTTAAATACAGTTCGATGACCTGGCGGCGGTGCTCCAGGCTGGCCTGCACCTCTTCGGTAGTCGCGTCGGCCAGCAACTCCTCCAAAAGCGCCTCGATCAGCTCCTGTTTTTGCTTGGCAGAACTGCTGGCCATGCTCAAAAAGACCGAAACTATTTTTTCGGTGATAGTTTGTGGCCGGATTGGGGCGGGTGTGGAGCCGCGCGCGCCCCAGATTTTTATCTTCATTGATAAACTCCAACGCTGTTCCAGGCTTGCTCCAGGTTACGGTTGGCTTTGACCCGGGTTAAAAAACAGTGGCGCAAATTTTCATCGCTGATTTGCCCGGCGCGCTGCTGCAGCACGGTGTGGGCTTCGGCCAGGATGGTTTGGGCAGTGTGGGTATACCCCAGCGCGGTCAGCACCTCATAGCTGGACAGGTAGATAATCCACGGATCCCAGAATTTTTGGGCGTTGCCCGATAGCACCCAGTCTGACACAATTTTTATGCAGGTTTCAGCGGCGTCGGGGTTGTTTTGGGCCAGTGCGATGCGGGCCAGCCCGGCCCGGTCAAAAATAGCCAGCGTGGTCGCGCCAATTTCATCGTGGATGGTCACGGCGCTCTGGTAGCAGCGCCGAGCTTCGTTCAACTCACCCAGCAGCTCGTAGTTGAGGGCCATGCCGCTCAACGCCCCCGATTCGTGCTCGCGGGCGTGAATGGCGCGGGCAATTTCCAGCGCCTGCCGGCAGTAATCCAGGCCAGCCGCGGGTTTTTCCTGATCGTAGGCCAGCCAGCCCAGGTGGCTCAACGCCGACGCCTCGCCGTAGCTGTCGCGCAGGGTTTGGCGCACGCTGTATTTGGCCAAAAAATGCTGCTCAGCGCGGTCGTAATCGCCCAGGCGCTGGTAAATCCAGCCCAAAACCACGTGACTCACGGCCTCGCCATCGCGGTTGCCGGTGTCCCGGGTCAATTCCTGAGCGGCCTGCGTGTAGCGCAGCGCCAGATCGTACTGGCCCAGCCGGTAGCTGGCCCGGCCCAAATGGAACAGGCTGGTCACGCGCTCGGCCGGGTCGCCGACCACCTTCAACGCTTCGAGCGCTTTTTCGGCCCACCGCTGCACCTCGCGGTAGTCATAGCGCCGCCAGGCAGTGAGGGCCAGCAGGTTGAGACTTTGGGCTTGCAGGTGTTCGTTGCCGGAGCGGCGGGCCACCCGCAGCCCCACCTCGGCGGCTTCGGCGGCGGCCCGGTATTCGCTGATTTTGTCAAAATAAATGGCGCGCCGGTTGTGGGTAAGGCCCAGCCGGCGGTCATCGGCCAGAAGTTCGGCCAGGGTTTGCATCTGGATAAGCAGGTCGGCCTGCTCGTGGCGTGCCCCCAGCCGGTCGAGCACCTGTTCCTGTTCCAGCAAAATGTCCCAGCGCGCGGCGAAATCGGTGGGGTCAAGCTGGGCCAAAGCGCGTTTGAACAGGGCGTTGGCTTCGTGGTTGGCGTAAGTGGCGGCGGCGTGCATGGCTGCCCGGCGCAAATAGGCCAGCGCCCGCGGCTGATCCTGGGCCTGCTCAAAGTGATAGCCCAGCCGCAGCAGCGTGTCGGCATCACCGGGCTGAAGGTGTTCCAGTGCTTCGCCAACCTGCTGGTGAATCTGACGGCGGTCGCTGCGCAGCAGGCTGTTGTAAACCGATTCCTGGGTAAACACGTGCAAAAAGGCGGCCTCGGCCCCGTTTTGGCGGCGGGCGATCAAATTCACATTTTCCAGATTGAGCAGGTGGCCGGCCAAATCCGCCGCCGGTTCGTCGGGCAGGCGGCGCAACACCTGTTCTAAAATCTGGGTTGAAAACGCGCGCCCAATCACCGCGGCCACCTGCAAGCTGCGTTTGGCCGGCGGCTCCAACTGGTCGATGCGGGCCATGATGATGCCTTGCAGCGTATCGGGCAGGCTGATCTGCTCCAGGTTGGCGGCCACGGTCCAGCCCCGGCCGTCGTCGCCGGGCAGCAGCGCGCCGCTGTCCAGCAGCGAGCGGATCACTTCTTCCAGGTAAAAGGGATTGCCTTCGGCTTTGGCCACAATTTTGCTGACCACCGGCTGCGGCAGCGCGGTTTGGCCCAGCAGGTTGTGCAGCAGTTCGGTGCTTTCGGCCGGGGTGAGTGGCGGCAGATCGATGCACAGATGCTGCGGCATAAAGGCGGTGGTCAAATTGCGGTGAAATTGGGCCATGCGACTGGTTGCCACCGGCGGGCGATAAACCAGCACCAGCAGCAGCGCGTGTTTGTGGGTGAGCGGCAGGAGTTCTTCCAGCAATTCCAGGCTCGATGGATCGGCCCAGTGCAGGTCTTCCCATACCAGCACCAGCGGCGTCTGGCGGGATTTGGCGGCAATCAGTTCACCAGCGGCCTGGATAATGAGCTGGTGCAGCTTGCGGCCATCCAGATATTTGAGCTGCTGCCGTTCGGCGTCAGTCAGCGGCACATCGAGCACATGGCCCAGGTAGGCAAACAGGTCATCGGCCTGAGCCGGCAGGCTGGCCTGTAGCTGGCGGCGCAGGCTGGTCGCCACTTCGACGGGGGCGGCATCGGGCGCAATGTCCAGAATGCTGCGCAGCATATCGCGGGCGGCCAGGTAGCTGGCGCTGTCGGCGTGAGACAGGGCGCGGCCAAAGGCCCACCGGGCGCCGCCGTCGTTGTCGCGGCACATGGCTTCCAATTCCAGCACCAGCCGCGATTTACCCAGCCCGGCTTCGCCGGTAACGGTGATGATGCTGCCATCGGCCTGATAAAATTTTTGCAGGGCGGCTTTGAGCAAGGCCATTTCATGGGTGCGGCCCACCAGCGGCGACGACAGCCCTTCGATGCCGCGCACCTGCCCGGCCCGGCCGGTTTTGGCCTTGAGCAGCCGGTAAACCTGCACCGGCCGGGCTTTGCCTTTTACGGTTACCGGCGGCAGAGCTTCAAATTCAAACATAGGCGCGGTGCGGCGATAGGTGGTTTCGCCCACCAAAATTTCGCCGGCTTCGCTCAGGTCTTCCAGGCGGGCGGCCAAATTGACGGTATCGCCCATGACGCTGTAATCCTGCCGCTGAGCCGTGCCAATGCCGCCGGCAATGACCAACCCGGAATTTATGCCAAAATGGAGCGCCAGCGGTTTGGGCAACTGGCCGGCGTGCTCGCGGTTAAAGTCGGCCAGGGCGGCCATCATATCCAGCGCGGCGCGCAGAGCGCGTTCGGGGTCGTTTTCGTGGGCTACCGGCGCGCCAAACAGGGCCATAATTTCATCGCCAATAAATTTGTCAATGTGGCCGCCGTAGTGGTCGATGGCCGCGCCCAGCCGCTCGAAGCAGGCGTTGATGGTGCTGCGGACTTCTTCGGGGTCCAGCTTTTCGCTCATGGCGGTGAAGCCGGAAATATCGGCAAACATCACCGTCACCTGTTTGCGTTCACCGCGGAGGGCGGAGTTTGAAATATGCTGATGGGTGGGGCCGGCGAGCTGGTGTCGCAGGGCAGCCAAACTGGCCTCAACAACCGGATCACCCAGCATTGAGCGCTGCGCCTGGAGTGCTGCAATGGCTTGTTCGATATCTTGCCTGTTCATGGGCGCTGCCTTTTAAAGTGAGGAGGCGTTTAATTACAGGCATTGTAGCATAAATTATAGGGGGGCAAAAGAGGATTTTTGGGGGATACCGGCTATTTTGAGTCGATGGGTTCCTCTTCAATCTGAATGCGGTACTGAAAATTGTTGGGGTCGGTATCGTGCCGCACTTTCACCTCAAAGTTGGCGGTTTCGTTGCCGGCGATGATCCCGGCGTCGGCGTAGCTCCAACTGGTGTTGATGACGTTGTGCTCGGCATCGTACAGGGTGACAATCAATTTGGCCAGCCGGGGGGTTTCGCCCACATTTTGCACCTGCCCGGAAACCACCATCAATCCATTTTCTAACAGGCTTTGCTGGTTGAGCAGCACCAGATTTTGCTGCTCCAGGCCGGCGGCGATATCGCCTTTTACCTGTAGCGTGTAATTTTCAATGTTTTCCCACTGCGATTGGCGCAGGGCGATAATATCAAACGGGGCCGACCCGCCGGGAAAGATAACATCCGGCGCGGTAAAAGTGAGTTTGGTGCCGATCACTTCGTTGGCGGTGTCGTACAGTTTGGCCATTACTTCAACGTATTCCATCGGCGTATCGGCGTTGTTATGCACCTCGCCGACAATGTGATACCAGCCCAGCGAGTCGATGTAACTTTTGTGGCTGACAATTTCCAGTTGGCCCGGCGCGGCGGTGGCCGGCGGCGCGCTGGGTGTCGATGTGCTGGTAGGGCCGGCAGTGGGGGCAACGGTGACCGGCGGCGGTGTTACAGTTGGCAGCGCCGGCGCGGCGGTGACCGGTGGCACGGGCGGGGCATCAACCAGCGGGGCCGGGGTGGGCGTTGAAAAGCTGACCACCGGTGCCGGCGTTGGCGCGGCTGCAACAGACTCGGCCGGCGCTGGCGGTGCGCCCGGTTCGGTGAGAAACAGGTTGATGAGCAAATAACCGGCGCAGTTGAAGATGATAAAAATCGCTGCGGCGATCAGCCCCAGCAAAAAGTAACGGCTCGAATGGCGCAAAAAATAAGCTCCTGTTGAAATAGGAATCAGGGGCCAGGATTCAGGAATCAGGGTGCGTTCCTGCCCCGGCTTCCAAAAGTTTGTGGCAGGAGTCCAAAACTACAGTTTTGGACTCCGCTTTCTGCGAATGTAGGGGCGCTTCGCGAAGCGCCCTTAAATGACTGCGTAACTCATATCCATAATCCAAAATCCAAAATCGTCATTCACAATTCACAATTGCTAGAATTGTAGGTGCGTAATTTTGATTTGACAAGATTGCCCCAACCATCAACGGCGATGACCGGCGGTGGTATAGTTCCCGTAGGGTAAACATCAAATTCGCGTCAAGTTTGGCCGGGCAGCGAATGTTATACTGGTGCTTGTCAATAGAGTTGACGCTCTCTTCTCCTCCTTTTGAAAGAGCCGGGTCGTGGCAGCCCGGCTTTTTCGATTCTTTTGCCCCAACTGTTTTTCCGTGGTAATCTATCCGTTTGAATTGGGTGTGACCAAACTGAGTTAGAGAAGGAGGAAATTGGGGGAGACTACCCCCCCAAGCCTCCCGGCCTGCGGCGCTTTCCTACTCATTTTAGTCACACCCGTTTGAATTCACCCAGCGAGGAATATTTGTGACTATTAACTTTGCTCAATTTATCGCCGCCGAACTGGACGTGCGCGCCGATCAGGTGGCCCGCTCCATTGAACTGTTTGACGCCGACAACACCATTCCGTTTGTGGCCCGCTACCGTAAAGAAGTCACCGGCGGTCTGGACGAGACTCAACTCCGCACCATTCTGGAACGGCTCAGTTACCTGCGCAACCTGGAAGCCCGCAAAGAAACCGTGCTGACCAGCATTGAGGAGCAGGGCAAACTGACCGACGACCTGCGGGCGCGTATTGCTGCGGCGGCCACCCTGCAAGAAGTGGAAGACCTGTACCTGCCCTACAAACCCAAACGCCGCACCCGGGCCACTATTGCCCGCGAGCGCGGCCTGGAACCGCTGGCCGAGCAAATTCTGGCGCAGGCCACTACCAGCGGTAACGTTGAGCAACTGGCCGCCGTTTTTCTCAGCGATGACGTGCCATCGGCGGCGGAGGCGCTGGCCGGCGCACGTGACATCATCGCCGAGCGGGTGGCCGAAGACGCCACCGTGCGCGCCGCCGTGCGCGACCGGACTCGCCGCGAAGCCGTTTTGGTGACCAGTGTGGGCGATAAAGGCAAAGACCCGCGCGGTATTTTTACCGATTATTACGAGTACCGCGAGCAGTTGAGCAAAGTGCCGCCGCACCGGCTGCTGGCCATCAACCGCGGCGAGCGCGAGGGCGTGCTCAAAGTTAAACTCGACAGCCCGGACGACGATTTGGTGGCCCGCATGCAAAATATGGTCATCAAAAACCCGCGCTCGGTGTTTACCGACCATCTGCGCGAAGCCGTGGCCGATGGCTACAAGCGGCTGCTGGCCCCGTCCATCGAAACCGGGCTGCGCGGCGAACTGACCGAAACCTCCGATGACCACGCCATTGTCAACTTTGCCGCCAACCTGCGCCAGTTGCTGTTACAGCCGCCCATCAAAGGCAAAACCGTAGCCGGCATCGACCCCGGTTTCCGCACCGGCTGCAAAGTGGCCGTGGTCGATGCCACCGGCAAGTTTTTGGGCGGCGTCACCATTTACCCCCACGAACCGCAAAAACGCTGGAAAGAGGCCAAAGCCGAACTGCTCAAATTGCTGGCCAGTGGAGTCGATATTCTGGCCATTGGCAACGGCACCGCCAGCCGTGAAACCGAGTCGCTGGCGGCGGAAGTCATCGCCGATGCCGGTAAAACGCTGAAAGGCCGCAGTCCGGCTTACGTTATCGTCAGCGAGGCCGGCGCGTCGGTCTACTCCGCCAGCGAGCTGGCCCGCGCCGAGTTCCCCGATCTGGACGTGAGCATGCGCGGCGCGGTTTCAATTGCCCGCCGGCTGCAAGACCCGCTGGCCGAGCTGGTCAAAATCGACCCGAAATCGATTGGTGTGGGTATGTACCAGCACGATGTCAACCAAAAGCAGCTTGCCGGTGCGCTCGATGGGGTGGTGGAGAGCGCCGTCAACCACGTTGGCGTTGATGTGAATACGGCCAGTGCGGCGCTGCTCAGTTACGTGGCCGGTATCAGCCGCCGCGTGGCCGACGCGGTTGTGAAGCAGCGCGAGGAGAACGGGCCGTTCCGGCGGCGGGCCGAGCTGAAAAAAGTGAAAGGGTTGGGGGCCAAAACCTACGAGCAGGCCATCGGTTTTTTGAAAATTCCCGGCGGCGATGACGCGCTGGACAACACCTTTATCCACCCGGAAAGCTACCCGGTGGTCGAGCGGCTGTTTGCCTACCTCAACGTGCGCGGCGATGAAAAATCGCTGCCGGGCCAGGTTGATAAACTGCGGCAGGGCAACCTGGCCGAACTGGCCGCCCGGCTGGAGGTGGGCCAGCCCACCCTGGCCGACATTCTGGAGTCGCTGGCCAAGCCGGGCCGTGACCCGCGCGACGAACTGCCGCCGCCGCTGCTGCGCCAGGATGTGCTGTCGATGTCGGATTTGAAAGAGGGGATGGTGTTGACCGGCACGGTGCGCAACGTGGTTGATTTTGGCGCGTTTGTGGATATTGGCGTTAAACAGGATGGGTTGGTGCACATCAGCCAGATGACCAATCGGTTTATCAAAAGCCCGTTTGAGGTGGTCAGTGTGGGCGATATTGTCAAAGTGAAAGTACTTAGCGTCGATGCCAACCGGGGGCGCATCGGCCTGACCATGAAAGAAGTTGATTGACAATGAAAGAGGTTGACTGATGCAATTGTATATTCTCCGGCACGCGCAATCTACCAACAACGCTCTGCCCGATATGCGCGACCGCGTGTGCGATCCAACGCTGACCGGGTTGGGGCAGCGGCAGGCGCGGCTGCTGGCCCAGCATCTGGCCGAGGCGGCGCACCCCGAGCAACGGTTTGGCGTTAACGCCGAAGATACCGCCGTGAAAACGGTGCAGGGCTACGGCATTGCCCGGCTGTATTGCAGCGCCATGCACCGGGCCATGCAAACCGCGCAGCCGGTAGGGCAGGCGCTGGGGCTGACCCCCGAAATTTGGACTGACATTCACGAAATCGGCGGGATTTATCTGGATCACCCGGACGAGCGGGGGATAGTGGGTTATCCCGGCAAACAGCGCGCCGAAATTTTAGAGGAGTTTCCCAATTACGTCATCCCCGATACTGTTACCGACACCGGCTGGTGGGATGTGCGCAACGGTCAGGAAGATTGGCCCAGCGGCCAGGGCCGGGCTATTCGGGTGGCGCACCAGTTGCGCAAATGGGCCGAAACGGATGACACGATTGCGATGGTAACGCACGGCGGTTTCATCGATGCGCTGATTAAGGCGCTCATTGGCCAACTGCCGGGCCGGGGGCTGGTGTACCACCATTTTAACACGGCCATCACCCGGCTGGATTTTGACCAGGATGGCCGGCTGCATGTGCGCTACATTAACCGCATTCCGCATCTGCCCTACGAGTTGGTATCGTAGGGTCAGGCCTGGCGCGGCGGCTCCATCTTTTCCAGGCGTTCAATGGCCGCGTCGATGACATCGCGCGCGGCCAAAAGCTGTTCCTTCCAGGCGTTGCGCACGTGGCGGCCAAATTTCTCGCCAAAAATCTCGTCGGGATCAAAGTGCCGCTCTTTGCGGCAGCCGCGCATATTTTCGGCAAACCACTGGCCAAAATCAAATTCTTTGAATGGCCCGTTATCGTGGGCGCGCTGAGTCATAGTTGATCTCCTTTGCACACGGGCTTACCGGAGTCCAAAACTACAGTTTTGGACTCCGTTTTTGTTATTTCTTGTTATCGCCCCTACGCTATTTAAAGAGAATATACCCGGCGGCGGATTAAATTTCAAAGCGTGCGGGAAGGTTAGTGGAGCTGGCTGTTGTCGCTCTGCTCGGAGAGCTGCTTGATATAGTTTCTGGCGTCTTTGTCGGCGGGGTTGGCAGCCAGGGCGCGTTTGAACCAGGCAATGGCCTCGCCGGTTTCGTGGCGGTCGCGGTAAATCAGGCCCAGGTTGTAGGCCACATGCGGTGTTTGGGCATCAATTTGATAGGCTTTTTTAAAAGCGTCGATGGCCTTGTGGTGGTGCTCATCTTTGGCCAGAATGGGATTGCCCAGGTAGGCCGCGCCCAGATTGGTCCAGATCATCGGGTCGTTGGGTTCACGCTGGCTGAGCGGTTCCAGCAGTTCGATGGCCTGCTGGAATTTTTTGCTCAAAATACAGGCGCCGGCCAGATTGAGGGTAACGTGGTAGTCGGTGGGGTTGAGCTGGTGGGCGCGCTGCAGCAGCGTGCGGGCTTTTTCGGCCTGACCGTGCTGCAAGGCCTGCGTCCCCAGCCGGAGTAGCGCTGCAAAATCGGAGTCGGGTTGGTTTTTGGGCGGTCTGCGTTTAGTCATTATCGACCGCCGGGTTTGTGGGGGGTTCACTCCCGTAGATTTCACGCTCTTTCTGTTTGCGAATTTCCATTGCGCGGCGCAGCGCTTCTTCCTCGCCGTAGTGATCAATGGATACCGAAGTGCGTTTCATTTTACCCGGCTCGGGACTCCAGGTGATTTCGTAAATCTCGTAGCCGTCGGGATTGCCGCGCCGGGAGGATTTGCGTCGCCGCCGCACCCCCACCACGCCCGATGTATTGCGCGGGCTGAGGCTGACCACCGTTCGCTCGCTGCGGGGCTTGCCCAGTTTTTCTTCGAGGGCGTTGCGATAAAATACGGCTTCTTCCAGAGCCTCGCTTTTGCTGCCGTAGCGGGAGTCGCTAAAAAATTTGGCATGCATTTGGCCTTTGAAGTAAACCCGCACGTACCAGCCGTGCATTTTTTTTCGATCTGCGTCGATCCGGCTAATGCTTTTGTAGCCGCTGTCTGCCACGATTTTCCTCTGTGTTGGGCTGTGGTGTTGGCGTTTTAACTCACCCCCATTGTAACCGAAACGGAGTTTGGCGGCAAGGCGTCTGCTTATTGAAAGCGCAGCACTTCGAGCGGGACGGCCCGGTTGGCAAAACCGACCCCCTGCGGATCGATGCCGCCGACGCGCTCGTTGGAGTTGTTGTACAGCCCCACCAGCAGGGTGTAATCGCCCGGCGGAAAACTGGGCGGCAGCTCAATGCGGTGGCGGTCGAGCTGAACTACGCCCGGCTCCCAGCCGGTGACCGGCGCCGCGCCGTTGTTCGGCACGCTGTCGTGGCTGGTAACCAGTTCGCCGTCGCTGTTGATGAGCTGGGTGAAAACGGTCAGATTTTGGTTTTGCGGCTGGCGCGCCCGCCAGTACAGGTCAACCTTAACAGCGTCGCGTTGAATTTCAACGTGATGGGTGAGCAGCTCAATGCCGCCAATGAAGCGTGCCGGCGGAATCACCGGCAGCGGGTTTGGCTCAAAGGAGTAGAGCGAGGCCGTGCCCAGCTCGGTGATGGTGTAACTGGTCAGCTCGACGCCGCGGCTTTCAACGGCGGTTTGCAGCCGTTTGCCCTGCGGGCCGGTGGGCAAAACCCAAACTTGCTGCTGCCCGTCCAGCAGTTGCGGAATGGTGAGGGTGGCGCTGTAGCCTTTTTGCTGGCCATCGGTGAGGCGCATATCAAATTTGTCTTGCAGGAAGGGATAAAGCTGGCGGTAGGTGGCCTGATCGCTGAGCAGCAGCCGTGATTTGGGCGATTCGGCGTGCAGGTCCAGCAGGCTGGTCATAACGCCAACCGGGGTGTTGGTTAACTGCTCGTTATTCAGCGCGCGCACCGAAACCGGCAGCAGCCCCAGCAGCGCCAGCAGCGCCAGCGCGGCCACTGTTCGCGGCAGGTAGCGGTGGGCGTTGGCCAGCCCGCCGGTGGTTTCTTTGAGCGGCCACAGTATCAGCCCAAATTCCAGCGCCAGCAGCGCCAGCAGCAGGGTGCGGGCCAGCACTGCCACCACCAGCAGCCAGGTTTCGTGCGGCAGCAGCACAAAATAGACCGGCTGCTCCAGCACGTTGAGGCCGGTCAGCACCAGCGCGTAAATTACGCCGCGAGCGTTGGGCATGAGCAGCACCACAAACGGCAGCAGGTACACCAAAAACTGCGGGCTGTAGCCTTTGTTGTACAACAAAAACAGGCTGACGGTTAGCCCGCCAAAGGCCAGCACGTTGCGCGACTGGCTGTAGTCGGCCTGGCGCAAAAAGAGCAGCAGGTAGCCCAAAGCAAAGGCGGCGGTAATGCCCCACCACGGCAGCCAGCTTTGGTGCGCGGCGAAGCCGGTTTCGGCCGGATTGAGCCGGTCGCCGAGGACGACGCCGAAGCCGTAGTACCCTTCCAGCAGCGCCCACACCGTTTCCCAACTGGAACGGCCGGCCATCGAGCGGAAAGAGGCCAGCACCCACTCGGAGCCCCAAAACAGAAACGGGGCCAGCAGCCCAAACACGGCCAACCCGCAAATCACCGCGTACAGCCCCACTTCGATGGCGGCCTCGCGGTTGTCTTTTTGATGCTGATACCACAGTCGCCGGGCAGCGATGGGCAGGGTAATTACGGGGATGATTTTAACCACAATCCCCACGGCCACCGCCACCGCCGAAAGCGATCGTTTTTCGGCCAGCAGCCATTCCAGCCCCAGCAGAATAAAGAACAGAGCCACGCCGTCAAAAAAGCCGAGCATTGAGTAAATTGGAGCAAAGAGCAGGGCGTACAGCCACAATACCCGGCCGGTGGTTTCCGGGTTGGAATACAGGCGGCGGGCCAGCCGGCTCAGCAGGAAAAAGTTGCCCACCTCAAACAGCAAAAACACGCCGCCCATCAGCAGCACAAACCACAGCCGGGGATCGTCGCTCCACGGCGGCAGCAGCAGTGCCAGCCGGTACGCGCCCACGGCCAGCCACGGAATGACCGGCGGCCATTCCAGCCAAAAGTTAAAAAACGGGTGCAGCCCGTAATCAGACAGGGCGGCGATGCCAAAGTAGGTGTCAAAATCTGACCAGTCGCGGATAAAACCGCCGGGCCGCAGCAAAAACAGGGCCAGCACCCGGAACACCACAAACAGCGCCAGAATCAGGCCAAAATCGGCCGGGGCGGCAAAAATGGGCGCGGGTTGGGGTGGAACTTTGGGCAGCGGCTGCGGTTTGGGGGGCGGCGGTTTGACGGCGGCGGCCGGTGGCGGGGCATCCGGGGCGGGCGCGGGTTTAACCGGTTCCAGCGGTTTGGTTGGGGCCGGCAAGCGGTCAAAATCAACTTCGGTGGGCAGGCCAGTGCGGGCTGCCTCGGCCAGTGCCCGTTTGACTTCGTCGGCTTCGGCCGGCTCAATGTTGGGCAACTGGCGGGTGATCAACTCTTCAAATTCAAGGTCGGTTTTGGCGCCGGCCTGGGCCGCCGCAAACAGCACCGCCTGAATTTCGTCTACCGGCTCGGGCGACGGGCCTTCGTCAATTTCCGGCAGCGAGTCGTTGGCCGCGTCGTCAGTTGGCCGGGGGTCACGGTTAGTTCGCTCATCGCTCATCGCATTCTACCTGTCCACAGTTTAAAGCGCAGGGCCAGCAGCGCCTGCGTGTACTGCGTTAAAATCGAAAGGAATTGCGTTTTGCTGTGGCCGTGCATGCGCAGCCGGTAAAACACCGGGATTTCCAGCATTTTGTAGCCGCGTTTGTGGGCCACCATCAGCAGGCGGATAAAATAATCGCCGTAGCCGTAATAAATCTGATCCAGATCCATGGCAAAGAGTTTGCCGCGGTCGATGGCAAAGAAGCCACTGAGGTTGTCGTGGACGGGGGTGCCAAACAGAAGCCGGATAGCGTAATTATAAATGCGGCTGGACAATTGCCGAAATTTGTCTTCCATGCCGCCGGCCATCACAAAACGGGAGCCGATGACGATGTCGTAATATTCCAGAAATTTGATCATCTGCGGCAAAATGGCCGGGTCGTGGTTGAAGTCGGTGTCCATAAACACCAAAATGTCGCCGGCGGCGCGCTCGGCGCCGTAGCGAATGGCGGTGGCCAGACCGCGCTCGGTGGTGCGGACAAACAGCCGCACCCGAGAGTCATCGCCAAAATTGTGGCGCACGGCCTCGGCGGTGCCGTCCGGGCTGTTATCGTCAACAACAACAATTTCGTAATCCAGGCTGGCGTCCAGCGCGGCAAAAATGGCCTGGATCAGTTCGACAATGTTGTCTTTTTCTTTGTACGTGGGCAGAACGATGGATGCTTTCATACGAATGACGAATGGCCAATGACGAATGACGAAAATAGCCCTCACGGATTTTTGGTCATTCGTCATTGATAATTGGTAATTGATTACATGTATTTCCACAAATCAAAAATAGTGCCGTATTTACCGCCCATTTGTCTGAAGCGGCGCTGGTCGGCGCGGGTGGGCACAGAATAGTAGCTGGCCTGGCTGTGGTCTTGCGGCAGGCGCGGCGGGTTGCCGGCCTCAAATAATTTGACGGCCTTTACCAGCATGTCTGCGCCAATCACGCTGCTTTTGTAACTGAGTGAGGTGACGGTGTCGGTTGGCGCGATCTCGATTTTCTCTTGTAGCAGCAGGTCGCCGGTATCAAATTTGGTATCAACCCAATGGACGGTCACGCCGGTTTCCCTGTCGCCGTTAACAAACACCCAAAAATAGGGCCACAGGCCGCGATTGCGCGGCAGCAGCGCCGGGTGAATGTTGAGCGTGCCGAGTTTGGCCACGTTGATGACTTTGCCGCCGATGAATTGGTTCAGGTAGATGGACAGGATGAGGTCGGGCTGCCAGGCTTCGAGTTGAGCGCGGGTTTCGGGACTGTTGACGTTGGTGGAGCCGATGACCGGCACGTTGTAAAGGCGGCGCATGTCTCGCAGCGAGTGAACTTTGGGCTGGCGGCCAATCAATTTCATGGCGATGGCCGTGGCCCGGCTTTGAAACAGCTCCAGCGCCTTGCGCCCCACAAAGCGCAGCCCGGCTTTTTGCAGTAAATAGAACAGCGCCTGCGGCAGGCTCTTTTTGTAAATCAGGCAGTCGGAACGGACAATGCCTACTACCTGCCCGGGATATTCCTTGAGCAGGCGTTCGGTCATCAGGTTAGAGTACAGGCTTTCGTAGGTTAAAATGACAATGCGCATTCGATTTTCGATTTTGGATTTTAGATTTTGGATTTACTCAAGCAATCCAAAATCTAAAATCTAAAATTGCTAAGGGTGTCACAAATGTAGTCAATCTGTTCGGTGGTGAGGGTGGCCCCGGACGGCAGGTTGATGCCGCGCCGGCCCAGTTCCTCGGCGACCGGCAGTGATTGGCCGGTGTTGTACATGGGCAGGGTGTGGACCGGGTAGAAGAAGGGGCGGGTATCGATGCCGGCGGCGCGCAGCTGGTCGCGCAGCTCGTCGCGGCTCAGGCCAAACTCATCTTCCACAATCACCGAGTACATCCAGTAGACATTTTCGGCCCAGCCGGCTTGCGGCGGCAGCGTCAGGCCGGGGATTTCGACCAGCCGCCGGTTGTAGTGGGCCGCGTTGTTGCGGCGAATGGCCAGCAGGTCATCGATTTTTTCCAGTTGGGCCAGCCCGATGGCTGCCTGAATGTTGGTCATGCGGTAATTGTAAGCCACTTCCGGGTGAAAATAGGGGTTGTCGTTGTAGCGGCCCTGATTTTCCAAAAAGAAGGCGCGCTCGGCCCACTCCCGGTTGTTGGTCACAATGATGCCGCCTTCACCGGTGGTGATGATTTTGTTGCCGTAAAAGCTGAAAATGGCGGCGTCGCTCAGCCCGCCAACGCGCCGGCCACGATAGCGCGCGCCGTGGGCTTCGGCGGCGTCTTCCAGCAGCAGCAACCCGTGCCGGTCGGCGATGTCTCGCAGCGGGGCCATATCGGCCGGGTGGCCGTACAAATGCACGGCCATAATCGCTTTGGTGGCCGGGGTGATGGCCGCCTCGACAGTGGCGGGATCGATGTTCCAGGTGTCGCGCTCAGAATCGACAAAAACGGGCGTGGCGCCGGTGTAGCGGATACCGTTGGCGCTGGCTACGTAAGTGAGGCCGGGCATAATCACTTCATCGCCGGGGCCAAGGTTGAGCGTGGCCGCCAGCAGATGAATGGCCACCGTGCCGTTGAAAGTGGCCACGCCGTACTGCGCGTCGCAGTAGGCGGCAAACTGCTGTTCAAAATCGCGCACGTACTTGCCCAGCGACGACACCCAGCCGCTTTGCACGCATTCGGTCACATATTTTAGTTCGTTGCCGGCCAGCAGCGGCTCGGCGACGGGAATAAAGGGATGTTGTTGATTCAAGGTGATTTGCAATCCTTTGCTCTTATTTCGGGCAAAAGTAATTTCTGTACCCCTCCCCCTGCCCCCTCGCCGTTGGCGGGGAGGGGAATTCTTAAATGTCGTCTGTTGCGCCAGCAAAGCCGGCGCAACAGACGACAGAAAACTTTCTCCCCTCTCTCATTTATGGGAGAGGGGTAGGGGGAGAGGGCGAAAATTTACCACTGACAAACAAACGGGAGACGGTTGAACGTCTCCCTAAACAGGCCAGAATCATAACCCGATTGGGGGCAAAAGTCAAAGCGATTAGCCAGCGCCGTTCCATCGCGCCAGCAGCGGCAGCAGTTCGGTGTGGCTGGCAATGACCGCATCGGGGACTACTTCGGTTTCGGGCGGGTAGGCCTGCCCCATCGACCAGTCGTCGCGGCTGACGCCGACGTACTGCACGCCGCGCATGCCCACGCCCTGCGCACCCAGCACATCGGTTCGCAGCAGATCGCCAATGTGGACGGCCTGCTCCGGCGTGGCCCGGAGTTTTTCCAGCGTAATCAAAAAGGCGTCCGGGTGGGGTTTGCTGCGGCCAATTTCATCGGAAAAGGTGAGCTGGGTAAAGTAGCCGGCAAAGCCGTCGGTTTCAAGAATCTGGCGCAGCACCCGGCCCGGCGTGAGGCCGGTATCAGAGATGACGCCCAGCCGGTAGCGCGCCGCGAGCGCGGGCAGCACATCGGCGATTTCTGGCACCGGCTCCGGCGGTACTTCCAGCAGGCTGTTTTCCATGCGGGTTTCAATGTCGTGCAGATGGTTGGCGGGGATGGTGGTTTCCAGCGCGGCCAGCATTACGGTCAGCCATTCGTGGGCGCTGAGGGTGCGGTGGAAGGTGGCCCAGGTGCGGCTCCAGGTATCGCGGGCCACGCCGACCGCGGCCTTGATTTGCTCAACCGTAAAGGATTGGCCGCTGCCGCGTTCAATATCGGCTTTGAGCTGGTACAGGCGGGCGCTGTGGTCAACCGGCCGGTTTTTGTAGAGGGTTTGCCAAAAATCAAAGGTAATCGTGGTAATGCTCAACCTGCGGCTCCAAGGGCGTTTTTAATTTGATAGGCAATGGTGCGCGCCCGTTCCGGCGCGTCGCCAACGTAGTGACTGGCATCGAGCAGGTAGGTGATCTGGGCCAGCGTTAAGTAGCGGGTGATGCGGTCGTCGTTGAACAGGCGCTCGGCCAGCGGGTTGGGCCGGCCCTGCGCAATTTCGGCCCAGGCGGCCAGGCTGTGCTCGCGGATAATTTCGTGCATGTCCTGCCGGTCAGCGCCCTGCTTTACGGCGGCCATCAGCACCCGCTCGGTGGCGGCAAAGGTGCCGTATTTTTCCAAATTGCGGGCCATGGCCACTTCGTCTACCCGCAAATCGCGGATGAGGCGGGTGGCGCGGCGCACAATTTCGTCGGTGGCCAGAAAGGCGGCGGGCAGCACCTCGCGGCGGTTGGCCGAGTCGTCAAGGGTGCGCTCCAGCAGCGAGTGGGCGGCGTTATCCCAGGCCACGCGGGGCAGGGTGGCCACAAATCGGGCCAGACTGTTGATGTTTTCAGCGTTGATGGGGTTGCGTTTGAAGGGCATAGCGCTGGAGCCAACCTGTTTGCGGCCAAACGGCTCGGCCAGCTCACCCAGAGTTGGCGCTTGCAGCAGGCGCAGGTCAAAGGCAAATTTGTACAGCGAGCCGGCCAGCCCGGCCAGCGCGTTGACCACCAGCCAGTCCTGTTTGCGCGGGTAGGTTTGGGTGGACACCGGGAACGGCTCCAGATTAATGGCGGCCATAATTTTGGCTTCGAGCTGGGCGGCGCTCCACTGGCTGGCGGCAGTCGCGCCGGAGGCGTCGCTGATGGGCGCGCGCAGCAACTCCTCG
This sequence comes from uncultured Caldilineaceae bacterium, assembly GCA_964407935.1. Taxonomy (GTDB): domain Bacteria; phylum Chloroflexota; class Anaerolineae; order 4572-78; family J111; genus J095. Next base: position 32,054 of record CAYOXS010000023.1, read on the forward strand.
TACGAGGCCGAGGTGCCGACCGCGCCTTTGAAGCCTTTGCCGCAAATGGCGTTGCGGGCGCGGCGCAGTTCGGCCAGGTCAGTGAGCAGGTCAAAACCGTATTGGGCCAGCCGGTAACCGAGGGTGGTCGGTTCGGCGGGTTGCAGGTGGGTAAAGCCGATGATCGACGCGCCGGCCCAGCGTTCAATTTGCACCGCGGTTTCGCGCAGCAGGTTCGAGAGTTCAGTCAGGATCAAATCCAGGCTTTCGCGCAGGCGGAGGGCGTCGGCGTTGTCTTCAATATCCATTGAGGTTGCGCCCAAATGGATAATACCGCCGCCCACCGGGCATTGTTCGGCGTAGGTTTTCACTTCGGCCATCAAATCGTGAAAAATTTCGGCCTCAATTTGATGGGCGCGCTCAACGTCGATCTCTGCGGCGTGGGCGCGCAAATCTTCAACCTGGGCCTGGGTGACCAGCCCCATCGACTGCTGCGCTTCGGCCAGGGCAATCCACAGCCGCCGCCAGGTGCGGCGTTTGTGCGCTTCGCTCCAGATGTGGCGCATCTCATCGCTGCCGTAGCGCCAGGAAAAGGGCGATAGATAGGTTTGGTGCGTAAATTCGTTGGTCATAGTAGCAGCAGTATAGCACGGGCTGCAAACAGCGGCAAAGTGATTGACGCCGCCGGTTGATGCTGATACAATGGCACGGTTTGAAAATTGCTGGAGGTACAGGAATGCCCAAAATTGAAAATTTGCCGCAAATTGATGGCGTGCAGGTGGTTTCGTTTGACGCCTACGGTGACGACAGGGGCCGGTTTATGGAGACGTTTCGCAAGGAGTGGTTTCCGCAGCGCAGTTGGGACAGGTTGCAGTGCAACCGTTCTGAGTCAACCGCGGGGGTGTTGCGCGGCCTGCACTATCATTTTGAGCAGGTAGATTACTGGACGGTACTGCGCGGTACCATTCGGGTGGGCCTGTTTGACCTGCGGCCGGGGTCGCCGACGCGGGGGGTGGGCCACACGCTGCTGCTCAGCGCCGACAGTTTGCAGGGGTTGTATATTCCCATCGGGGTGGCGCACGGTTTTGTGGGGCTGACCGATGTGACGCTGTTTTACGTGGTGGATAATTATTACACCGGCAGCGATGAATTTGGCGTGGCCTGGAACGATCCGGCGCTGGGCATTGA
>CAYOXS010000024.1:0-22273 GCA_964407935.1 uncultured Caldilineaceae bacterium
ACGCGCTGCTGAATGAACGGCTTGGGCGCAGCGCCCACCATTCGATCAAACAACTGGCCGTCTTTCACAAACAGCATGGTCGGGATACCCTGTACCCCAAACTTCATGGCCCACTGCGGATTCTCGTCGGTGTTTACTTTGGCCACAATCAACTCTTCGGAATAGGTTTTGGCAATCTCATCCAGAATCGGCGCAACCATCCGGCAGGGGCCACACCAGGGCGCCCAAAAATCGACCACCACTGGTTTGTCAGACTTAAGTACTTTTTCCTCAAATTCGCTATCGCTAACGTGAATAGGTTTGGACATTTTGAAACGTTGCTCCTTAAACTATGATTTTTCTATATCAGATAATTTCAGCGGGGTATGGCGTGGATTGTAAATCAATTAACCCCTCTGTCAAGTTGCTTTCGCTAACCTGCGTTCCTTTGATTAGACGAGGAGCCTGCCGGATTTCTTACCTTCGCCCCAAAAAATCAAATTGACATGCACCGCATCCGGGAGTAAAGTAGGCAAAAACGGTGAACCGATGCCCATCAAACTACTCGCCCTCGACCTCGACGGCACAATATTGGCCAACATGTCTACCATTTCGCTGCCGGTGCGCCGGGCGCTGGCCGGCGCGCAGCAGCAGGGCGTCCGCGTCACGCTGGCCACCGGCCGGGATTTTATCGCCGCCAAACCCTACATCGACCTGCTGGCCATCTCCGAGCCGGTCATTTGCCATCAGGGCGCGGCCACCTGCCGGCCAGATACCGGCGACATCATCGCCGGCCAGCCCATCCCGCTGCCGCTGGCCGGCCAACTGGCAAACGTTGCCCGCGCCCACCAACTGGCCCTCAATTTTTACGTGGGTCACACCGCCTACGCCGAACACATCACCCCCCAAAGCCAGCAGCTCTACCAAAAAATGGGCGTACCGCAGTTAAAAATCGATGACTTTGCCGCGGTGCTGGCCACCGCCCCCACCAAAGGGCTGATCATCCATCCGGCTAACGACGTTGGCCGAATTGTGGGTCTGCTGCGCGATGCCGTTAGCCCGCACGTCAGCGTGGTGCCCTCGCTGGATGTTCACATCGAACTGGTGGCGGCCGGCGTGTCCAAAGGGTCGGCGCTGGCGGCGCTGGCCGAGCGGCTGAACATTGCCCAAAGCGAGGTGATGGCGATGGGCGATCACAACAACGATATTGAAATGCTGGAATGGGCCGGGCTGGGCGTGGCGATGGGTGACGGCACCGCCGCGGCGCGGGCGGCGGCCAACGTGGTCGCGCCGCCGCTTGCCGCCGATGGCGCGGCCTGGGCGATCAACAAGTTTATTTTGGGGCAAAACTAAATGACCGAAATTTTACCGGCCAACTCGGCCAAAGCCATCAAACTGGCCCGCACCCTGCTGCGCGAAGGCGAAGTCATCGCCTTTCCCACCGATACCGTTTACGGCGTGGGAGCCAACGCCTTTGAACGATTCGCCGTGCGCCAGCTTTTTGAAGTGAAGCAGCGCCCGCCCGATAAAGCCATCCCGGTGTTTATCACCCAAATCGATGATTTGAATCAGGTGGCCCGCGGCGTGCCCAACTCGGCCTGGCGTTTTTTGCAGCACTTTTGGCCCGGCGCGCTGACGGTGGTGCTGCCCAAAGCGCCCCACCTGCCCCCGGACGTGACTGCTGGCGAGGAGACCGTCGCGGTACGCCTGCCGGACCACCCCCTCTGCCACGAGCTGGTGATCAAAACCGGCCATCCGCTGGCGGTGACCAGCGCCAATTTGTCGGGCCGGCCCGCGCCGACCACCGCGCAGGAAGTGGCCGCCCAGTTGCGGGGGCGCATCCCGCTGATTTTAGACGGCGGCCCCACGCCCACCAGCAAACCCTCGAGCATTGTCGATTTGAGCGTTAGCCCGCCGCGCCTGCTCCGCGAAGGCGACCTCTCGCTGGCGGTGTTGCGTGAATTTCTGCCGGCACTGACCGCCAAGGATGAAGGATAAAGGGCGAAGGATAAAGTTTGAATGTCAGCCTTCCGCCTTCACCCCCTGCCCCCTGCAAGGGGGTCATCCTTCATTTTTGGAATCGACGCCAGCCGCGCCGCCCGCGCCCGCCGCACCGGCACCGAAACCTACGCGCTGGAACTAATCAAAGCGATGGCCCGGCTGGCCGGCAGCCGCAGCCGGCTGCGGCTGTACACGCCCCACCCGCCGCAGCACCCGGACTGGCCCGACTCGGCCGGGGTGGAAACGCGAGTCATCCCATTGCCCCGGCTGTGGACCCACCTGCGCCTGTCTGCCGAACTGCTGCGCCGCCCGCCCGACGCCCTGTTTGTGCCGGCCCACGTGCTGCCGCTGGTGTGCCCGGTGCCCGCCGCCGTCACCGTTCACGATCTGGGCTACCGCCACTACCCGCAGGCCCATCGCCGCGCTGACCGCTGGTATCTGGATTGGACCACTCGCCGCCACACCCGCGTGGCCCGCCACATTATCGCCGACTCGCAGGCCACCCAAACCGATCTGGTCAATTTTTACCGGGCCGATGCCCGCCGCATCAGCGTGGTCTATTTGGGCCGGGACGAAAGCCTGGCCCCCGTTACTGACGCCGGCCAGATTGAGATGGCCAAAAATCGCTACCAGCTTGCCGGCGATTATTTGCTGTACATCGGCACGCTCCACCCGCGCAAAAATCTGGTGCGGCTCATCGAGGCCTTTGCCGCCGCCCGCCCGCAGCTCCCCGCCGAACTAGCCGGCACAAAACTGGTCATCGCCGGGCAAAAGGGCTGGCTGTTTGCCGAAATATTCGCCCGCGTGGCCGAGCTGGGGCTGGCCGAACATGTCATTTTCCCCGGCTTTGTGGCTGATGCCGACAAACCGGCGCTGCTATCGGGCGCGCTGGCGTATGTGTTTCCGTCGTTGTTTGAGGGCTTTGGCCTGCCCGTGCTGGAAGCGATGGCCTGCGGCACGCCGGTGCTCACCAGCAATGTTTCGTCGCTGCCGGAAGTGGCCGGTAACGCCGCGCTGCTGGTTAATCCGCACGACACCGCCGCTATCACCACCGGCCTGCTCAAAGTGATGACCGATGCCGGGCTGCGGCAGCAATTGCGAGCGCGCGGTTTTGAGCAAATCCAAAAATTTTCGTGGGACACGGCCGCGGCGCAGGTGCTGGAGATTTTGGAGCGAATAGCAAGCGAATAGCGAATTACGAATTACGAATTACGAATGAACGAGTCAACAAATCAGCGAATCAACGAATCTACGGGTAATGAGTTACGTATTAAGCATTACGTTTTACGTTTTACGCAACACGCATCACGCATCACGAATGACAAATGACGAATGACCAGTGACCAACTTCCCGCCGCCGCAATTTTAGGCGTTAATGTTCACGCCGTGACCACGGCTCAAACGCTGGCGTTAATTGAAGAGTTTATTGCCAGCGAGCTGCCGCACCAGCTTTGCACCGTCAACCCGGAATTTGTGGTGCGGGCGCAATCGGACGCCGAATTTAAGGCCATCATCAACCGCGCCGCGCTGGCCCTGCCCGACGGCATCGGCCTGCTCAAAGCCGCCCGCTTTTTGGGCCAAACGCCCCTGCCGGAGCGAGTCGCCGGCAGCGATCTGGTAGTCCGGCTGGCGGAGCTGTCGCACCAAAAAGGCTATCGCCTTTACTTTTTGGGGGCAATGCCCGGCGTGGCCGAGCAGGCGGCGGCCAACCTGCGCCAAAAATTCCCCGGGCTGCAAGTGGCCGGCACGTTCGCCGGCTCGCCGGCCAGCGAGCAAAACGAAGAGATCGTGCAGCGCATTTTGCCCACCCGCCCCGATATTTTGCTGGTGGCCTACGGCGCGCCCAAGCAGGACAAGTGGATTGCCCGCAATCTGGAGCGGCTGCAAATTCCGGTTTGCATCGGGGTGGGCGGCTCGTTTGATTTTTTGGCCGGAGTGGTGGCGCGCGCGCCGGGCTGGGTGCAGCGGCTGCATTTGGAGTGGTTGCACCGGCTGGTGCAACAGCCCTCGCGCTGGCAGCGCATTTGGAATGCGGTGGTGGTGTTTAGCTGGCTGGTGTGGCGCAGCCGGCGCTAGTTCAGCCGGCCCGGCGCAGCGCCAGTCGGCGGGGCTGCCACTGCACCAGAAACATCCCTATCAAAATAAAGCCACCGCCCACCACTTGCAACGGCGACATCGACTCGCCGAGGATGAGCACGGCCAGCAGCACCGAATACAGCACCTCAAAAGAACCGATGATTGACGCCCGCGACGCGCCCAGCAGTTCGATGCTTAGCCACAACGTGGCAATTCCCAGCGCGGTTGAAACAACCGCAAAGCAGAAAATCCAGAACCAGCCGGCCGGCGCAAACTCCAGTGAAGTCTCGCCCACCGCCAGCGCGTACAGCCCGGTGCCCAGCGCCGCGCCCCAAATGGTAATCGTTGAGCTGGTCATCGGCGGCACGCCGCGCATCCAGCGCTGGCCAAACAAAATATAGGCCGCCACCACCAGCACGTTGAAAATCATCAAAATGATGCCCGCCCAGGTGGCTGCCCCTTCAAACGGCTGCCAAAAGAGCAGCAGGCTGCCGCCCAGCACCGCCGCCAGCGCCACAATTTGCTGGGGCGGGATTCGCTCGCGGAAAAACAGCCAACTCCCCAGATTGATGGTTAACGGGTGCAGCGCGCCAATCAGCGAAACCAGCCAGGCCGGCGTAAAACTGAGCGCGACAAACCAGGTGGTGCCCATCAGGCTGTAACCCACAAAACCCAGCGCAAAAATGATAGCCGCCTGTCGCAGCGGTACCTTTGCCCAGCGGCCGGTGAGGGTGAGAAAAATGGCCAGCATCAGCCCGGCAATGAAAAATCGCAAAAAGATGGCCATGCCGGGCGTAACGCCGGCGGCGTAGGCAAACCGGATAAAAATAACGGCGCTGCCTAATGCCAGGCTGGAGATGATTTTGATGATGGTCCCTTTGCGCAGTTGAGCCGCTGGCAGATTGACGTAATCCATTGGAGGGGTCCTTTATAGAAAAAAGAACGCCCCGGCGGAGATTATCCCACCGGAGCATTCTTAATTTCAACTGGTTCTACTTTGCAAAAACTATAGACCGGCGGCCTTGCACAACGCCGCGGCTTTGTCTGTGGCTTCCCACGGCAAATCCAGATCGGTGCGGCCAAAGTGGCCATACGCCGCCGTTTGTTTGTAGATAGGCTGGCGCAGGTTGAGATCACGAATAATAGCCGCCGGGCGCAGATCAAAGTGAGCTTTGATCAACTCGACAATTTTCTCATCACTGATTTTGCCGGTGCCAAAGGTTTCCACGTTCAGTGACAGCGGGTGGGCCACGCCGATGGCGTAGCTTACCTGCAATTCAACGCGGTCGGCCAGGCCGGCGGCGACCACGTTTTTGGCGATGTAGCGGGTCATGTACGCCGCCGAGCGGTCTACCTTTGTTGGATCTTTGCCGGAGAACGCGCCGCCGCCGTGGCGAGCCACCCCGCCGTAGGTATCGACAATAATTTTGCGGCCGGTCAGGCCGGCGTCGCCCATCGGGCCGCCGGTCACAAAACGGCCGGTGGGGTTCACATAAATTTTGGTGTCGTCGTCAATCATGTCGTGCGGCACTACCGGCACAATCACTTCGGCAATGATGTCATGCCGAATTTCTTCCTGCGTTACATCCGGGCTGTGCTGGGTAGAAATGACAATGGCGTCAACCCGTTTGGGCTTGCCGTATTGGTATTCAACCGTCACCTGGCTTTTGCCATCGGGGCGCAGGTAATCGATAGTGCCGTTTTTGCGCACCTGGGATAACTGGAGCGCCAGCCGGTGGGCCAGCGAAATGCTCAGCGGCATCAACTCTTCGGTTTCGTTGCAGGCAAAGCCGATCATCATGCCCTGATCGCCAGCGCCGGTGTCGAGATGGTCTGTCATTTCACCGGTTTTGGCTTCCAGCGCCTGGTCAACACCCATCGCAATATCGCGGGATTGTTCTTTAATGCTGACAATCACCCCGCAGGTTTCGTAGTCAAAACCGTATTTGGCGCGGGTGTAGCCAATATCGCGGATGGTTTGACGGGCAATCTCGGCAATGTCAACATAGGTTTTGGTCGAAATTTCGCCCATCACACAAACCAGACCGGTGGTGATGGCGGTTTCGCAGGCCACGCGGGCGTTCGGGTCGTCCTGGTAAATGGCGTCGAGCACCGCGTCGCTAATCTGGTCACAAATTTTATCGGGGTGGCCTTCGGTCACCGACTCGCTCGTAAAAAACAGTTTCGGCGAGGTCATAAAGGTTGTACTCATATGACTGTCTCCTTGATTTTTTAAATTAGTAGCCACCACCGTCTGCGGCAATGACAACAAATATGAAAGCAAAAGTACGAATTACGAATTACCAACTAGCCGCCCGACAGTTTTAAATTTGGGACACAGATCACACAGATTCAGGCTAAAAAAATAGAGAGGAAACGGTGAAAATCTGTGGCATCTGTGTCCAGTTAAAAAGCCATCATCTCAAAGTGTCAGGATGCTAACAATTACGGATTGTTGCCCAATCGTAAATCGTCAATCCAAAATCCAAAATCGATTTACGTGCCTTCCTGCCAGCTATTGAGGTAGGCTTCCTGTTCGGCGGTGAGCGTGTCAATCTTTACGCCCATCGCTTCGAGTTTGAAGCGGGCAATCTCGCGGTCAATTTCTTCGGGCACGCTGTAAACTTTGTTTTCCAGGTTTTTGCCGTTTTGGAAAACATACACCGCCGACAAGGCCTGGTTGGCAAAGCTCATGTCCATTACCGCGGCGGGGTGGCCTTCGGCGGCGGCCAGGTTGATCAGGCGGCCTTCGCCCAGCAAGCGGATGTTGCGGCCATCGGCCATCTGGTATTCATCCACAAACGGGCGCGGCTGGCGTTTGCCAACGGACAGTTCTTCCAGCGCCGGGATGTTGATTTCAACATTAAAGTGGCCGGAGTTGGCCACGCAGCAGCCATCTTTCATCACTTCAAAGTGATGTTTATCAACCACGTGCTTGTCGCCGGTGGCGGAGCAGATAAAGTCGGCCTGCGGCGCGGCGTCAATCATCGGCAGCACGCGGAAGCCGTCCATGACCGCTTCCAGCGCTTTGAGCGGGTCAATTTCGGTAACGATGACGTTGGCGCCCATACCGCGCGCGCGCATGGCAATACCGCGGCTGCACCAGCCGTAGCCGGCCACCACAAACACTTTGCCGGCCAGCAGAATGTTGGTGGCCCGGATAATGCCATCGACAGTGCTCTGGCCGGTGCCGTAGCGGTTGTCAAACAGGTGTTTGGTGTCGGCGTCGTTCACGGCGATAACCGGGAATCTGAGCGCGCCATCGGCGGCCATGGCCCGCAGCCGAATGATGCCGGTGGTAGTTTCTTCGGTGCTGCCAATGATGTCGCCAATCTGGTTGGTGCGGTCTTTGTGCAGCATGCTCACCAGGTCGGCGCCGTCGTCCATGGTCACATTGGGCCGGTGGTCGAGCGCGGCGTTGAGGTGCTGGTAGTAGGTGGGGTTGTCTTCGCCTTTAATGGCAAATACGGGAATTTCAAACACCGACACCAGCGCGGCGGCGGTATCGTCCTGGGTGCTGAGCGGGTTGCTGGCGGTGAGCACAATATCGGCGCCGGCCAGTTGCAGAGCGCGGGCCAGGTTGGCGGTTTCGGTGGTAATGTGCAAACAGCCGCTCATTTTTACGCCTTCCAGCGGACGCTCTTTGGCAAAGCGGTCCATCAACGAGCGCATCACCGGCATTTCCTTGAGCGCCCAGTCAATTTTCCAGCGGCCCTGTTCGGCCAGGTTCATATCTTTAATATCAAAATCTTTTTTAGCCAATTTTCACTCCTTATATATTGCTAGTTATTTTCCAACGAGGTTAATAAAATCAGTAAGTTCCGGCGCGTCGCCGTAAGTCTGGCGGTAGCGATCGGCCACCTGGCGGCGGTTGTAGGTATGGCGCTGGGTGCCGTGCTGTTCCAGCACGTAAACGGCCACTATCGACCCCAGCCGCCCGGTGACATCCCAGGGATAGTCGCGCATCATGCCGCTGATAATACCGGCGCGGTAGGCATCGCCCACGCCGGTGGGGTCGGCAATACGATTGGGCCGGGCCGGCGGGATTTTGTATTCCTGGCCTTTGCTCCAAATCTGCGAACCATCTTCGCCCTGCGTCACAATAACCGTTTCCACTTTCTGCCGGATGTCGGCGTCGCTCAGGCCGGTTTTGGCTTTGACCATTTCGTACTCGTAGTCGTTGACCATGAGCACCTGCGCGCCTTCAATTCCTTCGACCAACTCATCCGCCGAGAGCCGGGGAATTTGCTGGCTGGGATCATAAATGTAGGGGATGTTCAATTCGCGGCATTCTTTAACATACTTGATCATCGCTCCGGGGTCGTTGGGGGAAATGATGGCCACTTTGATGGCCCCGTAGGCCTGATCGGCAAAGCTGATCTGGCCGGCTTTGGCCATGGCCCCGGTGTAAAAGAGGGCAATCTGGTTGTTGGTCTGGTCGGTGCTGACAAAGAACGAAGCGGTGAATTCATTGGGGAGTTGGAGCACGCCGCTGGTATCCACCCCGCGCGCACGCAAGCCGGCGATGTATTCCGGGGCATCCTGGCCAACGGTGGCCATCAGCAGGGCCGGTTGATCGAGCAGGGCCAGATTGTAGGCAATGTTGCCGGCGGTGCCGCCCCGCTCACGGCGCATGGAGTCAACCAGAAAACTGACCGACAGCTTTTGAATCTGGTCGGGCAAAATATGCCGGGAGAATTGGTCGGGGAAGGACATAATGTAATCAAAGGCCATCGAGCCGGTTACTGCAACTGTCAATGTTTGGGTCTCCTGTGAAAATAGGATTCAGGAGTCAGGAATTAGGGAAATGCTCAGGCATGTCACCCCGCCAAATACACGCGGGGCAGGCCCTGAGCGAAGCGAAGGGTCTCCTGACCGGTTAAACAAAATTTTTTGTTCTCGATTGGGGCATTGTATTTTCTACCACCCGTTGAACAAAAAAAATCTCCGCATTAACGGACTGTGCCGTTAATTGCCGGAGCAAGGGTTACCAGATAATTCTCGCAACTACTGCACAACCGGCGATAGTAACACAGCCAAAACGGATTGTCAAACAAAAACCGGCTTATGCCTGCAAAAAAACCAGATGGAACTGGCTCACCCGAATCCTGTCGCCGTCTTTGAGCTGCACCGGCTGGCCGGCCTTTAATTTTTTATCGTTGACAAACGTGCCGTTGAGGCTGTTCAGGTCGTCAATGGACCAGTTTTCGCCGTTGCGGATGAGCCGGGCGTGCTGGCGAGACACACCGTATTTGCTGGCTTCATACGGCTCCAGGTCAATATCGGCGTGGCTGCTGCCGTAAGTCCGGCCCACAATCACAAAGTCTTTGGCCGGCAGTTGGAGCACCGTATCTCGCCCCGGCAGCGCCAGCCGCGGAGTGGGCTGATCCACATCGCCCAGTTTCAACTGGATGGTCTGGTCAAACTCATCATCCGCATCGTCAATGGCCAACTGCGCCTGCGGCGCGGTTTTGCTGGCCGGGTCGTCCTCTTTTTTACCGCCAAACCAGCGGCTGAAAAATCGCCCCAGCGCCGATTTGGGCGCTTCAGCTTTTGGCGCGGGTTGGGCTGCGGCCGGCGGCTCGGTGACCGGCTCAATTTCTGCACGCTGGCTGAGCAGCTCGCGCAGGGCGGCTACCAGGGCCGGTACATCGGCGTAGCGGTCATCCGGTTTTTTGGCCAGGGTTTTTAAAATGATGGCTTCCAGCTCGGACGGGCAATCCGGGTTTAAATCAGTGGGATGCGGCGGCGGGTCCATCACGTGGGCCAGTAGAATTTTATTGGGGTTTTCGTAATCAAAAGGCAGGCGGCCGGTGATCATTTCAAACATAATCACCCCCAGCGAATACATATCGGCCCGAAAATCTACGCCGGCATCGCGGGCCTGCTCCGGGGCAATGTAGCTGGGCGTGCCCATAAACATGCCAGACATCGTCAACCCTTTTTCATCTTCCGAGCGTTTGACCAGGCCAAAATCGGCCAGCACCGGCCAGTCGTCCTGCGGCATCAGAATGTTGCTGGGTTTAACATCGCGGTGAATAATGCCGTGGCTGTGGGCATAGGCCAGCGCCTCGGCCACGGGGATGGTCAGCTCAACCATGCGCCGCCAGTCGAGCGGTTTGCCGTTGAGCCGGTCTTCCAGCGTGCCGCCCGGCACATACTCCATCACAATAAACGGAGTGTTGTCCTGCTCACCGTATTCATAAATAATGAGGATGTTGCGGTGGCGCAGCGCGGCAATCGCTTTGGCTTCGCGCAAAAAGCGCACTCGCGAGGTATCTTCCTGGTAATACAGCACTTTGACCGCCACGTGCCGGTTAAGGCTGGGCTGGAACGCCTTGTAAACCGTGGCCATGCCGCCCTCGCCGATAAGCTGTTCCAGCCGGTACTCTCCCAGGGTTTTGCCTGCCAAGTTGAACATGTAATCTCCCCCGCGTCACGAATAAATCTACTATAGCATAAGAATCAAATTTTGCCACCCGGCCTAATTTCCCACTTTGTTTTGCCGGCTGGGATTTTGGTAACATTTTGGCGCATGGCATAATAGCTGCCTATGAATCGACTGACGCCATTGTTGTTTGCCCTGTTGCTGCTGTCTGCCTGCCAGCTCGATGCCGAGCGGGTGCGCTCATTGACGTTGCTGGTGGCTTCGGCCACGCCGACGGCCACGTTTACCCCCACCACCGCGCCGACGGTGGCTATTCCGCCCACCGAAACCCCCACGCCGACGATCACGCCAACGCCGACGGACACGCCCACGCCCACCGTTACGCCCATCCCCAGCGCCCGGCTCGATACCGCTCTGCAAGCCTACGACGCCGGTAATTACGAGCTGGCCCGCCAGGAATTTGACGCCCTGCTGGCCGATCCCGGCGCGGATACCAACGAACAGCGGCTGGCGCTCCACTGGCGCGGCCGCAGCGAACTGAATCTGGGCGATACTGCAGCCGCCATCGCCACGCTGACCCTCTTTTTGCGCCAGTACCCCGCCGACGAACTGGCCCGGCCGGCGCAGTTCAACCTGGGCCGCGCCTACGAGCAGTCCGGCCAAACCGAAGCGGCCATCAACGCCTACCGCGGCGTTATTGTACCCGATGACCCGGTTAACGTTTACATTTACGAGATGATCGGCGACATGTACCTGAGCACCGGCGCGTACACCCAAACCATTGCCGCTTACCGCACCGGCATCGACTCCACGGATGATGTGAGCTTCAAAGTTCACCTCAGCGAAGGCATCGCCGAGGCGGAACTGCTCTACAGCGACACCCCCGCCACAGCCATCAACGAGTACGAGCAAATTCTGCAAATTGCCAAAATTCCGGCCTATCGAGCCAAAATTTTGCGGCTGCTGGGCGATGCCTACGCCCGGCTGGACAACACCGAAGCGGCCTACAAATCCTACCTCGAAGCCGTTGATAACTACCCGGACGCCCGCGACAGCTATTTGGCGCTGGTGGAGCTGGTCAACGCCGGCGTACCGGTGGATGAATTTCAGCGCGGGTTGATTGACTATTACGCCGACGCCTACGAGCCGGCCATCGGCGCGTTTGGCCGCTATCTGGCCCAGGTTGAGGAGCTGGCCGCGGCGGAGCCTGTCACCACGACATCGGCGCTGACCCTGACTACGGCCATTACCCGCAGCGCGCCGATTACCGCCACCGCCGGACTCACCGCCACCCTGCCCATCACCCAGCGAATTTTGCCGCCGCCAAACCCGGCGCTGGTTGACGAAGCGCTGTGGCTCACCGGCCTGTCGTGGAAGGCGTTGGGGCAGTACAACAGCGCCATCGCCACGTTTGACCGGCTCATCAACAGCCACCCCGACAGCCTTCACTGGGGCGAGGCCAACCTGCAAATGGGCCGCACCCTCATTGAGCAGGGCAATCACAGCCGGGCCAAAACCGTGCTGCGCCAGTTTGCCCGGGCCGCCCCGCAAGACCCCAACGCCGATGAAGCGCTGTGGCGGGCCGGCCTGCTGGATATGAGCGACGAACTGTTTGAAGATGCCTACACCACCATGCGCCAACTGTTCGACACGCATCCCACCAGCCAGTACGCCGGCGACGCCCTGTACTGGGCTGGGCAAGCCGCGTTTTTGCAGAGCAAATACCAGCTTGCCATTGAAAACTGGGAACTTCTGGCCAAAAACTACCCCAAAAGCGATCTGGTGAGTTTTGGCGGCTACTGGCGCGCCCGGGCACTGGAAAATCTGGGCCAGCACGACGAGGCCCAAAAAGTGCTGGCTGAAATCGCCGATGGCTCGTACGATTATTACCGGCTCCGCGCCCAGGACCGGCTGACCGGCCAACTGCCCGCGCCGGTGCCGCTGGCGCTGCCCAGCCCGTTTGTGCTGGAGCAGGAGCGGCAGGAAGCCGAAGCCTGGCTGCGCGAATGGATCACCGATACCACCACCGCCAACCTGTCACCGCTGCACGAGGCCATTCAAAACAACCCCTCTTTTCGCCGCGGCGACGGGCTGCTCAAACTGGGGCTGCACAACAAGGCGCTTGTTGAGTTTGAAACGGCCCGGACCACCTACCGCGACAACCCACTGGCCATGTACCAGTTGGCGGTGTATTTTAACACCCACGAACTGGGCAAGCTGTCGATTCTGGCCACCGGCCGGCTCATTTCGCTGTCGCCGGCGGATACTGTGAAAGACGTGCCCATTTTCATCCAGCGCATGTACTACCCCTTTTATTATGAGGATGTCATTGTCAAAGAAGCCACGGCGCTGGAGATTGACCCGGCGCTGGTGGCCTCGCTCATCCGGCAGGAAAGCCTGTTTGAGCGTGACGCCGAATCGTTTGCCGGCGCGCGCGGGTTGATGCAGGTAATGCCCACCACCGGCGAATACGTGGCTGAGCGCAGCGACTTTGGCCCCTACAATCCCGATATGCTGTGGCTGCCCTACCTCAACATCAAATTGGGGGCATGGTACATCAGCCAGCAGTTAGGCATTTTTGAAGACAACCCCCTGGCGGCGATGGCCGCCTACAACGCCGGCCCCGGCAATGTGCTGGACTGGATCAAAACCTCCGACGACCTCGACATTTTTGTCGAAACCATCCCCTTTTGGGAGTCGCGCACCTACATCCGGCGGGTGTACGAAAACCTGGCCGCCTATCGCCGGATTTACGGCGTTTCCGCGCCGTAGCGTCCCCTGTTAGCCTCCAAATCTTATTGTCGTAACTATTTCAGTTATGGTATAATGATCAAACCTTAAACAGATTACCATAAAATTATCACTCCGTTTGGAGTAACCTGCCGTGTTTAACTTTCTTTCCAGCCCGGCCCTGGCCCTGGCCTACTATTTGTTCACATTTTTCAGCATAGAAGCCGCACTGGTGCTGGCCTGGTGGCAGTGGAAACACCTTGATTCGTTCCGCGCCTACCGCTTAACCATTGCCTTTGGCAGCCTCACCCTGCTGCGGGTGATGCTGTTTATTTTGGCGATGATCGGCCGCAGCTCCGCGGAGATTGCCAACTTTTGGCTGCCGCCGTTTGAACGCGTGGTGGCCATTACCAGCCTGGGTTTTTTGGTGTGGGGCTTTACCCCCTATTTCCGAAAAAACAGCCTCACCGGCAACACGCTGCTGGCAGTGAACACGGTTTTCGCCTTCATTTTTTACTTTTTGGCGGTTTTGTTTTGGGACAGCCCCGATTTTAACCAGACCCCGTGGGAAATCTTTTTTGTGGGCTGGCAGGTGGTGCTGGTGCTGTTTGGGGCTATCAACTGCGCCACCAACCTCGATGACGAGCGCATGTTTGCCATATTCAGTTTTGCTGCGCTGCTGGTGGGCTACGTGCTGCACGTTTTTTTGGGCGGCAACTACACCCAGCCGCACAACCCGCTCTGGGTGCGGGTGATGGAGCTGATTGCCTACCCGCTCTTTGCTGTGGCCGTGTACAACGGCGCGCTGCAAACGCTCAACGCCCGCAGCCGCGAACTGCAAAACCTGAGCGAAATCTCGCTGGACCAGATCAAGGGGCTGATCAGCCTGTTTGAGGCCACCCGCTCCATCACCGCCTCGCTGGAGTTATCACACGTGCTGGATGGGGCGGCCCAAAGCGTGGCCAAAGCGCTGGATGCCGAACAGTGCGCCATCGCTTTGCCGGAAACCGAAAACGACCTGTCGCAACTGCGGTTGGTATCCATTTACAACCCCAGCCGCAAAGGGCGCGGCGAATCGGTGACGTTCCCGGTGAACGACCAGCAAATCATCAAACACGCCATCAAACGCAAATATCAGGTGGTCATCGACGAATATCAGGACAACACCCAAATCAGGATGCTGTTTACGCTGATGGGCGCGGCCGATGTGGGGCCGCTGATTGTCCAGCCGCTGCTCAAAAACGCCGACCCCATCGGCGTGCTGATTTTGGGCAACGCCCATTCCAAACGCCACTTTACCGACAGCGAAGCTGAGTTGTGCAAAACGCTGGCCGGTCAAACGGTGGTGGCCATTGATCACGCCAAAGAATACGCCACGGTCTCGTCCAAATCGCAGCACCTGTCGTGGACACTGCGCAACCAGGAGTTGGAATCGGGTAAAAAACTGGCCGCGATGGAAACCGAGCTGAAAAAGAGCCGCGAGGAAGTATCGCTTTTTGCCCAGCGGCTGCACCAGTACGAAACCCAGCAAAACCAGCTTGAGCAGGAACTGACCCAATACCGCCAGCGCGCCGCCAGTTTGGCCGAGGTTATTGAAAAAACAAAATTGCGCGAACGCCATGCCAAAGAAATTGCCGCCGTGGCCGAGACCCAAAAACAAAAACTGGCCGCGCTCGAAGCGGAACGACAAACCTATCTGGAAAAAATTGAACATCTGGAACAGGAAACCGTTGAAATTGAACGGCTCAACGAGGCGCTGACCACCAGCAACGACCGCGCCCGCAAACTGGCCCGGGCGCTCAAACAGGCCCGCACCCGCAGCCAGCAGTTTGCCGTGGTGCCGGCCGCGCTCAGCAGCTCCGAGGCCAGCGCCGAACTGGAAGATTTGAGCTGCGGCGTGATTGTGGCCGATTCGCAGCAAAAAATTAACCGGGTCAACAGCGTGGCCAGTGACATGCTCAACAAAAGCAACCGGCAGTTGATGGGCAGCCCCCTGGCCGAAGCCGTTAAAGACGAACGCTGGCAAAAAATGCTCGACCAGTTTTTGGCCGGCCGCGAGCCGATGATCACTTCGACGCTGAAAATTGGCGAGCGGATTTTCCGAGCCACCATCAGCCCGATGGCCTCCACCGACAGCGACGAAAAAGAAGGTTCGGTGACCATTTTGTACGATGTGACCGCCGAGGCCGAAAGTCAGCAAGCCCGCGATGAATTCATCGCCTCGCTCTCGCAGGAACTGCGCACGCCGATGACCTCCATCACCGGCTACACCGACCTGCTGGTGGGCGAATCGGTGGGCACGCTGGGCGAAATGCAGCGCAAATTTTTGCAGCGCATCAAAGCCAACATCGAGCGGATGAACGTGATGCTCAGCGACCTGATTGGCGTGACCGCGATTGACGCCGGTCAGCTCGAATTGCGACCGTCGGTGGTGGATATGGTTGAGGTCATTGAAGACACCATTATCAACGCCCGCGCTCAGTTGGAAGAAAACGATATTACGCTCAACATGAACCTGTCGCGCGATATGCCGCCGGTAGAAGCCGACCCCGATTCGGTGCGGCAAATTATGAACAACCTGCTCAGCAATGCCATCAAATCAACGCCAACCGGCGGCTTCATCGAGATTTCCACCGATATTTATCAGGATAACGGTGATGTGAACACCGAAGCCGTCGCCCCGCCGTTTTTGCGCGTGTCGGTTAAAGATTCCGGCGGCGGCATTGCCGAGAAAGATTTGAACCGCGTTTTTGAACGCTTCTACCGCGCCGAACGGCCGCTCATTGAAGGGCTGGGTGAAACCGGCGTGGGCCTGTCCATTGTCAAATCACTGGTCGAAGCCCACGGCGGGCGCGTCTGGGTAGAATCTGAAATCGGCGAGGGCGCTATTTTTCACTTTTTGCTGCCCGTGAGCGAGCAGTTTGATGACCCCTGGCTGGAAGTAGACATTCCGCCGCTTGATCTTAATATCGATTAACAGGTTACATTTATGGCCCCAAAATCTAACGGAAATGGCAGTTCATCGGCCTTGCAGCGTTTTTTGATTGGTGGTGGAACGCTGCTGGTGGTCGTTTTGACGCTGATTGGGGCAATTCTGCTGGCCATGCAGGATACCCAGCCAGAAGAAACGCCGCTGGCGCAGGCCAGCCCCACCCCGCTGATCGTCGCCACCACGCCTGCACCGCCGGCGGCTACCAACACACCTGTTCCCGCGCCGCCCGGCGATACGCCCACCGCCACAGCGACACTGGCAGTCGCGCCGGTTGAAATTTCGCCCACACCCACCGCCACCGAGACGCCCGTGCCGCCGCCCGCCGCCACCGAAACCCCCACCCTGCCGCCGCCACCGCCCCCTACCGATACTCCCATCCCGGCAGCGCCGCCGCCCACTGTTGCCGAAAAGGGCGGCCCGTGCCAGCCGCCGGCCAATTGGGTGCTGTACCAGGTGCAGGTCGGCGACACGCTCAATCTATTGGCCGAACGGACGCTGGTCAGTGTGGCCGATTTGCAGCAGGTTAACTGCCTGG
Organism: uncultured Caldilineaceae bacterium; assembly: GCA_964407935.1. Taxonomy (GTDB): domain Bacteria; phylum Chloroflexota; class Anaerolineae; order 4572-78; family J111; genus J095. Next base: position 16,702 of record CAYOXS010000024.1, read on the forward strand.
AATCGTTCACCATTCTGCCCGGCCAAACCATCTATTTGCCGTTCCCGCCGCCCACCGCCACGCCCCGCCCCGAGCCAACGCCCACCGGCACCCGCCGGCCAACCCCCACCCGCACCCCGGCGCCAACCACGCCCAAAATTGGCAACGTCAACGTAACGGCCGATATGGGGGCCGGCAAGATTTTGGTGGTAGTTACCGGTGAAAATTTTGACCCGCGAGCGCAGGGTTTCCGCGCCGAACTGCGCGGGCCTACCACCGTTGTGCTGCAAATTGGCCCCACCGCCACGTCAACCAGTTTTGAGGGACAAGCGCCGCTGTCGGCGATGGTGCTGAGCGAAAGGTACGATCTGGTGGTGATCAACCCCACCGGCCGGCTCGATATTCGGACGGATGTGTGGCCGCCCAGCGACGCCACGCCCACCGCCATTCCCTCGCCGCCGGAAATCAGCCGGGTCAGCCCGTCGTCGGGCCGGATCAACCAGGACGTCCTGCTCACCATACAGGGCCGTAATTTCTTCCCCAAACAGATTAGGTTTCGGGTTGAACTCAAGCTGGATGACGGCAGCCTGACCGTGGAGGTACTGGTTGATGAACGCGACCGCCCGGCCACCAGCACCAGCTTTGATGTGCTGATTCCGGCCAACTCATTGGTGAGCGGCAATTATGATTTGCTGGTCACCAACCCCGACGGGCAGACCGATATTGAACGTTTTGCCTACGACGCGCTGAATTAAGGCGCAATTTTAGACGCCTGATTTGCCAACAAAAAAGATCGATGGCCCAATTGAGTCATCGATCTTTTTTTGCAGATTCACCGGCGCTCAATTTTTAAAGATCAGCGGGAAGTAATAAATAAAGCCGCCGCTGGCCCCGGATTTATCCACCACAATCGTGTAACTGTCCTGAGCAATCACCAAACTGCCATCAATATTCCGGCCCTGTACGGTAGTGGTATTCACCAACTGTTTGGGGTCGATGAAACGCACGGTGTAACTGGCCGTATACACCCAGGTCTCGCTACTGTCCAACCGGCTGTTGCCGTTGGCATCGCCGCCCGGCAGCAGCACCGCCGCCCCCGCCAGCGAGTTGGTTACGCTCAAGCTGCCCACCGCCGAGCCATCGCTGGCGGGCGCGTGGCTGACCGTGTAGGTAAAATTTACCGTTTGGGCCACAGTGGCCGTGGTTGGCCCGGTTCGCGCCAACTGCAACTGCGGGCTGTAGATAATATCCGTCAAATGAACATCATTGGCCGAAACCGGCTGGCCATCCTGGTCCAGCCCCAGCGCGGTCACGGTATTGGTCAGCGTATCCGCGCCGGTAGCCGGGATAACGTAGGCCGCGGTATACACCCAGGCTTCCGCGCCATCGAGCCGCCCGTTGCTGTTAAAATCGCCGCTGATGTACGTGCCCGGCCCGGCCACCGAGTCTGTTACCGAGGTCATATCGATGGGCGAGCCATCGCCCACGGCGGCAATACTGATTGGGCCTAAATTATACAACTGCACCGCCAGCAAATTCACGTTGATAACCGTAAATGTAAAGATGGCGGTATCGCCCACCTGAGCGCTGGCCGGGCCATCTTTATCAACAAACAGGCTGGGGTCAAACCCGCTCAAATTGGTGGCGTGCTGCGCCGAAGCCGTCACCAGCTCATTATCGCCGTCGCGGCCAATGGCAACGGCGGTATTGGTCAGCGGGTTGGGATTGGTGGGTTTAATGGTGTAAACGGCGGTGTAAACCCACGTTTCGCCTAACTCCAGCAGCGAGTTGCCGTTGCCGCTACTCACCAGCGCGGCCGGCCCGGCGTAGTTGTCGATGACAGAGAGGCTGTGTACCGGCGACCCGTCGCTGGCGGGCGCGTGAGACAGGGTAAACGTAAACACAACCTGCTGGCCCACTGTCGCGCTGATCGGGCCGGTTTTGGTGAGGGCCAGCACCGGGGCGTAATCCAGGCTGGTGCTGTGCTGGCTGCTGCCTGTTACCTGAATTCCGGTGGGGCTGGTAGCCGTAACCGTGACCGTGTTGGTAATGGGCGATGCATCTGTAGGCAGAACCGTGTACGAGCCGGTGTACTGCCACGCTTCGCCGGGGTCAAGCCGGCTGTTGCTGTTGCTGTCGCCGCCGGAGAACACCCCCGCGCCAGCCAGGTTATCGTTTACAGCCTGTATCTGCAAAAGCGTATCGCCGGGGTTGGTCACGGTAAAAATAAAGTTGAGCTGGCTGCCAACCGTGGCCGTGGCTGGCCCGCTTTTTTGAACGCGCACCGCCGGAATAGCCAGCACGGTATTGGTCGTCACCGCCGTGAGCGGCAGGGGCGATTCGCTGCTGGTAACGGCCGCGGTGTTGGTTAAGATTGCGCCGTTGGTAGCGGGTATTGTCACGGTTACGGCAAAAGTAACGGTGACCTGCCCGCCCGGCGGAACAGCGAGGCCGGTGACCAGCGCCGGCAGGCTGCCCGGCAAACCGGCGCTCTGCGGCTGGATCGACAGGCTGCTGGCGATAAACTGGGTGCCGGACGGAATGGCATCGGAAAGTATGCCGGCGGTGGCCGGCGCGTTGCCGGCATTGCTCACAACAAGGGTGTAGGTGAGCCGCTGGCCGGCTCGCACCAGCGCCGGCTGCCCGCTTTTACTGAGGCCCAACTGCACCGCGTCATCATCAACAATCGTCAGCACCGCATTTTGCGGCGAAGCCAGAATCACCCCTTGGGGGGCGCTCAACGCCAGCAGCACCGTTTCATTGGTTTCATCAATAATATCGTTAGTGATGGGTACCGTAAACGTGAGCAACGTTGTGCCCGGCGAAAACGTGAGCTGGCCGCTCGCCGTCGTAAAATCGCTGCCGGCGGTGGCCGTGCCGCTGCTGGCCGTGTAGGTTACGCTCACCGGCGCGCGCGGAGCAATGCTCAAATTAACGGTGATGACCGCTGCTCCCGCCGATTCAGCCACCTGATACGTCGCGGCGCTAAAGCTTGCCCGGGGCAGCGACACCGTCACCCCCACCGAACTGGAATTGGGCGCGCTGCCGGCTTCGAGGTTGTTGGTGATTTGGGCCGTGTTGGTGAACGCAGTATCGGCTTGCAGCAGCGGGTTAATCTGCCCGGCCAGCGTGATCTGGCCGCCAGAACCGGGCGACAGCGTAGCCGCCTGCCAGCTAAAATTGGGGCCGGGCAGCGGGGTGAGCAGCGCGCCGCTAAATGACGAGACAACGCCGGTTAACGTGATCGGCACCGGATCGGTGATGATCACATTTTTGGCCAGGCCCGGCCCCAGATTGGTGTAAATCAGGGTATAAGTGATGGTCTGGCCCGGCACGGCAACCGTTGGGGTGACCGTTTTGCCGATGGTGACATCTGGAAAGGCAACCGAAATGGCAGCCCCGGCCGTAACCGGCGCAGGCGTCTGATCGCTGGTGACGGCGGCGGTGTTGGTCAGGGTGGGGCCATCGGTCACGGTGACCGCGTACGTTACTGTAACCGCCGCGCCGGGGCCAACAGTCATTCCACGGGCAATCTGGGGCGGGGTTCCGGTTGAGCCGCCCACGGCGGGCGGGCTAATAGCGATGCTGCCGGCATCTAACTGGCCGTTTGCCGCCAGCGTATCAGAAATAGTTACCCCGGTGGCCGTACCCAACCCGCTGTTGGTCACCACCAGAGTGTAGGTCAGGCGGTCGCCGATGGCCGGGGGTTGGGGTTGGGCAGATTTGCTCAAATTAAGCATCGGCGGAGACACAGTTAATGGCTGACTGACCGAATTAACGTAGCCGCAGGTATCGGTTACGGCCAGCGTCACCGTATAAATGCCCGGCGAACTGAATGTCGTCGAGGCCAATGAACCGGCTGCAAATTGGCCGTTGCCCAGATCCCAATCCTGGCTAACAATGGGGCCACCATTGGTAGTACTGGTTGAGGTGAAAAAAATCGGCCGGTTCAAAATTACCGCCGAATGATTAAAAGCAGCGGTCAACGCCGGTGGGGTCAACAAGGAGAAAATCGCCGCGCCCGGCGCAGAGGTTACCCCCTCATTGCTGGCAACCACTTGATAATCATCGTTATACAGGCTCAACTGGCAGGTGGTAACCACATACGATACGGTTTCTGCGCTTTGCTGCAAAATTGAGGGCACCGTCCAGGTAACGGTATTGCTGCCGACCGCATATGCGCCGCCGGAAACGTAATTGGCCCCCGCCGGCACCGTATCTGACACAACCACGCCGGTGGCAGCCTGGTTGCCCGTGTTTGAAACAGTCAGCGTGTAAGTAAACGGCGCGCCAACCACGCCGCCCGCCGTGGAATTAACGATTTCCGGCGGGTCGTACCGCAAAAAAGCATCGGTCATCGAGCGATACTCGGCCAAAATCCAGTCTGCCGGGCGCTGCTCCCGCGCCAGGCGCACCTCGTCGATGATGCCTTCAAAGGCGCGGTCATCGGCTGCGTTGTTGAGTGAGCCGGAAAAATTACCCAACCACAGATTCTGGTTGGCATCTGACTGGATACTGCCATTAGGTGTATCAGAAAGGCGAACGGCGACCGGCACGCCGTTAATGTACATCAGCGGCTGGTTGGCAGCCCCATCCTGATAAACCAGCGCCACATGCTGCCAGTTGTTGAGTTGAATCGCATCATTAGTCGCTAACCACGATCCCTGCGAACCGGCGTAGTCTCGCTCAAAACGCAGGGTTCGTCCGGGCGAATCAAGCTGAACCCCCCAACCGTTACCGGCATTGACAGTATTCGATTTATCGGCAATGCGGCCATACGGGCCTTTGCCCCAGCCGATGGGCCTAATCCAGGCCGATACGGTGCCGCCGCCCCCGAAAAAAACGTCGTCCACACTGGTATTTGAGCCGACATCAATATAAACCAAATCGGTAATGTAATTTTGGGCGCTGGCTATCCAGCCTGCCGCGGTGGTGGGCGGCCGGGTCGATTGGCCATCGTTTTGAAAAGGGGAGGAATCCCCAAAACTGGCATCCATGTGCCACACACCGCCAAAATTGTTGGTCCACACAGCGGCGGGGTTTTGGGCGTCCGGGGCGGCGGGGTTGCCGTAGTACAACCAAATGAAATCAGCAGCAGAGGCAATTTGCGGCACTTTAACCCACACATACGAACTGCCGCCCGGATTCCAGGTCTCAATTTCGTAGTTTAGCGGGTTGCCGCTGGGGTCCACAAAGCGAATATCCTCACCATTGGGCCGGGTTTGAGCGTAATTAATGCGGCCGCTGTTGAGGACAACCAGCACCGGAAAATCGGTGAGCGTAGTGGTTACTGTGCCGGTAAAGGTTAACTTAACTCGCTGCGCCCAGTTGCTGGCCCCTTGTTTGCTTACCGTTAATACCGGCGCTTGTAACAGGGGCGCGCCCTGCGCCGGCCCAACCGACAGGCTGAACAGCAGCACCAGCGGCAAAATTGTGCCCAGAACCAGCGCGATTCCAAATTGTCTGACTTTTGCTGCGTTCATTTCTTTATGTTATGGGGAAGTATGATCACCGGCAACCACCTGTCATCATGTCTGGATTTTACCGATTTAGTTACGCGCCCTAATTTATATTGATGGTGACGGTGGCCGGG
>CAYOXS010000024.1:22373-32390 GCA_964407935.1 uncultured Caldilineaceae bacterium
ATTTTACCGATTTAGTTACGCGCCCTAATTTATATTGATGGTGACGGTGGCCGGGCCGGAACTGGCGCTGCCATCGCCGGCCTGGTAGGTAAACGTGGCCACACCGGTAAAATTGAGCGCCGGTGTATAAGTGAAGCTGCCGTCGGAATTTAGCGTCAGGCTGCCGGATGACGGCCCGCCGGCCAATACGGCTTGCAGGCTTGGGCTGTCAACGTCGGTATCGTTGGCCAGCACGCCGGGGGCCGGCTGCGAAAGAACCGTGTTGACCGCCGTCGAATACGCATCGGCCGCAGCCAGCGGGGGATCATTGATGGCCACAATATTAACCGTTATTGTGCTTGTGGCGGTAATCAATCCATCGCTGATGACGTAGGTAAAAATGTCTGTACCATCAAAATTGAGATTTGGGAAATACAGAACAACCCGGCCGGTGGTGGTTGCAGTGCCGTTGGCCGGCGCAGACACAGAAATGATTGTCAGCACATCGCCATCAACATCGGAATCATTGGCCAGTACATCGATGCTCTCAGAAGTATCTTCGGCGGTAGAGACGGTGTCTGGCCGGGCAATTGGCGGGTCGTTGACCGGGGTAACGGTTAGCGACACCGTGGCTGTATCGGTTAACAGGCCATCGCTGACCGTGTAAGTGAACACATCCGGCCCAAAGTAATCGGGCGGCGGGGTGTAAAACAGGTTGGTCGAATTATTGATCACGGAGCCGATCGCCGGCAGGCCAACCGCCGAGATGAACAGCGTGGGGCCATCGACATCGGAATCGTTGGCCAGCACATTCAATGTGGTGGGCGTGTCTTCGGGCAGGGAAAGGAAATCATCAACAGCAGCCGGCGCGGTGTTGACCGGGGTTATGGTCACCGTCACCGAGCCAAAACTGCACGCGCCGTCATTATCACAAATTCGGTATTGAAAGGTGTCTGTGCCGTTGAAATTAGTGGTGGGGGTATAGGTAATCTGCCCGGTTGAGGGGTTGGCCACCGCTGTGCCGTTGGCCGGGTTGATGGTAACCGTCAGCGAACCAACAACCAGCAGCCCATCGTTATCAGAATCATTGGCCAGCACATTAATAATGATCGAACTTCCCTCGGCTACCGTAGCGGCGTCATTGCCAACAGAGGGGGGGGCGTTGGTGGGCGGCGGAGGCGGCGGCGTGTTGGTAGGCGGCAGCGGTGTGGCTGTGGGCGTGCTGGTGGGCGGCACCGGGGTGACCGTGGGCGTACTGGTGGGCGGCACCGGCACAGATGTGGCCGTGGGCGGCGGTGTTGATGTTGGTGGTTGCGGAGTTGACGGCACCGGTGTCGGCGACGGTTGAGTTGGGGCCGTAGTAGATGTTGGCCCGGCGGGCGGCGGGTTTGTAGGCGAGGCGGGTCTTTCTCCCGGCTCCGGGGTGGGGGTAAAGGTGGGTATCGCCGCAATCGCGGTCGGTGTAAAGAGAATTTCCACCGGCGTAATTTTGGGCAGCAGCGCCACCGATACCGCGTCGGCCTCAACCAGCACCGGCGTCGATTGCAGGTCAATTTCATCCTGCACAATTTCAGAAATGATCTGGTCGCGGTCTACCGGGGCCAGCAAAACCAAAACCCCCGGCCCGTAATCGGCCTGGCTTCTGGCCCTAATCCCGCCGGTAATCCTGTCCCGATTCACAAAAAACAGAGCAGAATACGAGGAACAGAAAACGCACAAAAAACTCAACAGCAAAAACAGAAGGGCAATCAAAACCCGACGAGATACTGAGTCCGTTTCATTTTCCGGATGCTGAGGTTCTGCAACTCTGTTGGTCATAACAATCAATTATAAATGTCATCGCCGTTTGCCGCTGGAGCGGCAATGGTCGCCAGCGAAAAACTAAAGGTGCTGCCACGGTTTAATTCGCTCGCCATCCACATTTTACCGCCGTGAGCTTCAACGATGGCTTTGCTGGTGTACAGTCCCAGGCCGGCCCCGCTGATTTCAAAGGTGTGTTCTTCGTGAATGGCCCGGAAAAAGCGGGTAAACAAAAACCGCTGATTGGCCACCGAAATGCCAACGCCGGTATCCTCCACATCTACCTGCACCGCGCCATTGGCATGGCTCACAGTGACCGCTACCCGGCCGCCGGGCAGGGTGTAGTTGTGCGCGTTTTTGATCAGATTGTGCATTACCCGCGTCAGGCGCACATAATCACCTTCAACCCAAATGATTTCCCGGGGTAAATTGGTTACAAAAACCATATCCCGCTCGTTCATTTTTTCTTCCCATGTGGCAGCTTCATCCTGAATCAACTCGGTCAGATCGACCGGTTCCCGGTCAATCCCCAGGTTTCCGGCGTCAATTTGAGACAGGTCGAGCATTTGCTGAATAATTTCCAGCAAATCGTCCACATTGCGGCCAATGGTGTCGATGAATTCCATCTGGCGCATGTCGAGCTGCCGTGCTCCGGTTAACCTTAACAGGTCGTTGTAGCCTTTGATGGCCGTTAACGGCGTGCGAAGCTCGTGCGACATACTGGTAATGAAATCATCTTTCAACTTTTCAGACTCATGCTCGCGGGTAATATCGCGCAGCACCACCACGGCGCCCAACTCGCTGTTATCCGCAGAAACCACCGGCGCGGACAGCGCGCTGAACATTTTCTGCCCGGCTTCAAACCGGTGCGTTTCTTTAAACGCAAAACCACTCAAATAACTCAATAACGATGACTCACCCCGGCCGCCCGGTTGCAGTTCAATCGGCTCCATTTGGCCAACGGCCTGCAGCGAGCGCCGCAAATAATTATGCTCCATTACCGCCAAAATCTGTTCGGCGGCGGGGTTCATAATTACAATGTTGCCCTGCATATCCTGCACTACCACGCCATCGGCAATACTGTTTAAAATGGCGTTGAGCTTGCTGGCCTCTTCTGCCTGTACTTTCAGCAGGTGCTGCAACTGGGCGGTCATTTTGTCAAACGTGCTGGCCAAAATCCCAATCTCGTCGGACCGGTTCAAGCCGGTTCGCTGGTCAAGGTTGCCCGCCGAAATCGCCTCGGCGGTTTTGACCAACTGCAAAATAGGCTGGCTGATCCGGCGCGACACAACATAACCAATCAGGAAAACGGTCAGCACGCCCGCGGAAAAGATAAGAACAAGAAAATTTCGGCTCTGCCCGATGGCATCAGTTACAAAACTGGTGGGCAGCGCCACGGCATAAATACCGTAAACCTGCCCGCGCAGCCGAAACGGCGCGTACGCCAACCGATAGCCGCGGTCGCTAATACTGACATCGCCGTCGGTGCCCTGCTCAGAAATGGTGGTTTGGTCCAACAGAGTTACTTTGTCGTTTTGAAGCACCTCGCGATAGCGCTGGCTGTCAAAAAATAAAAACGCAGCACTGAGCTGCTCATTGTCCAACGGGAAAGTGGAAGCCAGCACATTGCCGTTTTCATCAAACAGGGTGATTTGCGCCAGCGCCAGGTTGCGCAAATTGCCCAGCTCTTTGCTCAAATAGGTGCCAATCAGACCCGCCCCAATCGTCCCTTCGGGGGTACGCACCGGGCCAATGGTGTAGATAATCAGCTCGTTTGTTTCCGGGTCGCGCACCAACTGCACCGATTTGCCGCCGGTTGGATCGGCCAGCACCTCGCGCAGCACAGGCCACCCCGACAAATCAAGCCCGCTGTTGGAAGTAGTTTCCACAAAAACGTTGGAACCGGTGCCCTGGCGATGAAACCGGATCAGTTCTTTGGCCTGGGTATCAACAATAATAATGCTGTCAATTCTTTGGGCATTGGCAATAACCGGCTGAATCAGCTCGCTCAGCGTATCGGTATCGCGGTCAATGATGGCTTCGGCCACGCCGATGGTGCTGACAACAACCCGTTCAATTTCCAGCCGAATCCGCTCACTGTTGACAATTTCATCGCTAACCACCTGGGCGGCTTCTTTGAGCTGGTTTTCCAGCCGCTCATTGAATGAGCGGCCAACCAGCCAGACAACCACAAAAATCCCCAAGGCTGCCAAAATTAACGTTAAAATGGCATAAGGAGTGATAATTTTTTTGCTTATGCTGGATGAGAAAAAACCTAAGAGCTTTTTAAGCCATCCACGTAGAGTGGTCATTGTGGGACACACTATTCGCTCATACCGGTCAACCTGACCACGCAAGTATTCCGGCGGCGCTTATGGTATAATCTGTGGATACTTAGTGTACTTAACCGGGGAGTCTACCCAAATTATGTACAGTTTAGATGATACCATAGCCGCCGTTGCCACGTCAATAGGCCAAAGCGGCGTAGGAATTATTAAGATCAGCGGCCCCGATGCGCCGATGATCGCCCACAAATTATTCCGGTCGGCGTGGCGCAAAACCCGTTTTGAACCCTACCGGCTGCACTACGGCACCATCATCGACCCGGCCACCGGTGAAACAATTGACGAGGCGCTGGTGGTACACATGCCCCGGCCACACAGCTACACCCGCCAGGATGTAATAGAAATTCAGGCGCACGGCGGGCCAATGCCGTTGCGCCGCATTTTGCAGTTGGTGCTGAACCTGGGCGCTCGCCCGGCCGAAGCCGGTGAACTGACGCTGCGCGCCTTTTTAAACGGCCGGCTGGATTTATCGCAGGCCGAAGCCGTGCTCGATGTGATTGAGGCCAAAACCGAGGCCGCCCTGCGCGTGGCCACCGGGCAGCTCAGTGGCGGGTTATCGGCCCAGGTTGCGGCGGTGCGCCGCCAGCTTATGGATCAATTGGCTTTTCTGGAGGCCAGCATCGATTTTGTTGAAGACGAAATCCCTTTTCAGGATATTGTGACGCCTTTACTTGAAGTCGGTAAAACGCTGCAAAAGTTACTCAAAAGCGCAGATGTGGGCCAAATTTACCGGCAGGGAGTTAAAGCGGCAATTGTTGGGCAGCCCAACGTGGGCAAAAGCAGCCTGCTCAACGCCCTGCTGCGCGGCGACCGGGCAATCGTTACCGAAATTCCCGGCACCACCCGCGATACGCTGGAAGAAACGGCCAACATTGGCGGGATACCACTGGTGCTGGTCGATACCGCCGGTATTCGCGCCCAGGCCGGCGATGCCGTGGAACGCATTGGCATTGAGCGCAGCCAGGCGGCGCTGCGCCAGGCCGATATTGCGCTGTTGGTGGTGGATGGCAGCCAGCCCGTTGCCCACGGCGATTGGGACATCGAGCGGCTGGTTCGCGGCAAACCGGCACTGCTGGTCATCAACAAAACCGATCTGCTGGCCGACGAGACCATCGAACCGCCGCCTGATTTTTTGCCAGCCGCGCCCCGGGTGCGGATTTCGGCGCTGGCGGGCATCGGCATCGACGGGCTGGAGGAGGCCGTTGAGGAGCTGGTGCTGGGCGGCAGCGTGACCACCGCCGACACGCCGCTAATGAGCAACCCGCGCCACAAGGCGCTGATTCAATCGGCGCTTAACCACACCGAGGCAGCGATTGAGGGTCAGCAGGCCGGCCTCACCCCGGACCTGGTATCGATTGATGTGCGCGAGGCGGTGGAGGCGCTGGGGCAAATCACTGGCGAAACCGTCACCGAGGATTTGCTCGATACGATTTTCAGCAAGTTTTGTATTGGCAAGTAGGGGGGTAACTACAGTCGAGCCAGGCTGCCCAGCGCCACCCGGATTTTCTCTTCGACCGTCTCTTTTTTAACGTCTTCGGGGAGCTGCTGCAGGGCAGCCTGCGCCTCAACCACGCTGTAGCCCAGTGAGGTGAGCGCGGCGATCACCTCGCCGTCGGTATCGCTGAAGGCCGGCGCGCCCACGGCAAAAATATCCTCGTAGCCAATTTTATCTTTCAACTGAAAGACAATCTGCTTGGCTTTTTTGGGGCCGATGCCGGGCACGCGGGCCAGAATGGCCGCTTCGCCGCTGGCTACGGCCTGGCGCAGCGTTTCGGCGGGGATATGCGACAGGATGGCCAGCGCCACTTTGGGGCCAATCCCCTGCACTTTGAGCAGCGTGCGAAACAGCTCCAGTTCTTCCTTATCGGCAAAGCCGAACAGAGTCATCTCCTGCTCGCGGATGTGATGATGGGTGTAAATCAGTGTTTTTACGCCCACCTCCAGCACATCGAGCAGCGTCACCGGGGCCAGCACCACGTAGCCCACGCCGCCCACCTCAATGAGCAGGCTGTCTTCACTTTTATCGATAATTTCACCGCGCAGCGAACCAATCATAGGGTATGGTTTCTACTCCAGCATCCGCAGCCGGGCGGAATGAACGTGGCAAATGGCAATGGCCAGCGCGTCGGCGGCGTCATCGGGGCGGGGGATGTCGTCCAGATGCAGCAGCAGCTTGACCATATGCTGCATCTGGATTTTATCGGCTCCGCCGTGGCCGGTGATGGCCTGCTTCACTTCCAGCGGCTTGTATTCGGCGATGGGCAGGCCGGCATTGGCCAGCGCCAGCATGGCCGCGCCGCGCCCATGGCCTACCGCCAGCGCAGTTTTGGCGTTTTTGCTAAAAAACAACTCTTCAATGGCGGCGGTCTCGGGCCGCCACTGCTCGATCAATTGGGTGAGTTCCCGGTAAATCACTTGCAGCCGCTGGGGGAGCGGCGTGCCGGCCGGCGTGGTGATGACCCCACCGGCGATCATTTGCAGGGCGTCGCCATCGCCTTCAACCACGCCCCAGCCGGTAATAGCCGTGCCAGGGTCAACCCCAAGCACTCGCACTAGGCGGCTTCCATCGCGGCAATGGCTTCATCGCTGATGGCCAGGCCAGAGAAGACCTGGTCAACGTCATCCAGCTCTTCCAGCGCCTCAACGATGGCCATCACTTTGATGGTTTCATCCGGCCCCAGTTCAACCTCGTTTTTGGGCATTTCCAGCAGTTCGGCTTCGTCGATGGTCAGGCCGGCGTCTTCCAGCGCCGAAACCACGGCATGTAAATCGGTGGCCGCGGTGTAAATTTCAAACGACTCCTCGCCAATCTCCACGTCTTCGGCCCCGGCTTCAACGGCCTGCATAAACAGTTCGTCCGGGTCCTGTTTGTCGCGTTCAATGCTGATGTGGCCTTTGGTTTCAAACATCCAGCTCACCGAGCCGGCTTCGGCCATGTTGCCGCCCATTTTATTGAAAATGCGGCGCACATCAGACAGGGCGCGGTTGCGGTTGTCCGTCAAACAGCGAATGAGTACCGGCACGCCGTGCGGCCCGTAAGCTTCGTAGGTAATCTCCTCGAGTTCGCCGCCTTCCAGCTCGCCGGTACCTTTTTTGATGGCCCGCTCGATGTTGTCTTTGGGCATGTTGGCCCCCCGCGCTTTGTCAACGGCCATGCGCAGGGCCGGGTTGGCGTTGAGGTCGCCGCTGCCGTGGCGGGCAGCAACCGTAATATCGCGGGCCAGCTTGGTAAACAGCTTGCCGCGTTTAGCGTCTTCCGCGCCTTTTTTGCGTTTGATGGTGCTCCATTTACTATGTCCAGACATCTAATCACCTCTCTGCGTGATTCCAGATTCTGTTGACATTTGTCAACCGATGTCATTCTGAGCGACCAACAGGAGCGAATAATCCCTGAACACATCTTTGCCAGAACCAGATGAGGGATTCTTCGTCGCTACGCTCCTCAGAATGACACAAAACAAAATGTCAACACACCCTGCCAAAATAAGTGGCGATATTATAGCACCAAGCCCAATTTCCTGCCAGAGAATTGGGGAACAAAAAACGCGCCGGCCATTTCTTGACCGGCGCGCCGTAAATATTCCGGCCCGGTTACCCGACGATATCCTGCTCAAATTCGGCGTATTCGCCGGCGGCGTCCTCGTCATCCTGCCACAGCACTTCGCGGGGTTTGGCCCCGTTGGCTGGGCCGATGATGCCCTCCTCTTCGAGCTGGTCCATCAGCCGCGAGGCGCGCGGATAGCCAATGCCCAGCCGTCGCTGAAGCAGGCTGGTCGAAGCCCGGCCGCCTTCAACCACCAGTTTAACCGCCTCTTCCAGCATGTCGTCCTTGTCAGCCTCGGCCATAATATCGGCCCACGGCAGTTCCGGCTCAACCCCCACCCGCTCGCCGTCAACCACGGCCTGGGTGGGCGTGCTGTTCTGCGCCTTCCAGAAATTGACGATGTTGCTGATCTCCACATCGGAAACGAAACAGCCCTGCAACCGGGCCAATTTGGCCGAATCCGGGGCCATGTAGAGCATGTCGCCGCGGCCGAGCAGCTTTTCCGCGCCAGGCGTATCTAAAATGACCCGGCTGTCGATCTGGCTGGTCACGGCAAAGGCGATGCGGGTGGGGAAGTTGGCTTTGATTAACCCGGTCACCACGTCTACCGAGGGGCGCTGGGTGGCGATAATCAGGTGGATGCCGGTGGCGCGGGCCATCTGGGCAATGCGGGCGATGGAACGCTCAACCTCGTCTGGGGCCATCATCATCAAATCGGCCAGCTCATCGATGACCACCACCAGATAGGGCAGCCGCTCGGCGGGCGTGGTCACTTTTTTGTTGTAGCTGCCCAGGCTGCGCGCCCCGATTTTGGCAAACAATTTGTAACGCCGTTCCATTTCACGGGTAACCCAGGCCAGCGCGCCGACCACCTGATCAAAATCAGTCACCACCGGCGCAAGCAGGTGCGGGATGCCGTTAAAACTGGTCAGCTCGACCATTTTGGGGTCAACCATTAAAAAGCGAAGTTGTTCCGGGGCGTAAGTGATGAGCAGGGTGCAAATGAGCGCATTCACACACACCGACTTGCCCGAGCCGGTGGCCCCGGCAATGAGCAGGTGCGGCATTTCTGCCAGCGAGGCCGACACCGCCTGCCCGGCCACGTTTTTGCCCAGCGCCATCAGCAGCGGTTTGCGGCTTTTTTGAAAATGCTGGTCCTCCACCACCGCCCGCAGCGACACCATTGTTTTTTCCGCGTTGGGCACTTCAATCCCCACCAGCGGGCGGCCCGGCACCGGCGTTTCTATGCGAATAGGCGCCGCCGACAGGGCCAGCGCCAGATCGTTGCTGAGCGCCGCCACTTTGTTTACCCGGATGCGTTGCTGCACCACGTCGCCGTCGGGCAGTTTGCGCTCAAGCGTGCCCAGCTTCAGCCCAAACTGGGTCACGGTGGGGCCGGAATTTATCTCGGCGACCTCGGCGGGGATGCCAAAACCGCGCAGGGTATCTTCGATAATCTGGGCCTGATAACGCGCGTTCGCGCCGCGGGTCGGGTCTTGTGCGGGCGGGGCCAGCAAATCGATGGGCGGCAGTTGGCGGCGGGCCGGCGGCATGGTTGCCAGCGCCGTTTCCACGGACATCGCCGGCGGGAGCAGCGCTTTGATTTTGGGTTCCGGTTTGGATTTGGGCGCGGAGGGGATCGGTTTGAGCTGCGGCGCAGCCACCGGCACCGCCGGCTGGTTGAGTGGCTGTTCATTAAGCTTGCGCCTGGCCCATGAATTGAGCAGCTCGGCCCAGGCGGCGGCATCGGTCATGCCTACCCGAAAGGTGAGCGCCAGCGCCAGCAGCGCCAGCAGCGCCAGCAGCAAAATAGCGCCCGTCGCGCCAACCAGTTCAACAAAAAAGTTACTCACGCCCCAGCCCACAAAGCCGCCTCCCCCGCCCTGCCGGGCCAGCCGCACGGCGTAGTCGCCCGGCTCAACGGCCAGCAGATGGGCCAGCGCCAGCGTGGTCACAAACAACAGCTCCAGCCCCACAATAACATCAAACGGAAAAGGCTGGTCCTCATATTTAAACCGGCTGATGAGCAGCAGCACGCCAAACGCGCCCAGTAGCACCGTCGCCGGCACCGCTCCCCAGCCAAACAGCCGGGTAAACAGCTCGGCCCACCACGTGCTGAGCCGGCCCTCTGTCAGCGAAAACAGGCTGAGCAGAGTGATGGACGTAAACAGCACAAGCCCGCCGCCGATGATTTCTCGCTGATAGGGTTGCAGCCTGGCCCGGATTTGCTCGGTAATTGGCGCCGGCTGAACTTTATTTTTTCTGGCCGCCATGCGTCTTTTAAGTCCCTGTGGTATGATACGGGCGCGATTGAGTAGCCCAATCGCGCAGCAACGTTACATAACGTTG
>CAYOXS010000025.1:0-32241 GCA_964407935.1 uncultured Caldilineaceae bacterium
ATAAAATTCCACGTCCAGCCAAATTCTTCGTCATCGTAAGAGGATATCCGGTCCCAGCCATACTCGCGGGCCAGGGCGGTCATATCAACATAATAACCGGGCATAATCTTGCGTTCGATGCCGCCCTGTTCCGGCGCAATTTCGGTGCGGGCGCGGGCGCTGTAGTTCCACGGGTTGGCCGTGAGCGGCCGGCCGCAGCGGCCGGATTGGTCGGCGCATTTGAGAAAAATGCGCCAGTAGGTTTCGCCGCCGTAATTCTCTTTGACTATCTGGTGGGCCAGTTCGCCGTTGAGGTGGTAATCAAACAGGGTGTCAACGGCCCGGCCGCTTTTGTGCCAACTGGCATACTGCGAAGTTTCGGTGTAGCTGCCCACATCCCGCGAGGCATCCGAAAGCTGCTGCAAAAAGTCGTAGCCCGCTTCACGGCGCAGCCGCTGCCGCCAGGCCTGAAACGAGTCGTCCACGGTGTCGGCCAGCCACGGCGTGCCGGTGGTAATATCATTTTGGCGAATCAGGCTGTAGGGTTCGGCGGCGGGGTCGTCGCTGCGGGCGATGGTTTCGGTGTAGAGCGGCGATTCGCCGCTGCCGGCCAGGCTGCCGAGCGGGTCGCCAAACAGCACGGCCCGGGGGTGCCAGGCCAGCCGGCCCTGAATGGTGGTCAGGCCGGTCAGTTCGGTGGGCAGGGCGTGCCCGGCGGCGGGATGGGTGAGCATCAACTGGTCGCCGTCCCAGCGATGAAAGACGGCAACAATGGCATCGCCGGCGGGATTCCAGGCCGGGCCATCGGTGCGGCCCAGCCAGGTAACGTGCTCCGCCGCGCCGCCTGCCGCCGGCGGTTCGGCCAATGACAGGGCGTAAACTTCGCGGTCGCCCAGATCATCGGTTACAAAAGCCAGCGCCTGCCCGTCGGGTCGCCAGGCCGGCCACTCTTCGGCGGTGGCGCTGTCGGTCAATCGCCGGGTTTCACCGCTGGCCGGGTTGAGCAGAAACAGGTCTTTGCTGCCCTCGCGCCAGCTTGAAAAGGCGATGACCGGCTCGGTGGGGCTGTAGGCCGGGCCAAAATCGCCGGCCTCGGAGCCGACGGTGAGATTGGCCGGCGCGTCGCTGCCCAGCTCAATCTGCCAGATGTCGAGATTGCCGGCCTGGTACGATTCGTAGGCGATGGCTTCGCCATCGGGCCGCCAGGTAGGCGCGCCGTCGTACTGCGGCGAGTCGGTCAGCCGGGTTTCCTGCCCGGTAGCCAGATCGAGCAGGTAGACATCCCAGTTACCCTCGCGCCGAGAGGCAAAAGCCAGCCGCGCGCCATCCGGCGAAAAGGCCGGGTCGGTGTCTGCAAAGGGGGTGTTGGTGAGCTGGCGCAGGCTGCCATCGGCGGGCGAAACGGTAAAAATGTCCCACTGGCCGTGGCGATAGGCGGCAAAGGCAATCTGTTCGGCGGTGGATTGGGCGTGGGTTGGCGCGGCCAGCAGCACTACCGCCAGCAGCGCCAGTCCGAAGATTTTGCGCATAGTTACCAACTGCTCCGTTTAAATACAAACCTTAATATGACCCACGAAATGACGACATACAAAAAAGCCGGCCAGGAATAGGGCATCAGTCCAAAGCCAAAAAAGTCGGAGATGAGGTTGATGATGGCATACAGGCCCACCAGCATCACCGAATATTTCCAGAGTTTCCAGTACCAGGTGTTTGGCGTGGTCATAGGGTCTCCTTTAAAAACAGGATTCAGGGGGCAGGATTCAGGAGTCAGGAATTAGGGTGCGTTCCTGCCCCCGACTCTAAAAAATTGTAACCGGAGTCCAAAACAAGCGAATTGCGAATGTTGGGGCGGTTCGCGAAGCGCCCCTACGCAAAATTTTCACTCTCGTTGGTCTCCCGATTGAGACTGTCGCACTCTATTGAAAATAATATTTGTGTTGTCATTTAAACTGTTGCATCGAGCGGCGCAGCAGCCACCAGGCCAGCCCAAACAAAACCGCGCCAATGGCCGCCAACTGCCACATCAGCGGCGCGTTGATGGCGTAGCCGCGCAGCATTATATCACGCAGCAGCAAAATGCCGTAAGTTACCGGCAGCAGCCAACTGATCGTCCGCACCGGTTCCCACAGGGTGTGCAGTTCTAAAATGAAGCCGCTAAAAAAGACGCTGGTCAGCAGTACAATCATGGAATATTGCACGGCCTGGGTGTCGGTGGTGGAAATTAGCGAAATGACAAAACCAATCCCCAGCGAGGCGAAAATCACAGCCAGCACTGTTCCGGCGGCGGCCCAGCCGCTGCCCAGCAGCGGCACCTGCATGCCAAAAATGATCAGCCCAAACAGCACCAGCGCCAGCATGCTGCCAAAAATCAGGTAGCTCAGATATTTGCCCAGCAGCGTTTCAATCGCGGAAATGGGCGACACGGTAAACAGTTCCATCGAGCCAAGCAGCCGCTCCCGTACCAGCGACAGCGCCGCAAAGGTAACTGTGAGGTGTTGCAAAAGCATCATAATTACCGCCGGGGCGTAGTAATCGGTTACGGTCGCGCCGATGGTGGCGGTGTTGGTGACCTGGCTGCGAAAGGGGCTGACCAGAATTTGGGGGTTGATGCCGGCAAATTCGGCCAGCCGCTGGCGAATGATGTCCAGATCGTTTTCCAGGCTGGTCAGATTTTTGATCTGGTCGAGATAGGCGTCGGTGGTTTGCTGCGCCTGTTCCAGATCGACCAGTTTGTTGGTGTTGCGCACCAGCCGGTTGACGGTGGGCTGAAGCTGGGCTTCGGGATTAATGTGCGTTTCGCCGCGCAGCCAGCGCTGGGCCGAATCTGACAGGCCGGGGTTGTCTTTCAGTTGCAGCCGCACTTCGTCAACGCTGCTGTCAACCTGATTTGCGTAGTTGTTGATGGTTTCGCTGTTGCAGGCGTCAGATTCGTTAACTTTTTCCAACGTATCGGCGCAGTCCTGAAGCGCGGTTTTGAGGGTGTCGATGTTGCCGCGCACCACATCGAGCGTGCCATCAATTTTTTCCACGTCAACCTGGCCGGCAGCGGTGATGTAGCGCAAAATGCGGCGGTTGACCTCATCGACGTAAACCCGGCCAAACACGCTCACGTAATCGGCTTGCAGGGGGTTGATTTGCTGGTGCAGCAGGTCGAAGATGGCCTGGTTGTTGTTGCGCACGCTGTCAAACGGGTCGGGCGGGACAATCACCACCAGGTCAACCTGGCCGGCGGCCAGCCGGGCTTTGGCCTCTTCGGCATCGCTGGTGATGCCCTCAAAAATAAGCTGACGGCCCAGCGTGGTGGCGTACTGCTCAATCCGGTCGGCCAGCGGGCTGCCGGCCTCAACCACAAACAGGGTGCGCAGGGCTTGCGGCTCGTTGCGAAAGCCGATACCGAAGAAGAGCAAAATCAAAAACGGCCCCAGCACCAGCGTAACCAGCAGCATGGGCTGGCGGGCAATTTCCAGCATCTCTTTGAGCAAAAATGACGAAATGCGGATAAAAACGCGAGAAATTTCAGTCTGAGACAGGTTCATTTTTTACCAGTTCAACAAAAACATCATCAAAGGGGGGCAGGTATTCTTCAACGGACTCCACGGGTACGTACTCCTGCTGGCACCATTCCAGCAAGGCCGGAATGGCGGTGTTGGCCTGATCAACTATAATCCGCACCCCGGTGCCGCCGCTGATGCGCTCAACTTTGCCCGCCACAAATGGCAGGCCGCGCAACTGGCGCAAATCTTTGTGAATCAGCCGCTCTTTGGTAAACAGGTCTACCACCTCGCCGCCAAAGGCATCGCGGCGCAGTTCGGTGGGGGTGCGCAGTTTGTTATCCAGCAGCCGGCCCTGAACCATCACCCCAATTTTGTCGCAGTAGGCGGCCTCGCCCACATATTGGGTGGTCACAAACAGCGTCTGCTCGTTGGCTTTGAGGGCGGCAAATCGATCCCAGAATTTGCGGCGCAGCACCGGGTCGATGCCGGCGGTGGGTTCATCCAAAAAAACCAGCTCCGGGCTGTGGGTGAGCGTGGCGGCCAAACTGAGCCGGCGTTTCATCCCGCCGGACAGATTGCGGGCCAGCTTTTTTTTGTGTTTGTCCAGCTCCACAAATTCCAGCAATTCGTTAAAACGCTGGTCACGGGCCAGGGGCATGCCGTAAATGGAAGCGGCAAAATTAAGATTCTCCCACACCGACAGCTCCGGGTAGAGAGCAAAAAGCTGGGGCATGTAGCCAATTTTTTCGCGGGTGATGCGGGTGAAATTGGCCGGTCGCTGGCCCAGCACCGTGGCAAAGCCAGAGGTGGGGCTGTAAATGCCGGTGAGCAGCCGTACGGTAGTGGTTTTGCCAGAACCGCTGGGGCCGATGAAGCCCACAATCGCGCCGCGCGGAATTTCCATCGAAACATCCTGCACGGCCACCTCGCTGCCAAACTTTTTGGTCAGATTTTCGGTCAAAATAATGGTGTCGGCCATGTTATTCAATGCCAGACAAGGTTTGGTTTAATTGCTGCTCAAAATCACCGGCGCCCTGGCGAATCTGGTCGAGGGTGGGGGCCAGGCTGGTATCGCTGATGGGAATGTTGATGGGCAGAGTCAGGCTCAGCGGGACGCTGGTTGAAATGGGGATGGTGCGGTTGATGGGGATGGAGAGCCGTTGGTTAATGGGAAATTCCATGTTGATGGGCACGTTAACGGCCATCGGCACGGTAAAACCCGCGCCAAAGGGATCGACCATAATTGTAGTTTTGATTTCGTGGCTGATAGGGATGGTCATCTGCAGTGGAATGTCGATGGTGTCGCTGAAAGAAACCTCGGTTTGCAGCGGCACCTGCTGGTTAACCTGCACGTTGAATTCCAGCGTTGATTGCTGAAAATCTGCCAGCCCGCGGTCAAGGCTGTCAAAGGTTTGCTGCACCATCGGCTGAATATTCCGACCCAGTTGCGAGACCTGCGCTTTGGCCTGCAGCCATTGCTGAATGAGGTAGGCGTTCAGCGCCAGCGAGGCCAGCACCAAAATGGCCAGCACCAGCAGGCTGATTCTGACGCCGGCTGGCGTTGTGTATTTTTCGGTTGGAGGTGAGTCGATAGGCATCATTTGCTCGCGGGTTGGTTCAGGCGGTGCGCCGGGGCGCGCCACACACGTGACAAAACTTTGAGTCGCTGCGCAGGGCGGTGCCGCACTGGTGGCAGTAGCCACCGCTGGCCTCGTCGGCCGGCTGGCTGCGCGGTACATTCCGGCTGATCGGCCGTTTAGTGGCGCGCACCGGCCGCGGCGAGGGCGTTCGGGGGGGAACGACGGTGGCGGCCTGCGGCCGGTTAGACCACCACCAATAACCGCCGGTAGCCAGCAACAGCAACACGCCAAAACCAATTAACAGGTAGCCCCACGGCGTCTGGCGGCTGTCCGGCCCCTCGTTGGTGATTACCTGAATATCGGCCGGCTGCCCGCTCGCCGGCGTTTGGCTGGCCAGTAACTCTGCCGAGGGTTGATCGGTGCTGCGCGTGTACGCGGCGCTCATCTGCACCAAATCGCCGGCGGCCAGCCCGGCGGTTTCCAGCATTTTGTAGGTTACGCCGTTTTGGTCGGTAAAGCTGCCGGTTTCGGCCGGCGTCAGCGACAGCGCGCTGGCTTGCAGCGGTTGCTGCACCTGAAACCGGGCCGCGGTCACCGGATAGTCGGCGGTGTAGGTGTACTCCAGTTGGCGCTGCTCGCCCTGTTTGGCCAGCAGTTGGGGGTCGTAATATTCCAGTTGCAGCCGGGGGCTGTCTACCGAGAGCGTAACTTGCAGCGCGTTAGCGGTGCTGGCAGTGACCACATTATTCTGCTCCACAGAAAACAGGCCGCCGTTGCGCTCCACGGCAATGGCGTGCAGGGCATCAACGTAGGGCGGAAAATTCAGGGTTAGTGTTGCCGGCAGCGGCGTGCTGTCGCTCAGGGTGATGCGCTGAATCACCAGCACTTCGGGCCGGTCATATTCGGGCCACAGTTCTACGGTCAGCTCGGCAATGGTTGGGCTTTGGGCCAGAGCCACCCCCGGCAGCAAAACCAGCACGAGCAGCAGCAGTCCGGTCAGTTTTATTTTCAAGTGGAGTCACCTTTGGCAAGAGTATTCCAAATTTTACTGCAAAACCCGTTCTGAGCCAAAAGACTACCCTAAAATCCCATTGAATGCCGCCGCGGCCGGTGTTATAGTGAGGTTGAATGCTCTTTAATAAACAACAGTCATCCCGCCGATGGAAAAATCACCGTGGCCAACAAACCGGCTGCTGCAAGCGCCGGACACTGATCCAACCGCCGCCCAGCCCAAAAGCGCGCTTTTGCCGTTTTTGCTGCTGTTGGTCCTCCTATTAATCACCCTGACGGCGGTGCTGAGTTTGGTGCTGCTTGGCCCACGCCGCGAGTCGCGCGCCGATGAATTTGCCGCGCCCTCTGCCACCGAACCGGGCCGCAGCGCCCCGTCGTCGCTGCCCGTTGATGGCGCAATCGCGCCGCCGGCGCCGGAAGTGCTGCCCGCGCCGCCGTTCCCGGCGGAACGGCCGCCCGACACGGCGGTCGCGCTGCGCGGCGTGGAAATTACGCAGGGTATTCAGGTGTTCAACGAGCCGGAACTGCCTCGCTGCAACCCCAACCCCGCCGCCGAAGACAATATCTTTTGCAACAACTCGATGCCGCTGGTGGCCGGGCGGCACACGCTGGTGCGGGTTTATCTGGCTTGCAACGGCCCCTGCCCCGGTAACGATACCCAAGTGACGCTGCGCCTGTTCAAGGATGGGCAGGAACGCGCCGCCGAAGCGCGCACCTTATCCGCAGCCGAGCTGGCCCGCGTGTCGCCGCTGCCGCTGTTTGATGTCCGGGCCGGGCTGGCCAACTCGGTCAATTTTGAATTTTCCCCGCCTCCCGACTGGCTGACCGGCCAGATCACTTTTCAGCTTGAGGCCCAGCCGTCGGTTGAAACTGGCCGGCCGCCCGCCTCGCTCAGCCTCACCCGCGAGTTTGCTGTGCGCAAACCGCTGCGCATCGCCTACCTGCCCATCGAGGCGGGTGGCCGTCAGCCGGCCAATCCGCAGGACGCCGGCTACTGGCTGCTGCGCATGTACCCCATCCCCGGCGTGGAATATTACCGGCTGCCGGTGCCGGATTTGGTCTGGCGCAGCGATGTGGCCAAAAGCGAGCTGCTACGCCAGTTGTTGTTCAGCTTTTGGTTTTACGCCCAGGCCCAGCCCGCCGACCAGCGGCCCGACCAGCTTTTTGGCTGGCTGCCGTCTGAAATTTACAACGGCGGCGCGTCCGACCCGTTTTGGTGTCCCAACTGCGCCGGGCCGCACTCCAGTCGGGTGGCCTTTGGCGGCCTACGCCCGGAACCGGACATCGGCGGGCCGCGGATTTTGGCCCACGAAATTGCCCACAATCTGGGCGCGCAGCACGCCTGGTCGCCTACTTTTGAGGAAGACGACGCCTGTTTCCGCGCCGCCGGGGCCGATATTCGCGTTGATCCCGCCTGGCCCTATTCCCAAACCGCAAACATTCAGGAATTTGGCATCGATCTGTACAGCGACCCGCCGGTCATCTACCCGCCTTCGTATTACGATATGATGGCCTACTGCGCCCGGCCGTGGATTTCGCCGCACACCTATCGCAAACTGTTTGATAGCCCGTTTTTGCAGCCCAAACAATCGTTTGAGCAGTTGTTTACCAATTTCAGCCCGCAGGCAGAAACCACCCCGGCCGGCACGCTGCTGGTCACCGGCGTCATCTACCCCAACGGCACGGTCACCCGGCCCGAAGTGCTGCGGCTGGATGGCGATGCCTTTGGCAGCGCCGCCGCTTTTGCCCCGCCGCTGAATTTTTCACCGCCCGGCCAGGATTACTGCCTGCTGATCGAGGCCAAAGATGGCCGCTCACTGGGGCAGCGCTGCTTCGATGCCGGCTTCATCGACCTGGAAACCGGCCAGCCCACCGAGCCGGCCCCGTTTTTTATCACCCTGCCCGGCATTAATCCCGATGACGTTGGCCGGGTCACGCTCAGCCAAAAGCAGCTCCAATTGGCCAGCGTTACGCCCAGCAACCACCCGCCGCAGGTAGAATGGCGCTCGCCCCGCGCCGGCGACGTGCTGGTCGGCCAGCAAACTATTTCGTGGGCAGCCACGGACGCCGATGGCGACCCGCTGACCTTTGACCTGTTTTACAGCCCCGATGGCGGCCAGCGCTGGCTGCCGCTGGCGCTGCGCCTTACTGAAACATCGACCACGTTTTACAGCGGCCAACTCACCGCCAGCGACAACATGCGGCTCAAAATTATTGCCAGCGATGGCTTCAACACCACTCAGCTTCAAAGCGGGCCGGTCAGTGTGCGGCCGCTGCCGGCCAACAGCCTCAGCCTGGTTGGCCCGGCTGCCGTGCGGGTAGGCCAAACTTTCGCGGTGTCGGTGGTGGCCAATCGGGTCACGGACCCCGGCCTGTTCGGCGCACAGCTCCGGCTCAATTTTGACCCCACCCTGCTGCAAGCCGACGAGGTGCGGGTTAACCCCTCGTTTGGGCTGGTGCTCAACCAGACCCTCGACAACGACGCCGGCGAACTGGCGTTTGTGGCCAGCCGGCAGGGGCAGGTTGATAACCTGACCGGGGAGGTTAATCTGGCCACGTTTACCTTCACCGCGCAGCAGGCCGGCCAGCTCTATCTGGAGCTGTTTGATGTGAAAGCCGGCGCGCGCGGCGGCCTGCCGCTCCCTCTTTCAGAACTCCAGGGATTGTCGCTGACCATCAGCCAGTAGCGTTCCCAAACCGCAAATCAATTTTGACAAATCATTTCCCCGGTAGTAAAATTGCTAATAATAGAACATATATTCTCACTATTTACTGACAGGAGGCGGAAATGTACCAAAAATTAACAATAGTGGGCAACTTGGGCAGAGACCCCGAACTGCGCTACACGCCATCGGGGCAGGCGGTTTGTAACTTCAGCGTGGCCACCAGCCGCCGCTGGAGCGACAACCAGGGCAATCCGCAGGAAGAAACGGTCTGGTTCCGGGTGTCTACCTGGGGTAAACTGGCCGAAACCTGCAACCAATATCTGAGCAAAGGCCGCCAGGTACTGGTCGAAGGTCGGCTAACCGTCGATAAAGATTCCGGCGGGCCGCGCGTGTGGCAGGCGCAGGATGGCAGTTGGCGGGCCAGTTACGAAGTCACCGCGCTCGAAGTGAAGTTTTTGGGTACGCGCGGCGACAACAGCGGCGGCTTCGACTCGGGCGGCAGTGACAGCTTTGGCGGCGGCGGCGGCGATAGCGGCCCCGGCATGCCGGAGGATGAAATTCCCTTTTAACCGGCACGTTTGACAACAATTGAACTGTAGGGCAAACTCAAGTCGTCCCATATTGGGGCGACTTTTTGTTGGACTAATAGTTAATCAAGGAGAGGCAGGCCGTTCTGCCAAACAATTTATGGAAAATTCAGAAGTGCTGGCTCAAAAACTCCAAACCATTATCGACGGCATCAATCAGGATTTTGAGGAAAAAAGCGCAGTGCGCGACCGCACCCTCCAGCGTTCGCGCGAGCTGATCCGCTACTGCGCCAACTCCATCCGGGCTACCCACCGCGGCGATAACGCCGAGGCGCGGGCGCTGCTGGATACCGCCCAGCGCACCGCCGCCGAAATGCTGGCCGAAGCGCGGCAATTCCCCGATGTGTACTACGCCGGCTACACCCAGGACAGCCTCAAAGAGCTGGCCGAAGCGCATTTGACGCGGGCCATTATTTTGGAAGAACCCGCGCCCGCTCCCGCCGACATCAACGTGGAAAACGCGGCCTATCTCAACGGGCTGGCCGAGGCCGCCGGCGAACTGCGCCGCTTCGCCCTCGATGCGCTGCGCCGGGGCAACGTAGTGCTGGCCGACCGCATTTTGTCCCACATGGACGACATCTACAGTTTGCTGGTGACCGTTGATTTTCCCAGCGCCATTACCGGCGGGCTGCGCCGCACCACCGATATGGTTCGCGGCGTGCTGGAACGCACCCGCGGCGACGTGACCACCGCCATGCGCCAGGAATCGATGAAAGAGGCGCTGCAGGCCTTTGAGCAGAAGTTTGGCGTTGCCCTGGCCGATGACTCCCCCGGCTGGCAGGAAACGGACGATGACCTCGAGACCGGAACCGCCGAACCTAACGCTGATTAAAGCCAGCGAGCTGGGCGAATTTGAATTTTGCCGGCGGGCGTGGTGGTATCGGCATATAAAAAAATTTGAGCCGGCCCGGCGCGAGCGGCTGGCCCTTGGGCAGGCTCGTCACGCCGAGCACCACGGGCAGGTGCAAACGGCAATTCGCTGGCAGTGGCTGGGGCTGGCGCTGGTTGCTGTGGGGCTGCTGATGCTGCTGGGCGCAATTGCGCTGGGGGCAGGCTGATGGTTTGGGGATTGGGGCTGATGTTGCTGGCGCTGGGCGGCTGGTTGATGATCCGCTCCATTGCGTTGCGCCGCCGGAGCGGCCTGCCGCAGGGCCGGCTGGTGTACGCCGATACCCACGGCCAAAACTGGCAGCCCGCGCCGCAGCCGCTGTTTTCGGCCAAATACCAACTGGTGGGCAAACCGGATTATCTGGTGCAAACACCCGCCGGCCTCATCCCCGTCGAAGTAAAATCCGGCGCCGCGCCGCGGGTGCCCTATCTGGGGCATATTCTGCAACTGGCGGCCTACTGCCTGCTGGTTGAGGAAACTACCGGCCAAACGCCGCCGCACGGGCTGCTCAAATATGCCGATGCTTTGTTTGAAGTGGATTTTAACCGCGATTTGCGGGCCGAACTGATGCAGGTAATGGCCGATGTGCGCCAGGCCCGGCTGACCGATGAAGCGCCGCGCAGCCACGACCAACCCGGCAAATGCGCGGCATGCGGCTTTGTTGACCGCTGCGACGAGGCGTTGCGCTAGCTACTGGCCTTCGCCCTGCGGAGCCGATTCCAGCGGCGCGGGGTTTTCGGCTTCACCGCCTGCGGGAGTTGGGGTCTCGGTGGGCGGCGGTTCGGCCAGAACATCGGCTTGAATTGTGGGGGTTATCTCGGCGGCGGGTGTTTGTTGCGGTTGCGGCGTGAGCGCGGCCGGGTCATCAACCTTTTCCCAAAGCTGATCAACCACCTGTCCTTCAGCGCCCATTAGCCCGCGGCTGATGCCGTTGACAAATACCTCTACGCCGCCGCCGTTGCCGGCCCGAATAGCCACGCGGCGCTCGCCGCTCCAACTGCGCGTATCGCCGGCTTGCAGAATCCCCTCAAACACTTTGACATCATCGGCCAAAATTTGCACCCACGAGGATTGGCTCACCACCAGATCGACCATGACCCCGGAATACACAATCGGGGTGGGTGTTTCGGTGGGGGGCAGCGGGGTGGGGGTGCTGGTGGGCAGCGAGGTGACGGTGGGCAGCACCAGCGCCGAGTCTTCCGTCATCCCGGCGGCCAGCGGGGTGCGGGTGGGGGTGGCGGTAACGCTGGTTTGCGCCACGTTGCCGTAGGCCAGGTAGCCAATTCCGCCGGCGGCGATCAGCAACAGCAAAACACCAATGATCAGTTCCCAATTGATAACCGAGCGCGGCGACATCGACAGGTTCATAAATTCGATGCCGTCCGGCGTGAGGCGCTGGCCTTTAACGGGGACTACGCCGTTGCCATCGTACAGCCGCAGCGCGTCAACCGGATTCAGGCCCAGAAATTTGGCGTAATTACGGATCATCCCGCGCACAATCACCGGCGAGGGGAAGGCTTTATAATTGTCAGCTTCTAAAGCTGCCAACAGGTTTTGCCGGATGTGTGTTGCCTGAGCGGCGTCGTCCAGCGTGATGTTTTGTTCTTCTCGTGCTCGTTTGAGCAGTTCACCCAGTTGGGCCACGTGCGCATCTCCCTAAAGCAAATACGGGGAACCGGCCAAAATGGCCGCCCCGGTGCTGCTTGCCCTTCCTTCCCAAAGTGAAGCAGACAAATCGCAACGTTGTATCTTACACTTACCTCCAAAGGAGTCAAGTTTTAAAATGATGGTGAGCAGTTAGGCTTTGTTAGAATTTTCTAACCAATTTCTGAGAAAGTATAGGTAAAGCCCGCCAAATTTGAAGCAACACTACCATATATAGTATTGACGACTTGAGTTTCCCCAAATTAGCGTAACTTTTTCCATTGAAAAGCGACTCCTTAATAGCGGTGCGTTTGGGCAGGGCATTGCTACTTTGATAGGCTTATGCTATTATTTATACAAGTTGAGTTATTCAACTCCGGCCTAACAAAACTACGCTTCGACTGGATGCTTTTAGATGTTATGCACCTTGTAGTGAAGGCAAGGCGCCTCAAAAAGTTCCGGACTTAATTTCCCTCAAACCACAATTTCTCTGGCAGTGTGGCCTGAATAGACTCTGGGTATTTCATGACACCGTCTCAGCTTATTAATAACAAACGGCTTCAATCTGTTGCGGTAATTGTTGTTGTAGCATTAGCCGCACTGGTGGGATTAATGTTGTTAATGGGCTGGCTGGCTTCGCCAGAAACCTCCGCTGAAGTCCCCAAACCGGTGTCTCAGCCGGCAGAAACCAGCAGCCAGCCGGCCACTCCCGCCCCCGCACCCACCGATGAAATCGTCGCCACGGTCAATGAGATCAACATTTCGCGGCAAACGTGGCAAAAAGCGGCCCAGCTCGATGCGGTGATGAGCAAACTCGCTCACCAGCCGGTGCCTACCGCCGAAGAAACTCTGGATCGGTTGGTTAACGAAATTCTGGTGTTAGAGCAGCAGCCAGACGTACCGGCCCCGCCCGCCGCCGATGTTTCAGCCCGGGTTGACGCGTTGTCTGCCGCCTGGAATGTTTCTGAGCAGGCGCTGGATACAGCACTGGCCGAAGCCAAACTGACGCGGGATGACCTGACGGTGCGGATGGCTCGCCTGTTGCAGGTTGAGTCGGCGTTGGGGCAGATTTCCCAGCAGGGCACAGACCTCAACCAGTGGCTGGCCCAGGCCAGAGCCTCCGCCGAAATTGGCGTCTATCGCGCGTTGGCCAACGCTGCGCCCACCCCGCCGCCCGTCACAGAAAATTCGCCGCCAACGCCGGTTCCGGTCAGCGTGGCAGAAAACCAACCCGCGCCACCGCCCGATGTTCCCGTTGGCCCTGATCCCGGTAATGCCGCCCCCGATTTCTCCTTGCCGCTGCTTGATGGCGGCACACTTGCTTTAAACGAACTGCGCGGCAAACCGGCCATTATCAATTTCTGGGCCACGTGGTGCCCGCCCTGCCGCCGCGAACTGCCGGCATTGCAGGCCGCCTACGAAACGTATGGCGACCGCATTGGTTTTGTGGCGGTTGATGTTAAAGAACAGCCGGAGCAGGTGGCCGGCTTTGTTAATGAGTTGGGGATTACCTTCCCTATTGCGCTCGATGGCGATGGCGCGGTTAGCGGCGTGGCCTACAAAGTGCGCGGCATTCCCACCACCGTTTTTGTTGATTCCAAAGGCGTGGTTTCGGCGCGCCACGTTGGCCCGCTGGATGAAGCCACCATCAACAGCTATCTCGCCCCCCTGCTTGAACCGATGGTGGCCACCGTGGAAATGCCACCGGCCGAGTCTCAGCCAGAGCCGGTGGCGCAGCCGGACGCTTCGGCCCAGCCAGAAACCGCCCTGCCGGCTGCCCCCGATTTTACCCTGCCATCGGCTGCGGGAGACCCCGTCGCTCTGAGCGATTATCAGGACAAAAGTACTCTTGTTTTAGTTTTCTATCGAGGCCACACTTGAGGTATCTGCCGAAACCAACTGGTTCAGTTGGAAAGCGATTTACCCAAGTTTCAACAACAAAATGCGCAGGTGATTGCGCTGGCTGTTCAGGATCAGGCCGGAGCTTTGGCATCGGCCAACGATACCGGCGTCACTTATCCCATTCTGGCCGATGCCGATCACAGCGTCGCCGATGCCTACGGGGTATACAACCTGTTAAATGATCGTGTTGCCACACCGGCTGTTTTCATTATCGACAAAACCGGCCAAATTGTATGGTCCTATATTGGCCAAAATATTAGTGATCGCCCCGCCAACGATTTGATTTTAGCTAATCTGCCACCCCAGTAAGTTACTGCACGGCTGCGGGAGAGAGAGGTGCATTGTGGAGAGTTCAACCCGGCAAAAAATAGGCTCACTGATTAGCCTGTTTGCGTTGATTGTGAATTTAATCCCGTTTCATGCCCTGCCAGCCCAGGCCGCAGAGCTTGACCTGGGCACCCCCGCCGAAAACGCCCACCATCGGCCGCGGCCGGTGATGATTTTTAAACCGGATACTTTAACCTCTGTTGGCCGGAACGCCGCCGAGATTTTGCCCACCTGGTTTACCCCGCCCGCCATTTCAAAGGTCGATTACAGCCAGACCGCCGGCCTCACACTCTCAACCCCGCCCGCGTTGGTCAACATGCCACCCGCTGCGGCCGCGCCCAGTCCCAAAGTGCTGCCCTTCTGGTTTGCCGCACCTGACCAAAACCCAAACTCTGAAATCCAAAATCCAAAATCAACAATCGTAAATCCTCTGCCCGCCTGGTTTGCCGCCCCCCAACCGGCCGCCGGTGAAATGCCCGTGGCCATCGAACAGCTCAATGTAGCCGCCGGCCCGGCGATGCCGGCCGATTTTACCCCGAACGCCGCCGCCAGTGAAACGCCCGTTGCTATCGACTGGCTCAATGTAGCAGCCGGCCCGGCCATGCCGGCCGATTTTACACCGAATAACAATGCCGCCGAATCACAGCCGCAAACGGCAATTTTACCCAATTGGTTTGCTGCATCTGGCCAGCAGCCAAAAGCTGAAATCGTCAATCCAAATTCAACCATCGTAAATCCACTGCCCGACTGGTTCAATTTGCCGCCGGCGCTCCCCGTGCAGCCCTTTGCCGAGCCGCAGGCCGGCAGTTTGGCCCAGATTAGCGGCCTGGTGGTTACCCCGCAGGCGCCGCCCAGTGTCAGCGCCGGCGACGAAGCCGTTGGCGGTAATTTTTACACTGTGACTATTCGCAACGGCGGCACGGCTACCGGCTTTGATTTTTATGTGGTGGCCAGCATTTTGCGCGACTCCGGCGGCCTGCTGCCGGGCGTCGGCTTCACATACGTGCCGGGCAGTGTGAGGATGGTCAGTTCGATTAGCGGTACCATCACGGTGAGCGAAAATTATGTTGACAGCCAAAAGGCGCTCACGGTAACGCCGACGATCTCTTTTAACCTGCGCCCCGGCGAAATTGTGACCGTCACTTTAAAATGGCAAACTGACGGGACGGCTCTCTCCGGGCAGCGTTTTGATGTTGACGCGGTGTACAATAACAGCGGTGTTTCCACCACCAACGCCGGGGCCAACATTACCGTTGGCCGCGGTAATTTGATCATCAACAAAACGCCGGTCATTCAAAGCGGCACTTTTGGCGACCAGATTGGCTGGAATATTGAAGTTGGCAACACCGGCCTGGGTGAAGTCTATTCGGCCACGGTGTACGATGTACCCGGCAGCGGCTACACCAATCTGGTCAGCACCCTGCCAACCACCATTCCGGTGCTGGCCATTGGCGAGCGCCGGAATTATGTGCTCACCGGCACCATTAATTCCTGCACCAATCTTAACAATTCGGCGTTTGCCTACTGGACAATTGGCAACGATGAGGGCAACGGCACGCTGGCCAACCCCGTTCAAAGCGACGCCGACGTGATTTACAATTTGCTGTCGCCGCAGGTAACGGTGCAGAACAACAATGTTACCTTTGGCTATTGCAGCCAGGCGCCGCAAACCGTGGTGGTGACACTGACCAACGCCGCCGGCGCGGGCGCGGCCGCCAATTTCCGGCTGATCAGCAACCAGAGTTTTGGTGCGCTGAATCTGGACGTGATTGATACCAGCCCCGGCTGGTTCTTTGATGGCAACCGTACCTTTACCTCGACCAATGCCCTGCTCGGCGGGCAAACCGCGGTGTTTACCTTTACCGTGCAGCCGCAATCTACCGTGTGCGGCAGCGAAACCGCCGGCAGTTTTCTGCTGGATACCCGTTTTACCGGCGCGTGCGGTTTCCCGTACAACGGCCCGGATGCGCTCATCAACTACAGTTACGGCGCCGCCAACGACCCCTCGCTGACCGTTTCCAAAAACGGCTCGATTGCTGCTGATAACCGCAGCGCCCAGTTTGTGGTCACTTTTAACGCCCAGAATATCGAAGAGATCAGCGGCCCGATTGTGCTGACCGATGATATTTCAGCCGGCTTCACCATTGTCAACACTTCAACTACGGTTATTTCGGGAGCCACGCTCCAGCAGGTGGGCAACCGGCTGATCTGGACAATCCCCACCGGCGGCAGCGGCAATCTGTCTGGCCAGCTCACGGTGGATGTCGATGTAATTACCAGCACGCTCGATCAGTGTGCCATCCTCTATTCCAACGTAGTCACCGCCACCGCCGATGTGGTTTGTACCCTGTGCAACAACCGCCTGCAAGATACGGCCACAGTTAACCTGTCGCCTCAGATTCGCCAGCCGCTGCTGCAAGCCGACATCAACGATATTCAGTTTGATTACTGCGCAGCCACGCCCCAGCAAATGGTGATTACCGTTACCAACGCGGCCACCGCCGGCGCGGCCTACAACCCCACCGTGCGGTTGCTGCCGGTTTCCACCTACAACACGCCCTCTGAACAGCCTTATCCCGGTTCGGTGGGCGATAACCCGCCCCTGCCTACCCCGCAGGTTAATGCCGGCAGCGTTTCCAGCGGCTGGACGTATTTGGCGGGCAGTAACAGCTTCCTGTACACCGGCAATGGCGGCGTGCTTGACCCCGGCCAAACCATCACCCTGGCGTTCAATATTGACCCGCCTGAGATTTGCGGCAACTATTACGAATGGGTACCGGAATTTACCATTACCAGCCAGGATGCTTGCGGGTTGCCCGCGCCGCCGCTGGATTTACTGGCCAACCCGGTCACTTACGATGAGCAAAATGTGCCGCGACTGGGTCTTGAAAAAACAACCACGGTCACCACCCCTGTCTCCGGTGTCCCATTCAGTTATACGGTTCGGTTTACCGCCCGCAACGCCCAGAATATGAGCGACACCATTCGTGTGCAGGACGATGTGCCCTTCGCCTTTACCATTTTAACCGCCACCGGTCAGGTGTTTTACCAGCCGGGCAATGCCCTGTATTCATTAACCGGCACCAATACTGCGCCCGCCGGCCTGGTGCCAACATCGACAATTGTCACCGACTCCGTCACCAACCGGCTAACCTGGGATGTGCCGGTGGTAATCATTACCCCCACCGAAGCGTTTACTCTGGAAGGCGAACTGACCTATTACGTGATGCCTGACCCCGATATCGCTACCGAGTGCGGGGCCAGCACCAATTACAATAACGCCGCCACCGGCACCGCCGGCGACCGCTGCCCCACCTGCCCGGGGATTGGGCCGGTTAACTCTGTCGCCCCGATTCAAATAGAACCTGGCAAAATTGACGCCAATGTGCAGCCCAAATCTACCACCACCAACGGCGAAGTCTGCGGGCTGTTACAGGTGACTAATGCCTATTCCAACATTTTTGTCACCAACTGGCAGCAGGTATTCTTTACGGAAACGCTGGGCATTGGCAGCGGCCTGAATCCCGGCGATTTGAGTTACGTCTCCCCTACGCTGGCCGTATTTATTGACAACACCGATGTAACGACCGCGGTAACGATTGTTCAGAGCGCGCCGCAATTGGTGCTGGAATTTGATAACATTCCCGGCACTGGCATTGTTACCGGTTCTCATAATTTCTCCATTGCCTACAGCCTGTACGTGTCTGATACGCTGCTGGCCGGCGCGCCGGAGCGAACCATCAGTACTACCTCGCAATTTCAGGTACGCAATATTGAAACCGTGGGCATTTGCGGCACCGGCGATGATTACTTATTTGAGCAGGTAGCTACCACCACCGTTCGCCGCGCCGATTTGCAGGTCAATATTTTCCCCAGCAGTTTTGTTGGCTGCGCCGATGTGCCGGTCACCCTGACTGTGTCTGATGACCAGTTGCTCAATTACGGTCTGGATGCCACCAACGTGGTGGTCACGTTCAGCGTTCCCAGCCCGGATTTTGGCAGTATCAGCACTAACACAAATGATTATTCCTATGGTGGCGCGTTTGCCGGCAACCCGGTCACGGTTACCTTTGGGGCTAACGTCATCACCTGGACCTTCCAGAATCCCTTCACCAGCGCCACCGTCACCAGCGGCACGCTCACCGGCACCATCACCTTTTCGATGACGCGCAGTTGTTCCGCGCCGCAAATTGAGGCCGGCGTAAAGTTTGACAGCCAGTGCGGCGTTACCTACAACGACAGCGCCTTTAACAACAACGTGGTGCAAGTGCCAGATGTGTTCCTGTTTGTTACCCCCGGCGATGGTTTCCCGCTTACCCAGCGCCAGGCTAACTGGCGCATCTACGCCTTTAACGGCGGCGATGGCATCGCCGGCCGCACCCTCATCACCGATGTGATGGGCGTTGGGCTGCGCTTTGTAACGTATACCACCAACCTCACCAGCCAGGTGAATCTGCTCACCCCCGGCCCATATGCCGCCGGCCAGACAGTTGTCTGGGAAGTGCTTAATCTCCAGCCGCAGCAGCAATTGGAAATTAATGTCGATGCCGTAGACGCGGTAGCCTGCGTTGGCCTGGATACCACCATTTATCTTGACAATAGCTGTCTGGGCGATTTCAGTTGCGGCAACGTTCAATCCGATACCATCCGCTTCTCCCGGCCCATTACCGGCGTCCGCTCCTCCAATTTCCAAACCGCCGATATTGGTTTTTGCGATATTGGCGAAGTAGTGCTCACGGTCAAAAACGCGTCGGCCCAGGCCCATATTTACAACGTGATCATCACCGAAACCCTGACAACGCTTTCTTACGTGCCGGGGTCGGCCCGCATTACCGTGACGGACCGCAACAATGTGCCCTACGTTGGTTTAACCAACCTCCCGCTGGAACCGATCACCCAAACCGGCTTCAGCATTTCTGGCACGGCGCTGATGACGGTGGAATGGGCCATTTCCACCTCCGCCGACATCACCACCGCCCAGCAAATTCTGGCTGACCGCGCGGCCGAGGACACCATTTCGGTTCGGTTCCTGGTAGAAAGCGACTGCGACTCGCCGTTGAGTAATCTGGTGCAGGCCACCGCCGGCGGCGAAGAGCCGTGCGGTACCTTCTTCTTCCGCGATGAAACAGCGGTCACGCTCGATACCGTTGAGCCGGTCATCACCATGACCAAGGTTGGCCGCAATGTGACCAAAAACACGACCTTCTCGTCAACCGTTTTTGGCGAGCCGGGCGATGTGGTGGTTTGGCGAATTGCGGTGAGCAACGCTGCCACCGCCTTTGACGCCAAAAACTTGCAGGTGGTTGACTCGCTGCCGCTCAATATGAATGTGTTTACGCCCACGGCCAGTTCCGCGGACGGCGGTATCATTACCGCCACGCCCGGCATTGTTGTTTGGGATTTGGGTGATCTGCCGGCCGATGGCGTTGACCGGGTGCTGCTGATTACAGCCACCATCAATCTAACCGACCCCGCTGCCTGTCTGTTGCAAACGGAAAATCAGGCGGTCGCTACTTACGGCTGCGATGCCGGCTGCCGGGCCAACCCCATTACCGCCACGGCCGAATTGCGCAGCCAGCCGATTATCACCGCGCAACTGCCGCTGCTCACCCAACTGAATGTGTGCGGCGACCCCATCACCGTTACCCTGTTCAACTCGTACCTGCCGGTTTACTCGCTCACCCTCACCGATACCCTGCCGGCCGGGTTCATCTTTGACGGGCTGATTACGGTGACGCACAACCTCACCTCCGGCGATTACTCGCCGGACGGAATTGTCACGGCTAACGGCGGCGCAACCGCCATCTTTACCTGGACAACTCTGCCGGTGGGTATATTTACGCTGACCTTCCGCACCGCGCCCAGTGTCACGGCGGGGACGTGTTATGTTAATTTTGGTAATCAGAATCAGGTTGATTTGGATTACGACGATAATCCAGTCTGTTCGCCGACCGGGCCGTACACAGGTACCGCCATCGGCGCGGCCAATGTGCTCACGCCCGGCGTTGTGGTTGGCAAGATTCCGCTCAACCAAAACGTGCAGCCCGGCGACATCATCACCTGGACGGTTAGGGTGACCAACAGCGGCCTTGGCCAGGCGCGCAATCTGGTGGTTACCGACACGCTCAGCCCCGGTTTTGCATCCTTTACCGCCGGCAACGGTTCGTTTGGCGAAACGCCGGTGGTGATTGGCCAGCAGGTTGTGTGGACGCTGACACAGCCCCTCTCGGCCAGCGGCGGTGTGTGGCAGGCCGTTCTTACGGCCACTGTGCCGCTCTCCGGCGGTTCGTTGAATAACAATGTGCAGGTTACCGGCAACTGCGATACCGGCTGCGAGCACACCAACGCCTCCACGCTGGCCTACGCCTCGCTGGCCGAATTTATCAAGGGGCCGCAAATTCAAACCGGCACCATCGGCGATCTGGCCGTGTTCACCTTTACCGGCTTCATCGACGGCATCGACTTTAATTACGATGGCGTGGCCATTACCGATGCTCTGCCCACCGGCCTGGGCTATCTGTCTGCCACGCTGGTCTACACCACCGATGCTGATGGCAGTGACGGCAGCCCGACTGCAATTGTTGACGTTGCTCCAAGCCAGGCGCCGGCCAATGGCCAATCTGGCAATGTTATCTGGCAGCTTGGCAGCGTCTCCGGCACGGTTGAAATTGCGGGGGTTATTACCACCGTCATTCAGAATATTGCCACCAATATTCAGGGCGTAAGCCGGACCAATAACATCCTGCTAACCTACCGCGAGTCCGGAAGCAACTTTACCTTCAGCTTCACCGATACCGCGCAGGTAGACATCATCGAGCCGCTGCTGCATATTGGCAAAACCTATGTTACCTCCGCTGGCTGCAACGCCTTGCTGTTTGCCGATAACTTTAACAGCGGCGCCAATCCAAGCTGGACCCGGTTCGCTGGCGATTTCACTGCCAGTAACGGTGTTTATCAACAGACTGCTCCTGATGTTGGCATTTATCATGCTGGGCCAGCCACTTGGAGTGACTACAGTTACAGTGTGATGGCCAGACCAGACCCGGGTAATAACTATATTGGCCTTGTTTTTCGTTTTCAGAGTGGCGCAAATTACAAGTGGTTTTTCTGGGATAACAATGGCTTGCTTACCCTCTATGATCACCTCGGCGTGGTCAATACTGAACTTGGCTCAATAAACCTGGCTCCTGAGGTGCCGGTGGTTGGTCGCTGGTACCATTTTGAAGTACAGACAGTTGGTGATTTAATCAGGGTTTATATTGATGGTGTGCTGCGTCTCCAGAGAATTGACCCCCGCGGCAGTGTGCCGGGGCAGATTGGGATTACTACTTGGGGGCCGGCCTCCTTTGACGATGTCCTCGTTACCCGGCTGGGAACCAGCGGCTGCTTTGTTGGCGCCGGCGATCTGGTTACCTACACCCTGACCATTTCCAACCAGGGGGCCAGCGCCGGCCACGATCTGGTCATTACCGACGACATTCCGGCTGGAATGGAGTTGGTTTCTTACCAGGTTGTCAGCAATGGCGGCTCATCAAACATCACCGGCCCGGCGGTGGGCGCGCGAGACCTGCTCACCTGGACAGTAGGCTACCTCACCCCAACCGTGCCGTTTGATCCGCTGGCCCACACCTCTATCAATATTGAGGTGGTGTTGCAGGTTGATGATACCATCAGCGCCAATACTACCCTGTCTAACCAGGCCTCTCTGATTTACGATGGCCAGCCCATTACCGGGCCGGTCGGTATCCAGCGCAATTACAGCGGTGGCTCACATTCCACGGCCATTCGCACGATAGATGGCGCTATCACCAAAACCCGGTTGTATGACCCGCCGCCAACGGCCACGCTGGGCACGCTGGTTACCTACACGTTAATTGTCCCCTCAACGCCGATTACGGCCGCCCTGTACAACGTGGTCATTACCGATCAGTTGAACAGCCCGTTGTTTTACATTGAAAGCGTAACCCTTGGCGGCGTCTACACCAACGGCGTTCCCACTTTTAACCGCGCTACCGGCCGGATTACAGCCACATTTGATGCGATCCCGGCCAACGCGCAGGCGTTTGTCACCATCACCACCCGCATTTCTCACGAATTCCCGCTGCCCGCCACCGATCCCAACAGCGGCGATGTGATTACCAACTCGGCCACGTTTACCCACGCCACGGCCAACAATACCACGCTGACCCGCACCAACGTGGTGACCACCAACGTTGGCGAGCCGCGGGTGAGTGTGACCAAAGTGGCAACCTCATCTACCGGCAGCCTGACCAATCTCGATGGCAGCGCCATTGTCACCTACACCTTGCGGCTGGTTAACAACGGCAACAGCCCGGCCTACTCAGTCCACATCACCGACAGCATTCCGGCGGGCATCAGCGTAACTCAGGTGCTGCCCGGCTACCCCAGCAGCGGGCCGGTGCTGGCCCCCAATGTGCTCACCTGGACGGTGGACGTGATCAGCAATGTGGCCCCGGCTAACGTGGTCACGCTTACTTACGTGGCCGTGCTCAGCGAGGCGCTCAGCAACAGCGCCTTAACCAACACGGTTGATGTGCGGTCTCATTCGCTCACAGAGACTATTCCGGGGGT
Organism: uncultured Caldilineaceae bacterium; assembly: GCA_964407935.1. Lineage (GTDB taxonomy): Bacteria > Chloroflexota > Anaerolineae > 4572-78 > J111 > J095. The sequence continues at coordinate 22,672 of CAYOXS010000025.1, forward strand.
GCGGCCGTACCTCACCAGTACCACCGCGGTGATTACCACCGGCCTGCCCAGCCTGGTTAAAGCCACCAATCCCATCACCCTGAAAGTGGGCGATGTAGTTACCTATTCGCTGGTCTTTTCTGTGCCGGCCGGGTTGGTGGGCATGGGCGGCAATTCTTATCTGCTCGATGTCCTGCCCGCCGGGCTGCGCTTTATCCCCGGCACAGAGTCGCTGGCCAGCTCGCCGGCGGGGGTGATTACCACCGCCCAGCAGACCGGCTTTATCGGCAGCAGCCAGGCCATTACCTGGACGTTTGGCCAGGCGATCACCAGCCCGCAAAGCCAGCCCACGTTTATTACCGTCACCTTCCAGGCCCAGGCTACCGGCGCGGGTGGTACCTGGCTGCCGGACCAAACCCTGATTTACACCATCACCAACGTGGCCACGCTCACCCAGCGCAGCACGTTTATTAATGACGACAGCGTGAATAATCGCGTCATTCAGCCGGAACTGACGATTCTGAAAGAGAGCATCCCTGCCAGCGGCGAAACGGTGATTGGCGGCCAGTTGATCACCTACACCCTGCGCATCACCAATAACGGCTATGCGCCTGCCTACGATGTGGTTGTCACCGACACGCTGCCGGCGGGCGTGATTTACCAGCAAACAATCTCCAACCCAACCGGCGCAACGGTCATCACCACCACTCAAAGCGGGCAGTTGCTCACCTACGACATCAGCGAAATCGAGGCTGGCCCCGGCGCAACCCTGCTCATCACCATTGAGGTGCAGGTTGAGCCGCAGATTACGGCCAATGTGGTGCTAACCAACATCGCCCGCATTCCAACCTACGACAGCCAGCCCGGCTCCGGCCCGCAAACCGGTTTGACCCCCACCCAGCGCGTTTACACCGATGGCCAGAGTAGCGTTTTCCACGTTACGGCCCAGGCCGGCATTGTCAAAGCGGTTACGCCGCCCACGGCCACGCTGGGCAGCGTAATTACCTACGTGCTGCTGGTACCGGAACCACCCATCACCGCCACCATGTTTAACGTCACGGTCAGCGATACGCTCGATTCGCGGCTTGATTTGCAGCAGGTGGTGGCTGATGGCGGCGGCGCGGTAATTACCGCCGGCAACACGCTAACCGTCACCTATGCCCAGATTGACCCCAACCAGCAGCGCCGTATCACGGTTACGGCCATTCTGTCGGATAACCTGGGCGCGCTCGATCCGCAGGTGATCACCAACGTGGCCGTGTTGTCGCACGCCACCTCGGTCACGGTGAGTAATCAGCCGGCCTTTACCGTGACCGAACCCAACGTAATCATCACCAAAACCGGCGCGGCGCTCAGCGGCAGCCCCAACACAACACTCTACACCCTGACGCTGGTCAACAATGGCACCAGCCCGGCCTACGATCTGAATATTGTCGATACCCTGCCCGCCGGCATTGTCGCCTCCGGGATTTCTAACGGCGGCGTGTTGATCAACAATGGCGCGGCCATCAGTTGGACAATTGCCTTCCTCGACGTGGGCCAGCAGCTTCAGCTTACCTACAACGGCGTGCTATCCGAACCCATCTACGCCAGCGATCTGTTTACCAACACGGCGGTTGTTACCAATACATCGCTCACCAGCACCATCCCCGGCGTGCGTACCTACACCGATACCAGCCAGGTCGTGGTGCGCTGGCCGCTCGGCCGTTTGGGTGATTACGTGTGGCTGGACGCCGACTACGACGGCCAGCAGGGTACTTCCGGGGCGGAACAGCCGTTTAGCGGCGTGGTGGTCAATTTGTACAACACGGTCAGCGGCACGCTGATTGCCACCACCACCACCGACAGCAACGGCCGGTACATTTTTGAATACCTGCCGCTGGACATCAGCTACACCGTGCAGCTTGCGCCGGAAAACTTTACCACCGGCGTGCTGTCGCCGTACCTGCAAACGCGGCTCACTGTGGGCAACCCCATCAGCGACTCAAACGCTTCGATCACCGCCACTTACCTGGCCAACGGTTACGCCATTACCACCACCCTCACCCCGGCCTTTACCGAAGACCTGACGCTGGATTACGGTTTTGTGCCGCGCATGGCGCTGGGTAACCAGGTCTGGTTCGACACGAATAACAACAGCGTGTTTAACATCGGTACCGAGCCGCCCATTTCCAACGTGGTGGTGGAACTGTACGAGGATACCGACAGCAGCGGCGATTACACACCGGGCGTGGATCAGTTTATTTCAACCACCACTACCCTGGCCGGCGGATTCTACACCTTTACCAACCTGTTCCCCGGCAGCTATCTGGTGGTTATCACGGACACTAACTTTGCCCCCGGCGGCGCGCTGGAAGGTTATATCACCAGCACCACCGCCGTTTCCGGCAACAGCGATTTGAACAACAATAACCACGGCATCGCCACCGGCGCGCTCGGTGCGGGCGGTTACGTGGCCAGCACTGTGGTCGATCTGCTGGCGCTGACCGAACCCGACGACGGCGGCAACGCCAACTACAGCATCGACTTTGGCTTTGTTCGCTATGATTTTGGCGACCTGCCCGATACTGGCCAGGTACAGCAAACCGGCTACGCCACCTTTACCTACCCCACCCAACTCGGCGATGACGGCGCGCGCCACGTGATCCTGCCCAACAACAACCCCACCCTCGGCAGCCGCGTTGATGCCGAAGTTGACGGCCAGCCCAACGTTCCGGCCACCGGTGACGATATCGCCAATTCCGGCAACGTTTATCCCGCTGGCGCGGGTCAGGCCGATGACGAAGACGGCGTAATTCTGCCCCCGGCGCTCATTCCGGGCGAACAGATGGCCATTACCGTTACCGCGTTGAGTCTGGCCAACGGCGGCGCCGACGGCCAACTCACCGGCTGGATTGACTTTAACGGCGACGGCCAACTGACCATTGGCGAACGGATTGTGTTTGGCCAACTGATTACTGCCGGTGCAACCGTGGTGATTCCGTTCACCGTGCCGCTTGCCGCCACCCCCGGCATCACCACCTACGCTCGCTTCCGCTTTAGTGAGGGTGGCATTTTCGTGACTGACCCAACCGGCGTGGTTCTCAGTGGTGAGGTGGAAGATTACGCCGTGCCGGTGCTGCCGCTGGATTGGGGCGACCTGCCCGATACCAGTCTGGTGCAGCAAAGCGGTTACGCTTCCTTCACCTATCCCACCCGCGCTGCCGATAACGGCCCGCGGCACATCATTTTGCCGGCCAACAACCCCACTCTGGGCAGCATTGTTGATGCCGAAAGCAACGGCCAGCCCTCGGTGAACGCCAACGGCGATGACGCCGCCAACTCAACGCTCGTCTTCCCCACCGGCAGCACGCCGGCTGACGATGAAGACGGCGCGCAGTTCTCCGGGCCGCTGGTGCCCGGCGAAACACTGGTGCTCACTGTGACCGCGTCGGCGGCGGCCAGCGGTTATCTCAATGCCTGGCTTGATCTTAACGGCAACGGCGTGTTCGACGCCGGTGAGCAGATTGCGCTGAACAGCCTCATCACCGCCGACACATTCATCACCATTCCGGTTTCCGTGCCGGTGACCGTAACGCAGGGAATTACCACCTTTGCCCGCTTCCGCTTTAGCAGCCAGCAGGATTTGCCGCCCACCGGCCTGGCCAGTGACGGCGAAATTGAAGATTACCCTGTGCCGGTGGTCGCGTTGGATTACGGCGACCTGCCGGACAGCAGCACGGGCAATACCTACCCCACCCGCAATACCGACAACGGCGCGCGCCACATTATTGTAGTTGGCAGCAATCCCACCTTGGGTGACCGGGTCGATGCCGAAACCGACGGCCAGCCCAGCACTCCGGCCAACGGCGACGACGCGGCGACCTCGGCCATTTTGGTGTACGGGCTGCCCGGCGCGGACGATGAGGACGGCGTCACCTTTGACACGCCGCTCATTCCCGGCCAAACAGCCACCATCACCGTGCGCGCGCTCAGCAGCGCCAACGGCGGGGTCGATGGCTCGCTCAATGCCTGGATTGACTTCAACGGCAACGGCGCGCTTGATGCCGGCGAGCGGATTGTGACTGATACCCTGATTACCGCCGGTAGCGCGGTGTCGCTCAGCTTTATTGTGCCGAGTGACGCCATTACCGGCAACATTTACAGCCGCTTCCGCCTGAGCAGCGATACCACCGGCAGCAGCCCCACCGGCCTGGCCACTGATGGCGAGGTGGAAGATTACGTGGTGCGCATCTCTGAGGTTGATTTGGGCGACCTGCCGGAATCTCGCGGCTACCCGACGCTCATTGCCAGCAGCGGCGCGTCGCATCTCATCGATGGCACCTATCTGGGGGCGGGCGTCGATGCCGAACTGGACGGCCAGCCCACCGACGGGGCCAACGGTGATGACAATACCGGCACCGACGACGAAGACGGCGTGGTTTTCCTGACGCCGTTCATGGCCGGGCGCGAGGCGCAAATCCGCGTTACCGCCGGTACCACCGGCTATCTCAATAGCTGGTTTGACTTTGACGGCGACGGTACGCTGGATACCTTCACCATCACCAATATCAGCGGGGTGGGTGCGGTCATCAGCCCGTCCAACAGCGACATCTTCTTGGGGGCGACCGGCGATTACACGATCACCCTGCAAGTGCCAAACGTGACTATCAGCAGCAGTTTGTACAGCCGCTTCCGCTACACCACCAATCCCGGCGAGGCCAACCAGCCGACCGGTCTGGCCAACAGCGGCGAGGTGGAAGACTACGTGCTGATGAGTCTGGGCGATCTGGTTTGGCGTGATGACGGCAGCGGCGGCGGCACGCCCAACGACGGCATCTGGCAGCCCACCGAGCCGGTTATCAGCAACGTGGTGCTGGTGCTGCTCAACAGCGGCGGCATCACCGTGACGGACGGCGCGGGTAATGCTGTGACGACCACCACCGACGCCAACGGGCGTTACCTGTTCACCGGGCTGACGCCGGGCGATTACAGCGTGGCCGCGGCCCCGGCCAACTTCCAATCCGGCGAGCCGCTGGCGGGGATGCTCTCGTCCACCGGTGCGGGCACGCCGAACAATAATTTTAATGAAAATGCCGATGAAAACGGCCTCGACAATGCCGCGCCGGATGTGAACGGTATTGGCAGCGCCAACATTACGCTGGCTATCGGCACTGAGCCGATTACCGACACGCCCAGCGGCAGCGGCGGCGACGCCAACTCTAACCTGACGCTCGACTTTGGCTTTTTGCCGCTGGATTGGGGTGATCTGCCCGATACCGGTTTGGGCAACAGCTATCCCACCACGCTGGCTGACAACGGCCCGCGTCACGTCATCATGGCGATCAACAACCCCACGCTGGGAACGCTGGAAGACGCCGAGTTCAACGGCCAGCCCAGCACCGCCGCCAATGGCGATGACAACAATCCCACCGGCGCTGATGACGAAGACGGGGTAGTCTGGTCGCCGCTGTTGTTAGGACAAACTTCAACCTTTACCGTCACCACCAGCGGCAGCACCGGCTTCCTCAACGGCTGGATTGACTGGAACGGCGACGGCGACTTTGATGACGCCGGCGAACAGGTCTTTACCGCCCAAAATCTGGCCCTGGGCAGCAATTCGCTCAACGTGAACGTGCCGGCCACAGCCACCATCACCGGCAGCATTTACATGCGTTTCCGCTACAGCACCTCCGATACGCTCAGCTACACCGGCGTTGCCCCCGATGGCGAGGTGGAAGACTATGTCACCCGCATTGTGGCTTACGATTTGGGCGACCTGCCGGATGTGTACGGCACGGTACTTACCAGCAGCGGCGCGCGCCACCAGATTAGCCCGACGCTCTATTTGGGCAGTCGCGTTGATATAGAAACCGATGGCCAGCCCAGCGTGGATGCCACCGGTGACGATGCCAACGCCACGGCCAGCGCGGGCGCAGCGCCCGGCGATGACGAGGATGGCGTAATCTGGAGCGATCTGGTACCGGGCCAGTCATCCACCTTCACCATTACCGCTTCCAGCGCTGCCGGCTTCCTCAACGGCTGGATCGACTGGAACGGCAACGGCGTGTTTGACGCCGGCGAGCAGGTCTTTACCGGCCAGGCGCTCGCTGCCGGAGCCAACAGCTTCCCGGTGCTGGTGCCGGCCACTACCACCATAAACGGCCCAGTTTACATGCGCTTCCGCTACAGCACGCAATCAACGCTGAGTCCCACCGGCGACGCGCCGGACGGCGAGGTGGAAGATTACCAGACGTTCGCGGTGCGCTATGATTTGGGTGACCTGCCGGATGGCTTTGGCACCACGGTGGCCAGCGGCGGCCCGGCCCATCTCATCTTGCCGGCCAACAATCCCACTTTGGGCAGCGTTGTTGATGCCGAAACCGACGGCCAGCCCTCGGTGGGGGCCAACGGCGACGACACCAATTTCCAGGATGATGAGGACGGCGTGACGTTCTCGGCCTCCACGCTCATTCCGGGGCAAACGCTGGTGATCACTGTCACCTCGGCCATTTCCGGGGCCGATGGCTACCTCAACGCCTGGATTGACTTTAACGGCGACGGCGTGCTCAACGACACCGACCGCATTGCCAGCGGGCAGTTTATCACCGCCGGCGCAACCATCACCCTGTCCCTCACCGTGCCGACCAGCACTCAGGTGATCAGTGCCTATGCCCGCTTCCGGTTGAGCAGCCAGCAGGTGCTCACCTCCGGCGGCAGCGCGGTGGATGGCGAGGTTGAAGATTACGTGCTGCCGGTCAATCCGTTTGATTTTGGCGACCTGCCCGACAGCTACGGCACCACTTTGGGCGCTAACGGCGCGCGCCACGTGATTGTGGTTGGTAACAATCCCACGTTGGGCGATCGGGTAGACGCCGAAATCACCGGCCAGCCCAACGCCGCGGCCAACGGCGACGACGCCGCCACCTCGGCCATTCTGGTGTACGGGCTGCCCGGCGCGGACGATGAGGACGGCATCACCTTTGATACGCCGCTCATCCCCGGCCAAACGGCCACCATTACCGTGCGCACGCTCGGTACGGGCAGCGGCGGGGCCGATGGCTCGCTCAATGCCTGGATTGATTTCAACGGTAACGGTACACTCGATGCCGGCGAGCGGGTGGTGACTAACACACTTATCACTGCTGGCAGCGCGGTGCAGTTCAGCTTTGTGGTGCCCACCAATGCGATTACCGGCAATGTGTACAGCCGATTCCGCCTGAGCAGCGATACCACCGGCGGTAGCAGCCCCACCGGCCTGGCCAGCGATGGCGAGGTTGAAGATTATCTGGTGACCCTGTTTGGCACCGATTTGGGCGACCTGCCGGAAAGCCGCGGTTATCCGACCACGCTGGCCAACAATGGCGCGTCGCATCTCATCGATGGCACCTATCTGGGGGCGGGCGTCGATGCCGAACTGGACGGCCAGCCCAGCGACGGGGCCGACGGCGACGATTTGGCCTTTAGCGACGACGAGGATGGTATTATCTTCCTGACACCGTTCATAGCCGGACGCGAGGCCCAAATCCGGGTGACGGCCGGCACCACCGGCTATCTCAATAGCTGGTTTGACTTTGACGGCGATGGCACGCTCGATGTGTACACCATCACCAATATCAGCGGGGTGGGTGCGGTCATCAGCCCGTCCAACAGCGACATCTTCTTGGGGGCGACCGGCGATTACACGATCACCCTGCAAGTGCCAAACGTGACTATCAGCAGCAGTTTGTACAGCCGCTTCCGCTACACCACCAACCCCGGCGAGGCCAACACGCCCACCGGTCAGGCTCCCAGTGGTGAAGTGGAGGATTATGTGCTGATGAGTCTGGGCGACTTTGTCTGGCGCGATGATGGCAGCGGGACGGCCTTCAACAACGGCCGGTACGAACCACTGGCCGGCGAAACGCCCATCTCAAACGTGGTGCTGGTGCTGCTCAACAGCGGCGGCATCACCGTAACCGATGGCGCGGGTAATCCGGTGACCACCACCACCGACGCCAACGGGCGTTACCTGTTCACCGGCCTCACGCCGGGCGATTACAGCGTGCTGGTCGCGCCGGGTAACTTCCTGCCGGGCGGCCCGCTGGCAAACCTGTCGTCGTCTACCGGGGCGGGTACACCCAATAACAATCTCAACGAAACCGCCGATGATAACGGCATCGATAACCCGCTGCCGGAACTCAACGGCATTCGCAGTGGCAATATTACGCTGGTCATCGGCACCGAGCCAATCACCGACACGCCCAGCGGTACCGGCGGTGACGCCAATTCCAATTTGACGCTCGACTTTGGCTTTACGCCGCTGATGAGTTTGGGCAACTTTGTCTGGTTTGACGGCAACGACAACGGCACGTTTGATATCGGTGAGCCGGGCCTTCCGGGTGTGGACGTGGAACTGTACGTTGACACCAACGGCGACGGCGTTTACACGCCGGGCGTGGACCAGTTCATTTCCAGCACCACCACCCTGCCGGGCGGTATTTACACCTTTACCAACCTGCCGCCGGCCGGCTACGTGGTGGTGATTACCAGCACGAACTTCACCGGCACGGGCACGCTGGTCGATTACATTACCAGCACCACGGCCATCCCCTCTGACCGGAATCCGGGCAGCGATGACACCAACCACGGCTACCTGAACGGGTCGTTCGGCAGCGGCGGCTTTGTTGGCAGCACGGTCATCACCCTGACGCCGGGGCTGGAACCCAACGACAACGGCCGGGCTAACTACACCATCGACTTCAGCTTTATCCGCGCCGATCTGGGTGACCTGCCGGACAACTACGGCACCACCTTGGCCGCCAACGGCCCCTATCACGTCATTCTGCCGGCCAACAACCCCACGCTGGGCGCAGATGTGGATGCCGAAACCGACGGCCAGCCCACCACCGACGCCACCGGCGACGACGCCGCCAACCGTGACGACGAAGACGGCGTGCGGCTCGATAGCCGGATTGTATCGGGCCGGGTGGCGACGTTCACTGTCACCGGCACTAACGTGGCCGGCGCGGTGCTCAACGCCTGGATCGACTGGAACGGCAACGGCACATTCGATGCCGGCGAGCAGGTGTTTACCAACACCACGCTGGTTGCCGGCCCGAATGTGCTGACCGTTTCGGTGCCGGGCATTGTGTTGAGCAGCAGTATCAACACCCGCTGGCGCTACAGCACCGATGCGGCGGGCAGCAGCACGCCCACCGGCCGGGCCAGCGACGGCGAAATTGAAGATCACCAGTACGCGCCCACCGTGTACGACTGGGGCGACCTGCCGGACAGCTACGGCACCACCCTGGCCGTCAACGGCCCGCGTCACATTGTTCTGCCGGCCAACAACCCCACCCTCGGCGGTGATGTGGACGACGAAGACGATGGCCTGCCCACCGGCAACGCCACCGGCGATGATACCGACAACCGCGACGATGAGGACGGCGTGCAGCTCAACAGCCCGCTGATTCCGGGCGCGGTGGCTACCTTCACCGTCACCGGCACCAACGTGGCCGGCGCGGCGCTCAATGCCTGGATTGACTGGAACGGCAACGGCACATTCGATGCCGGCGAGCGGGTGTTTACCAACACCACACTGGTCGCCGGGCCGAATACACTGACCGTCAC
>CAYOXS010000026.1:0-2262 GCA_964407935.1 uncultured Caldilineaceae bacterium
TCGGGCTTACAGCCCGACAGTCACGCTACAAGCGCGACCTGCTCATTTTCATCCTTGTTGCTTGCTGTGCCGCGGCCAAAAATCCCCCTCGTCAAGCGGCCCCGGTTGTGGTATACTTTGCACAATATTTCCTCTAACCGCCGATAAGCCAGCAAAGAAAAGACCATGAGCGTAGAAAACAAAGTTACAATTATCAGTGGAGCGAGCGGCGGCCTGGGCCAGACTGTGAGCCGGATTTTTTATCAGCAGGGCGCCCGGCTGGTGCTGGTCGGTTCGCGGCCAGAAAGCGTGCAGCCGCTGGCCACCGAACTCGGCGAGCGTGCCCTGCCGGTGGCCGCCAACCTGGCTGACGCCGTCGACGCCGACAACGTGGTCGATGCGGCCCTCAACAAATTTGGCCGGGTCGACATTTTGCTGAACCTGGCCGGCGGGTTTGCCGGCGGTGAGCCGGTGCATGCCACCGGCGACGACTTGCTGCAACGGATGCTGAGCCTCAACCTGTATACCACCTACAACCTGAGCCGGGCCGCCGTGAAACCGATGATCGAGCAGCAGTGGGGCCGCATTGTTAATACCGCCTCGCGGGATGCGCTGCACGGCCGGGCCAACTACAGCGCCTATGGCATCAGCAAAACGGCGATCCTGCGCCTGACCGAAGCAATGGCCGACGAGGTCAAAAAGTACAACATCTCGGTTAACGCCATTTTACCGGGCACCATCGACACCGACGCCAACCGGCGGGCGACGCCCAACGCCAATTTTGCCAGTTGGGTCAAACCGGCCACCATCGCCGAAACCCTGCTGTTTTTGGCGAGCGAGCAAACGGCCATTTCCGGCGCAGCCATCCCTCTGTTTGAACAATTTTAAGCCGATGCCCCGCGTTAAACTGAGCGAACAACCCCATTATGAATTTACCCACCGCCTCACCGTGCGCGTGACCGACCTCAACTACGGCGCACACCTGGCCAACAACGCCGTGATTGAACTGATCCACGAGGCCCGGGCGCAGCTTTTTCGCGCTCTCGGTTTTGTTGAAACCAATCTGGGCGATGGCAGAACCGGTATTATTATGGGCGATCTGGTGGTCAATTTCAAGCAGGAAGGCTTTTTGTTTGACGAATTGACCATTCACAGCCACACCGACGAGTTTTCGCGGCACGGGTTTCGGCTGTTCCATAAAATTACGCGGGACGACTCACTGCTGGCGCTGGTTGAAACCGGGCTGGTGGCGTTTGATTACGCCGAACGCAGAACCACCGCCCTCCCCGCCGCGTTTTTACAGGCGCTCGAAAACCATCGGCGCTAACCCCATCGCGTCACCAGCCCCGGTCTCCGCAAAAGATTGTCTTTTTTTATCTGCTTCCGTTATAATTAACAGTGACACTTTTCACCAAGTTCTTTCATCTGTGCTGTTAGGCAAACATAACCCCTAAAATTTAATCTCAGGAGGCAAAACCTATGGAAGCCCTTTTTGGATTAATCCCGTGTCTGTTTTTCTTCGGGATCATTATTCTGTTTCTGCTATTTTCTGCAATCAGGATTGTCCAGGAGTATGAACGGGGTGTTATTTTTCGGTTGGGCCGCTTTGCCGGAGCCAAAGGGCCGGGCATCTTTCTTCTTATTCCCTTTATCGACCGGATGATCAAGGTTGACCTGCGGGTGGTGACCCTGGATGTGCCCGCGCAAGAGGCTATTTCTCGTGACAACGTCACCTTAAAAGTGAACGCTGTGGTCTACTTTCGGGTGATGGACCCCGGCAAGGCCATCATTCAGGTTGAGGACTACCGCCGCGCCACGTGGCAAATTGCCCAAACCACCCTGCGCAACGTCATTGGCCAGAGCGAACTGGACGAACTGCTGGCGCACCGCGAAAAAGTAAACGAGCAGTTGCAGCAGATCATCGACGACCAGACTGAACCGTGGGGCATTAAAGTAACGCTGGTTGAGGTAAAAGATGTGGAACTGCCGCAAACCATGCAGCGGGCCATGGCCAAACAGGCGGAAGCCGAGCGCGAAAAGCGGGCCAAAATCATCCACGCCAGCGGCGAGTACGAAGCTTCGAAACAGTTGGCCGAAGCCGCCCAGATTATCGGGATGCAGCCGGCTACCATTCAGTTGCGCTACCTGCAAACCCTCACCGAAATCGCCACCGAGAAAAACTCCACCGTGATTTTCCCGGTGCCTATCGATATCATCAGCAGCGTCACCAAACACTTTATGCAAGACGATGAAAACGAGAAAAAGTAGCTGATTTTTGGCTCA
>CAYOXS010000026.1:2362-17286 GCA_964407935.1 uncultured Caldilineaceae bacterium
GCACTTATGGTATAATTGACCCATCCCAATTTTAAGGTGAGGGCTTCAAATGAGCGGGATTTTGAGTGTTCTGCAAGAACTCTATATCCGGTTTATGGTCTGGCTGGGCGCCGAGCCGCCGGCCGGCTATGAACATTTGCTTAAAAAGAAACCGCCGGTCAAAAAGCCAGCGCCACCCCCGCCGCCAAAACCCGCACCCAAACCGCCGGTTAAACCCCCACCGGCTGTGGCCAAACCCCAACCGCCGGTTGAGGTGAAACCGGAGCCGCCCGCGCCGGTTATCGAAAAACCGGACAAGGAATGGCTCGAAGCCAGACCGCCGGTTGTCGAAGAAAAACCTGCGCCGCCGGCGGCTCCCGTTGAGGTGGTTGCTCCACCCGTTGAGAAAATTGAAGAAGCGCCAGCGCCGCCCCCGGCTGAGGTAATTACTCCGCCGGCCAAAGAAATCGAAAAAGAGCCGGCGCCGGCTGAGGTAATCGCCCCGCCGGCCGAAGAACTGGTGTTTAAGTACGAAGTGCAGCGCGGTGATACGCTGAACGCCGTGGCGCGCCGCTACGGCCTCACTGTTAAAGACCTGCTTGAAGCCAACGACATCGACAACGCCGACCGGATTTACCCCGGCCAAAAATTGATCATCCCCGGCTACATGCTGCCCAGCCCGGAACTTGAAACCGAATCCGTGCCCCTGCCGGTGGCCCGGCCGGCGCCAGACGATAATTTTATTTACACGGTCGCCAGCGGCGATACCTTGAATTCTATTGCCAAGCGCTACGGCATCACCGTACTTGAAATTATTGAGGCCAACACCCTGGCCGACCCGCAGCGGATAAAGCTGGGGCAAAAGTTAATCATTCCGGGCGTGGTCAAATCGGCCCACGCCAGTGTAGCCACCGACCCCGATTTTCCGCCGGTCGGCTCGCTCAAGGCGGTGCGCGCCCTGTACGTCAGTTATTTTGCCGCCGGCCACAGCGAGGCCCGCCAGCGAATTTTGGAATTACTAACCGGCACTGAACTCAACGCGGTGGTCATCGACGCCAAAAGCGATATGGGGCTGATCACCTATCCCACCAAAAATTCTCTGGCCCGGGATGTGGGTGCCAGCCGGCCGGCGGTTGCGGACTTTGCCGATTTAATGGCCCAGTTCAAGCAAAACGGAATTTACACCATTGCCCGCATTTCCGTATTTAAAGACCTGCCGCTGGCCCAGCATCGCCCGGAACTGGCCGTAAAAACAAGTTCGGGCGGGGTGTGGCCGGACAACGACAAAAACTACTGGTGCGATCCGTTTTTGCAGCCGGTTTGGGATTACAATATTCAACTGGCCATAGAAGCGGCGCAGATGGGGTTTGACGAAATTCATTTTGATGCCGTGCGCTTCCCGGCCAAAAGCCAGGCCGGGTCGCCGCAGTTTTCGCAGGAGGTCACCAAAGAGAGCCGCACCGCCGCAATTGCCGGTTTTCTCAGTTCGGCGCGGGGGCAGTTAGCGCCGCATGGGGTTAAAGTTTCGGCGCGGGTAGTGGGTTACACCTGCTGGCGCAAAGACGACAGCGTGATTGGGCAGGATATTGAGCAGATGAGCGATTATCTGGATGTGCTGTGCCCCATGCTGGCTCCATCAACCTTTCACGCCGGTATTCCGGGTTACAAAGTGCCCGTTGAGCACCCCTACGAGGTGGTGTTTGAAAGCGCCCAGCGAGCTACTGAACGGCTGCGGGGCAGCGGGTGTGAGGTTAGGCCGTGGCTGCAGGATTTTCAGGATTACCGGTTTGATCGCCGCATGTTTGGCAAAGCCGAAATTCAGGCGCAAATCAGGGGCAGTTTCGAGGCTGGCTGTGCGGGGTTTATGATGTGGAATCCCAACGCTACCTACTCGGCCAATGCCTACGCTCCGGTTTCGCGTAAACGCTAATAACCGCCGGAATCAAAAAAGACGGGCCAATCACCCGTCTTTTTTTGTTTTTGCGGGGTGCGCTAAATAGCGGCCCGGGCGGTTTCTACCAGTTTGCCAAAGCCGGAAGCATCGTGCATGGCAATGTCTGCCAGAACTTTGCGGTCAAGTTCAATGCCGGCTTTGTGGAGTCCATTCATAAACTGGCTGTAGCTCAGGCCATTTTCCCGGCTGGCGGCGTTGATGCGCGCAATCCACAAGCGGCGAAATTCGCGTTTGCGGTTACGGCGGTCCCGGTAAGAATATTCCAGGGACTTCATCATGGCTTCATTCGCCCGTTTAAACAGGCGATGTTTGCTGCCACGTTGGCCGGCGGTAATACTTAAGATTTTTTTATGTCTGCGTTGAGTTACTGGTCCGGTTTTTACTCTCACGGTTTACTTCCTCTACTTTCCCTTTTTGGCGTACGGCAGCAGCTTTTGTACCCGTTTTTTAGCGCCCGAAGATTGAACTTCGATCATTTCACCAAACAGGTATTTCACTCGCTTTGATTTTTTGCGGCGCAAGTGACTTTTGCCAATTTTGGTACGCATCAATTTGCCAGAACCGGTCAATTTAAACCGTTTCGATGTTGACTTGTGGGTTTTCATCTTAGGCATTGGACTCTAATTCCTTCTTTAACTTTGTTGAGTTTATCAGCCACACTCTCGTGTTGATATCAAAATATTAAGGCTTATTTGGGCGACAAAATCATCAGCATGGTCATGCCCTCTTTGGCCGGGCGCTTTTCAACTTCAGCAACATCCTGCAATTCTTCCGCGATCCGGGCCATTAAATCAAGGGCTACTTCCGGGTGAGTTACCTCGCGACCACGAAACCGCAAACGCACCCGCACTTTGGCGCCGCGCTGCAAAAAGTTTCGAGCCTGCTTGAGTTTGTAATTGATATCGTGATCCCCCGTTTTGGGGCGCAGGCGAATCTCTTTGATCTCGACTTTAGTTTGAGTTTTCCGGGCGTCACGCTCACGTTTTTGAGCTTCATACAGAAATTTGCCGTAATCCATCAAACGGCAAACAGGCGGCTTGGCTCCGGGGGCAACTTCCACCAGGTCGGTATTATTTTCCCGGGCCGTAGCCAGGGCGTCTTCTATGGACATGATCCCGAGTTGTTGACCTTCAATACCAATCAGACGGACTTCGTCTGCGGTAATCTCGTCATTAACTCTTCGTTCGTCTCGTGTGCTTATGACTGCCTCTCCCTCTACTCCTCAAGGATTCAATACGTGCTCACGTGGCATACAAAAAGTGGGGGCAGAAGTTAAGGGGATCCCCCACAAATCAGGGGGTAACTTTACCATATTTGCCCTTGTTCGTCAAGTTAGTTGACAACGATTTTTTTGCCAGCGAGTTCAATCACGGCCAACACCGCTTTCATCCAGCACATGTTCGGCGCGAATCATGCGGCGGGTGCCGGTTTCGCAACGGATGAGCAGCGAGTGGGTTTGCGCCTCGCGGCCGCGGTACCGTACCGCGTCGAGCAATTGCCCGTGAGTAATGCCGGTTGCCGCCAGAAATATCTCGTTGCTGCGGACCATATCATCGCAATTGAGAATGGTTTTGGTATTAATCCCGGCGGCCTCGATGGCCTCCCGTTCCGGCTGGCTCTGCGGGGCCAGCCGGCACAACATTGCGCCCCCCATCGCTTTTACCGCGCAGGCCGCGGTCACCCCTTCGGGCACGCCGCCAATCCCCATCAGCACATCGGCCCCAACATTGGGTGTGGCGGCAATCAGCGCGCCTACGGTGTCGCCATCGCTGCGCAGCAACACCCGCGCCCCCGCCGAGCGAATTTCTTCAATCAGATCAAAATGGCGCGGCCGGTCCAGCACAATAACCTGTAAATCACGCACTGATTTCTTTTTAGCGCGCGCCACCAGCGCCAGCGTCCAGCCCACGGGCGCATCCATACATTCCGGCACCAGGCTTTCGGCGGCTTCGTGGTCAACTACAATTTTATCCATGTAGATGGCCGCCGGATTTGGCGACCACATAGAACCGCGCGGCGCTACCGCCACCACAGAAATGGCTCCCGGCCGGCCATGCACCACCGAAGCGGTGCCATCGATGGGGTCAACAATCACATCAACCTCCGGGCCATTTCCCGTGCCAACGGGCTGGCCGCTATCTAATGCCGACCGGCCGCCCAGCCGGCCTTCTTCGCCAATCACAATCTGGCCGCGCATACTTACCTCGCTTAAAGCGCGGCTCATTGCTTCGCAGGCTACGCGATGGGCCTCCGCGGCATTGCCCAACCCCAGCCAGCGCCCCACTTTCAGCGCGGTATATTCCGTGGCCCGCACCAGATCAAAACCAATGTTGTGTGACAGAAATTCGCCCATTTTAGCCGTCCTTGGCAATGATGAATTTTGGCAAAAATAATCTGATTACTCGTCTATGGCCTGAAGCAGCCCGGCAGATTCCCAGGCCAGCATACCACCCTGTAGCACTTTGACATTTTGATGACCCTGGCTCTTCAGCAGGCGGGTGGCCAACGTGCTGCGACGCCCACCCCGGCAGACAAATATCACGCCTTGATCGCGGGGCACCAAAGAAGAGTCTGCCATCAGGCGCGGCAGCGGCATTAATCGCGCCGCCGGGATGTGTCCCCGCTTGAACTCACGCGGCTCCCGGACATCAACCACCAGCGGCGGCGGGCCGCCATTAGATATAAGTTTCCACAGTTCTCTGGGTAAAATGTTATCCACTTCTACCAAAGGAATAGCGGCCTGGCCGGTAAGTTTCAGCGACTCCGTTATTTTTGGCAGATTCTGGCACTCTTTAAAGGCCCGAAACGGGCATTCGTAAATGCAAATGGCCGGATCAAGAATTTTGTGGAAGATAAAAGTGATGGCCCGATCTTCATCCAGAAAGTGGTCTTCGCCCAGGTCGTCATAAAACCGGGTCGACTTCATAAAATCGTAGACCGGTTCCTTGAGCCGCACAAAATAAATATCGCCGCCGCGATCCAGGCAAGTTTGCCGCACAGTTTCCAGCATATGGATGCCGCTGAAATCGCACTGGTTAACGCTGTGCATTCGCAACAGCAAAAATCGCTGCTCCGGGTTGTTGAGCAGGTGCTGGTGCAGGGTTTCTTCAACGTGGCTGACCGCTCCAAAATACAAATCACCCGCAATCTGGATGATGCTCAATTGCGGGCAGGTATCGATGCCCGGTTCCACCTGCACAAAATGCTTAAAGCTTTTATCTGGCACTACATTTTGCACTGTTGGCATACTGCTTTTCATAATGTACAAGGCAAAGGAGAGCAAAATTCCCAGCAGTACGGCAAATTCAATGTTAAGGAACATGGTGCCCAAAAAGGTGGTCACCATAATCAATGCGTCACCGCGCGTACCTTTTAAAATACGCACCATTTCGGCTTTGTCGATCATCCCAAAGGCGGTGATAATCAACACCCCGGCCAGGGCCGCGCGAGGCACGTAGTCAGCCAACGGCGCAAATAACAGCATCGCTATCAGCATAAACAGGCCGGCAAACAGGTTGCTCAGCGGCGATCTGGCCCCGCTCCGTAAATTTACCGCCGAGCGAGAAAATGAACCCGCACCCGCATACCCGGAAAAAAAGCCGGTAGCAATATTGGCCAACCCCTGGCCCACAAACTCCTGACCGCTGCTTAAGCGCTGGCCGGTTTGCACAGATATCGAGCGGGCAATGGCCGCGGTTTGGATCAACCCAATTGCGCCAACTGCCAGAGCGCCGGTTGACATTTTCCCAATTAAATCAAAATCGAGCAATGGCAACCGGGCCAGCGGCGGCAGGCTGCGCGGAATTTCGCCCAGCACTTCTACACCCTGAGCCGTGAGATTAAACAGGTACACCGCTACCGAACCGACCAGGATGGCAATCAACGCCCACGGTGCTTTGGGGGCAACTTTCAAAAATACAATGATCAGAATTGTGGTTACAACACTCAACAGGGTGGTCGGCACGTTAATATTGCCCAAATTCTGAGCCACGCCGACGATTGTGTCCAGCAGGTTGCGGCTGGGAAATTCCACACCCAAAAAATATTTTATCTGGCCGAGCGCAATCAACACCCCGGCGCCGGCAGCAAAACCAACCACCACCGAATGCGAAACAAAATTAATTAACACTCCCAGGCCGGTTAACCCGATGACCAGTTGAAAGATACCCACCATCACGGCCAGCAGCCCGGCCGCAACCACATAATCAGTGGTGCCGGGCAAAGCCACGCCGAGCAGGGTTGACAGCACCAGCAACGAAACCGCGTTAGCGGGACCGGTGCTCATCTGGTCAGACGAGCCCCACAAAGCGCCAATAATAGCAGCGACAATAGCGGCGTATAACCCGGTTTCCGGCGGTAGTTCAGCCACAAGGGCAAAAGCGATGGCCTGCGGCAAGGCGATCACGGCCACAGTAATCCCGGCAACGAGATCCGGCCGAAGATAGGTCCGGTCGTAAGTTTTTAAAATGCGGGTGGGTCTGGCGAAGTAAAAAGGCATGCGGTTCAGGGTTGGAGCAAACGGAGTTTGTACTTGTGAAGTTACCGATTTTAGGTTTGTTGTGTCCAATGGCCCCCCTTTACAGTATCATTTTACCACTCTTGGGAAGCAACATCAATAGATTTTCAGTTTGAGTCCCAACCCGCCCGTTACCCCGGTAAAACCAGAATTGAGGCCGGATCCAGCCACAGAGTCACGTTATGCCCCAATTGAGGGCGATTGCCCGGGGTCATTTCAAAGGTCAACTCTAATCCTGTGTTAACGGCGAATACTGCCTGATAAAAACGGCCGCGAAAAACCGTGGTTACCAGCCTGGCATCCACGGCCAGGCGGCCCACCGCCGGGTTGAACGAGGCGGCTTCCGGGCGAATGAGCAAAGTAACCGCCGTGCCGGCCTCAAGGGCATTAGCCGCGGGCAAATGCCACTGCCCCCATGAGGTTTCAACCCGGCCCGGTTCGATGACGGTGGCCGCCAACAAATTGGCAAATCCCAAAAAACTGGCCACAAACTTGCTGCGCGGCTGTTTAAAAAGCTGCTCCGGCCGGCTGTCCTGCTCGATGCGCCCCTGATTCATCACCACCACGCGGTCGGCCACGGCAAAAGCTTCGGTTTGATCGTGGGTTACGTAAATTGCAGTCAGCCCCACCGTTTTGAGAATTTGGCGGATTTCCAGCATGAGCCGCTCGCGCAAAGCCCGGTCGAGCGCGCCCAGCGGTTCATCGAGCATCAACAGGCGAGGGTTGGGGGCCAGGCTGCGCGCCAAGGCCACGCGCTGGCGTTCGCCGCCGGACAGGCTGCTCACATCGCGTGGCTCAAAACCGGCCAGCCCAACCAGCGCCAGCATCTCGCGGACTCTGGCCTCGGCAGCGCCGGTGTTTTTTGTCTGCAACCCAAAAGCTACATTTTGCCCCACATTTTTGTGCGGGAACAGGGCAAAATCCTGAAACATCAGCCCAAAATCCCGTTTGTGCGGCGGCAGCACGGTAATCTCCTGGTCAGCAAACCACACCGAACCGCTATCGGGCGATTCCAGGCCGGCAATCAGCCGCAGCAGGGTGGTTTTGCCGCAGCCGCTTGGCCCCAACAGGCACACAATCTGGCCCTGTTCCAGCCCCAACGAAATTTCCTGCACGGCCGGGACGCCGGCAAAGGCTTTGGAAAGCTGTTTGGCGTGGAGAAGCGGGCGGCTCATTCGACGTTGATGCGGATGGTTCGCCGCTGAATTTCGGCGCTGCCCTCAATTTGCACCGTCAGCGTGTAATCTTTGGTGCGTTCCGGGCATATTTTTTGCTGGCTGTTGTTGCTCACCGACTGGTTATCCAGCGAAACCGTCACCGGCCCTTCGGCGCGCCATACAAGCTGGGTGCAATCGCCCCGTTTAATGGTGGTGCTGTCGGCGGTAAAGCTGATGGCGTACTGGCGCTGGCCAATGAGCGTGGCCGTTGGCGTGGGTGATTCGGTGGGGACAACCACGGCCGGCAGCGGCGTGGCGGTCGGCCGAAAATAGGGGGTGGGCAGTTTGATGGCCGGCAGCGCGGTAGGCGTACTGGGGGGACGCGGCGTAAAGGTGGGCACCGGTGTGTTGGTTGGCGAGGGTTCAACCGGCACGGCCGGGGTGGGGGTATTGGTCGGCGGCAGCACAAATACAGCCGTGGGGGTGAGTGTTACTGTCGATGTAGCAGTGGAAGTGGCAGTGGGCGTGATAATCTGGTCGTACGGAAACACCAGCAGCACCACCACTCCAACCAGGCCCAAAATAAAAAATGCAGCAATTGTGGCAATTGTAAAGGCTTGCGTTTGCGTCATTGGTTAATCCCCTCGGGCTGCATTTTACCGCAATTCCACGGTAACGCCAACTTGAAAAAATAGCAACTCCGGCTAGACTCTCCCTCAGCGTCAATCATTTCTCCGTACGAAAGGAACCGAAACCATGACATCTTTATTGAAACAGCCGGCAGTTGATGCGATCAACGGGCAGGTTGTTGAAGAATTTACGGCCTCGCTGCAATACACGGCCATCGCGCTTTATTTTGACAGCGAAACCCTGCCTCAGTTGAGTGGCTTTTTCCATCTGCAAGCTCAGGAGGAGTACATGCACGCCATGAAGCTGCTCAATTACATCACCGAGGCCGGCGGCCAGCCGATTGTGCCGGCCACCAAACCGGTCAAAAATAATTTTGAAAGCGTGGAAGAGGCGGTGGCGCTGGCCCTCAACCAGGAATTGAAGGTGACCGAGCAGATCAACAGCCTGGTCAGCGTAGCCGTCCGCGAAAATGATTATCTCACCCAGCAATTTTTGCAGTGGTTTGTTACCGAACAGTTGGAAGAAGTATCCAGCATGAACGATCTGCTCAACATTGTCCGCCGCGCCGGCAAAGACCTGTTCCGCATTGAGGACTGGCTAGTGCAGAACCCGCACGAAGCCGCGGCCGGCGGCGCGCAGTAGTTTTTCTTCGCCAACAAAAAGAGCTGACAGCTTAAATCTGTCAGCTCTTTTTTATTCTGTGTGGGTGACCTAACCAATGCCGTACATATCGTGCACAAACTGCCCCAAGCCCAGCTTCGCCAGCCGGTCCAGCGGCGCGCGGAAAGTTACCTGCACCACGCCGGGGTGACGGCCAATCTCGATGGCCCCGGTGATGGTGGCCCGGTTCTTCACTTCCGGCACGGTCATGCCCAGCAGTTCGGCGGCCCGCGCCAGACCGTTGTCGGTGGCCGCGTTAAGATCCGGCCCGGTGCCAACCACCGAAATGGGCGCGCTCTCCTCCAGCGAACCAACACCCCACTGCCCGGCCACAGCCTCGGCCCGGGCGCGTTCTTCGGTACTGAGCGGTTTGGCCAAAAACGGCAGGTCTTCCAGAACCGGGAAGAGAATCGGCCCGTCCAGATTCAGCCCTTTCAACAGATGGACTTGCAGCGTGACGGTACCGGACACGTCGCAGGTGTGGCCGGCAATTTCGCCATCGCCCTGCAAAGCGTGCATATCGCCCAAATAAACGCCGCCGCCGGGCGTTTTAACCGGGCAAATGAGCACGGCCCCGGCCCGCACCGCGTCGATGTCCATGTGGCCGTCGGTGCGGTGTTCAAGCTGGTCGGCGGTGATGCCGTATTCGTGCGGCGCGCCAATCAAAAACGAGCCAAAATCGCCGGCGTTGTGTGAGTCTGGCATCGGAATGGCCGGCGTGGTACCCAACTGGCCCATAAACGGCCGCAGCCGCGCCACCAGCCCCACCAGATCGTGCGGGGCAAACGTGAGGATTGGGTTTTGAATCGATTTTTCCGGCAGGGCCGCAAAAGTTTTGGCCTGATGAGCAATCTGCTCGGCGGCATCCTGCTGCAAAGTAACCCCCACACTGCGGTTGCCGTCAAAGGCAATAGTGTAGCCGTTGGTAAAGGTGAACGGTGTGGCGTCGGCGCCGCACTTTACGCAGCGAACGGCCGTCTGGCCAATACCTTCGGTGCGGGTTTCCGGGTAGAGCGTGCCGCACTGCGGGCACTTGCCGGCCACATACGGATCGCCCAAAAAGCGGCCTGTCATCCACTGGTCATTGCCGGAGGCGGTGGCCAGCGAGGTGACGGTGATATCTTTGATGCGGATGGCGATGGCGTCGCCCACCTCGGCGCCGGCCACGGCCACTGGATGAGTCACTTCGTGGCCGCCGCGGATTTCCGGGGTGATCATCGGCCCCCAGCAGCCCGGCGCGGTATTGGCCACAATGTGGCCGCCATCGCGCACCGGCCCGAGCATCGGTTTGTGGGGGTCTAAAATGCCGTCAATAAACTGATCCACAAACACGGTTTCGTGCGCGGTCTCAAACGAACCAAAATCGGTGCTTTGCGCTTCGTGCGCTTCTTTTAATGCCACGGTAAAGCCTCCTTTGTTAAATATTGAATTTATCAGCAGCCGCCGGCAATCGGCAGCAGCAAAGCCACTTCCTGGCCGGCGGTCAGACTCTCCGAAACCGGCGTATGCCGGCCGGCGATCATCGGCACGGCGGTGTTTAATTTGGGCTGAAGCTGGGGATAACTTGCGCCAAGCGCAGCCAGCAGCTCGGCGATGGTTGCGCCTTCGGGCAGGCTGACAGTTAAACGGGGGTTGCCAACAGATTGAGCCAGGCCAACGCTCAAACGAACATTCACATTCATTGGGATGTTTCTCCGTTGGTGCGGCAAACGCGCACCGCATATAAACTTGATTGAGCTGAGGAAATCAGGTTGGGAAGATGTTAAATCGAAAAGATATTATGCCAGACGGGCCGGGGGGTGTCAACCATTTTTGCAGAGACAGCTCAGAATTTGTGCGCCAGTTTCGGGCGCAAAACCCGAAACTGGCGCACATCGTTTAAAAGCCTCGCCACCAGTCTTTGCGCGAGCGCGGGTCCATAAACGCGCCCCGGTCGCGGATGGCTACCTGTATTTCGCTGCCGGCGGCCACGCCGAGCCGCTGGTTGTCGCGCAACGCGGGCAACCAGCCGGAAACGCGGAAGCCGTCGGCATTATTTTGGGCGCGATACAGCGCCAGCAGGTTGGGGTCAACACACACATTTTCAAGGTGGATGGCGTAACCAAAGGCCACCGAATCCTCGCGGGTGTAGCCCAGAGTCAGCCGGGTTTCTTCGGCGTAGAGTACCACGGCCTTAAAATTGCCGGTGTAAATGGTGGCCGGACGCTCCGGCAGGTAAAGCGGCTGGCCCGGCTGGGTGACGAGACCGGCCACCGTTACCGGCCAATCAGTGATGAGGCTGCCGCGACAGCCGTTGGCCCCGCAGCCCCAATCCCAGTGGTAGGCCCGGTACGCCGCCGAAATGCCGGGAAAGCGGTTCGGCTCAAACAGGCCGGACAACTGCGGCGCGTTGGCATCGGTGCCGCCGGCGTAATCGATCAGCCGCAGGGCGGCGCTGGTGGGGCTAAAACCGCGCAGCGCAAAATTGAGGTCGCCGTGCAGATAATCGGGCCGGGCGTCGCCGGCGGGGATCACCGGGATCAGCTCAAACTGGGCGCTGGAGCTGGTGGGGCAACCGGCCACCTGCGGCGCTAAAGCGATGCTGTTCCAGCGCAGCGTGCCGGCGATGACCTCTTCGGTGCGCTGGCCGGCGGCGTAGCCCTCTTTTTCCGCGGTAACGGTCTGCGAGCCGGGCGGCAGGTTGTCAAACTGATAAAAACCGCGCTCATCGGTAACAAGCTGCTGGTTGAGCACGCTCACCCGCGCTCCCACCAGCCGTTCGCCGGTGATGGCATCGGTGATCAGGCCAATGAGCGAGCCGGTCTGCGGCGCGGGTGTCGCGGTGGCGGTGGCCGTTGGCGGCAGCGCGGTTGGGCTGGCCGTGGCGGGGGGCGGCGGAACTGTGGCCGAGGGGGTGAAGGTGGGCGTTGGGCTGGCCGTGGCGGGGGGCGATATGGCGGTAGCCGTCGGCGTGCTGGTGGGCGGAATCGGGGTGGCGGTGGGCGGCGCAACGGTAAACGTGGGCGAAGGCTGGGCCAGCGGCGCGAGCCAGATACTGTTCCAGCGGGTCAGGTTGGGTTCAACCGTGCCCACTTTAACAGCCGATTGAAAACCGGGCGCGGCCGCTTCCACCGGCACGTTCCCGGCGGGCAGATTGCTGAGCAGGTAAACGCCGTTCTGGTTGGCCAGCACGATTTGCCCGTTGGCCGACACCTGCGCCCCGGGCACGCGGCTGTTGTCGTCAGCGTTGTAAATAACGCCAATGAGATTACCCACCCCGATGGCCGGGGTCGGGCTGGCCGGCGGCGCAATTGGTGTTGGGGTGGCGGTGGGCGGCAGCAGTGTCGCGGTGAGGGTGCTGGTGGGTGGGATCGAGGTGGCGGTGGGCGTGCTTGTCGGCGGCAGCGGCGTGTTGGTGGCTGTTGGTGGTACAGGGGTGCTTGTCGGCGGTAGCGGCGTGTTGGTGGCCGGCGCGGCTTGGGTCAGGTTGATGCTGTTCCAGCGAATCTGGCCGGCGATGACATCACGACTGCGCTGGGCCGGCTCGTAGCCGGGCAGCGAGGCGGTGACGGTGTAGTCGCCGGGGGGCAGGTTGTCAAAGCGGTAGTAACCGTTGGCCAGGCTGTGAGTGGTGCGGCCGGCGGTGGTCAATTCCGCGCCTTCGAGGCGCGCGCCGGTGACGGTGTCAAAAACCACGCCCACCAGCGCGCCGCTGCCGGGGGCCAGTGTTGGCGTGGGCGAGGTTTCGAGACCGGCGGCGCGGGAGGTTTCAAAATCGATGGCCGGTAATGGCGGGGCGCTGCCGGCAAAAGCCGGCGCGACAGCTAACAGAGACAGCAGAATCAGAGCGAGCCACAGCCCGCGGTGAAGAGGAAGTCGTTGCATCATTTTGGGTCACCGATCTTGAAAATGTTAAAGAGCGCCCCCGGGCACGGGGAACGCTCTTATTATGGCCCAAAATAAGGGTGGTAATCAATAGGAAAATCGGTGGGGTCAGGCCGGGCTAACCACCCACAGGGCGGCGGCCAGTTCGCTGCCAATAACCTGCTCGTGCTGGTCAATTTTCAGGCGCAGCGGCCCGTTGAACGGCGCGCGATTGACCAGTTCAAAATTTGCACCGGGCACCAGCCCGATTTCGGCCAGGTATTGCAGCTTTTTGGACTCGCGGGTACGGACGCGGGTGATTTTACCTTTTTGGCCGGGCGGGATCACCGTTAGCGGTTTGTCGCCCAGTTCGGGCATTATGCCCTCGCGGGTGGGGATGGGGTCGCCGTGGGGGCAGGTAGTGGGATGGTTCATTAATTCATCCATCCGGTCTTCAAGAATCTGGTTGATGCCTTTTTGCAGGTTGTCGGCCTCGTCGTGGGCTTCGTGCCAGCCAAACCTGAGCACGTCAACCAGAAATCGTTCCACCAGCCGGTGCCGCCGAATGTTGAGCAGCGCTACTTTTTTGCCGTAGGGGGTCAGTTTAATGCCTTTGTACGGCAGATGATCCACCAGCCCCACCTGGTGCATGCGGCGCACCATCCGCACCGAGGCCGGGCCGGAGACGTTCAACTCGTCGGCCAGCGCGGTGGTGCTGACCCAGGCTTCGCCCTGCCCCAAACGATAGATTTCGCCCAGATAGTCGCGCATCGTGTCGCTGATTTTCTCTTCGGGAATGGGAAATTGTTCTTTCTTCATGACCACCTTTAAGGAGGCATTACGTCAAATTGCGCTGCTACTATAGCATCGAACGGGGTTTTTGTAAAGGAAAATTTATAAAAATTACTTCTACCTAACATTAACTCAAGTTGTGTAGCTTCACCCCTCATCCCCCCTACCCCCTTCTCCCCGCTGGGGAGAAGGGGGAATGAATTTTTTGGTGTGTTTTGGGGCGGCTTTGCCGCCCCAAAACACACCATTTCTATTACCCCCTCCCCCAAATTGGGGGAGGGGCCGGGGGTGGGGGCATGCGTACCATAGGGTCACAACTTGGGTTAACATTATCGGCAGCGCCGCATACGCTACTTCAACACCCAGCTCTGGCCGCCATCGCTGCTTTTGTACAGCCCGGAACCGGTAGCGGCAAAGACAATATTGGGGTCGGTGGGGTGAACAGCGGTCGATTTTACATAATGAGGGTAGCCGGTATCGGGGTTAATGGCCAGCCCAATATTAATCCGCTGCCAGTTTTCGCCGCCATCGGTGCTTTTGAATATGCCTTTGGAATCGGGTTCGCTTTCCAGCCCGCTGCCGGCGTAAACAATAGCCGGGTTGCCGGGGGCGTAGCTGATGGCTGAATAGGCCGAGTCCGACCCGCCGTAGATCAGGCCATCGCTTACCGGGCGGAAATCAAAAGCGTTGTCGGTTTTGATAATCCCGGCCACAATCGAGTTGATGCCGGCCAGATAAACGCCCGGCTGGGCGGGGTGAGCCGCCAGCCCAAACGCGCCCTGACCCACGTTGAACGGCAACGACGCAAAATTGCGCCCGCCATCGGTGGATTTGTAAATGGCCGCAGCCAGCCCGGCCACCAGCACCGTATCCGGGTCAAAGGGATCAACCACAATGGCGTGCAGCCGGGCCGCCCCCAACCCCTCGCCGTACCCCTGTGAGGTCCACGTTTCACCCTGATCGGTAGAAACCACCAGTTTTTCGCCAATGCCGGCAAACAGTACATTGGGGTTGGCCGGGTGAACGGTAACCAGATCGACAACCCGGTTGGCCACCAGCCCGCTGGTTTTGGCCTCCCACGTGCTGCCGCCATCCGTCGATTTGAGCACCGCGTTCCAGGTGGGCGCGTACAGCCGGGCCGGGTTGCCGGGGTCGATGGTCAGCGCGGTCAGTCCGGAGCCGTCAAGATCAACTCTGGCCCAGGGGCCGTCGCCACCGGTAACGCTTTTATAAATGCCGTCCCGCTTGACCAGAGCGTACACTTCCAGCGGGTTTTTGGGGTTAATATCCACATCGATGACTTCCCGCCGGCCCAACTCCGCCACCGACTCCCGCGATTTCAGCGGCATCAGCGTTGGTCCCGCCGCCGGCTGCGGCCGGGCCGCGATGGGCG
>CAYOXS010000026.1:17386-31447 GCA_964407935.1 uncultured Caldilineaceae bacterium
GCGCTGTGATTATCAAGCACAAAACAGCGGCCGTTTTCCACTTTAATCCGGGCATGCTGTCGCGAAACATTCACGTCATCAATCCAGATATCGGCTTCCGGGTGGCGGCCCAGCCACATCGGCTCGGTTGAACGGAGCGGGTAACCGTTGCCGCGCTGGTCAACCAGCCAAAACTCGGCCGGCGGCCCGGCCGGTTGGGGCAAAACCGGCTCAAGCCGGCCTGTGGCAGCGCCGGCGGCTGCCGGTTCCGGGACGGGCGGCAGCGAGCGGGCAATAATTTCAAGCCGATTCTGCCATTCGGCCACCGATTGCGGCCGCAATTGGGGCTGGGTTTGCATGGCGCTGATGATGGCCTGCGTGGTTTGCTGGCTGATGCTGGGGTTAGACAGGTTGGGCGGCTCAAATTTGGCGCTACCGGCCAGCAAACTCACGCTGTTGGGCGGTTTTTTGCCGGTGAGCACGGCGTACAGCGTGGCCCCCAAACTGTAAATATCTGAGGCCGGGGTTGTGCCTTCGCCGCTGTACTGTTCGGGCGGAGAAAAGCCGGGTGTGGCCCCCTGCGCCCCGGCGGCGGTGCGGCTGTCCTGCCCCTCAAATTGGCGGGCAATACCAAAATCTACCAGCACCGCCTTGCCTTGCGGCGTAATTTTTATGTTTTGCGGTTTGATGTCGCGGTGGATGACAGGCGGAACTTGCTGGTGCAGGTAGTTTACCGCCTGGCACACCTGAATCAGATAGTTGATCGCCTCCGGCTCCGACAGCGGGCCGCCCCGTCGCCGGATGATCTCCCACAGATTCGCGCCTTCAATAAAATCCATCACCAGATACTGCTGGCCTTCAAAACTAAAATGATGGATCACCCGTGGCAGCGCCGGATGTCGCAGCCGGGCCAGCAGCAGGGCTTCCTGCTTAAATTGGGCGACTCGATGGGGTGTTTGAAAGAAATTTTCTTTGATGGCTACCGGGGTGTTTAAATTGGTGTCAAAGGCGCGGTAAATGGCCCCCATGCCGCCGTGAGCCAGCAGGCTATCAATCCGGTAGCGGTTGACTAAAACAGTATCTTCTGGGAGAGTCATGGGTTCACTATTATAATGTACAACACTCGTAAAATATGGCCGCTATTATAGCATGGGGCCTTCTTATTTGAACAAAAGTCCTGAAAGTAAATCGGCGCAAAAAATTAGCCAAACCGGCCAAAGCTGTGTTAAACTGTCGCGTTGCAGTTAATCACCAATGGGTTGAGGAAAGATGACCGAAAGTAGCGCGCTGCGGATTCTGATCGCAGATGATGAAGCGGTAATCAGAATGGGGCTGTCTCAAATGGTGGCCAATTTGGGACACAAGGTGATTGCCACCGCGGCCAATGGCGCAGATACCCTGGCCAAAACCAAAGAGCTTAAACCCCAACTGCTGCTGCTGGATATCAAAATGCCGGAAATGGACGGGCTGACGGTGGCCGAAATTTTGCAGGCCGAAATGCCTCTGCCCATTGTTATGCTCACAGCCTACAGCGAACGCGGGCTGATTGAACGGGCGGCCAACGCCTCGGTGATGGGCTACCTGGTAAAACCCATCCATGAAAACAAGCTCGGGCCGGCCATCGAGGTGGCCATCGCCCGGTTTGAGGTGATGCAGGCCAAAGCCCAGGAAGTGTACCGCCTGCGCGGCCAACTGGAGGCGCGCAATCTGGTAGACGCGGCCAAGCAGATTTTGGTCACCACCGGCCTGTCAGAAGCCGAAGCTTACAAACGGCTGCAAATGACCGCCCGGCGCAAGCGGCTGACCATGCGCCAGGTGGCCGAGGCCGTTATTGCCGTGGGCCAAAACGTGTAATTTGCGCGGATTTTCTCAAACCTTAAAATTTTGGGGTAAACCCGGATTTTGGCTTGACAAAAAAATTAAACTCTGTTACTATTTGCCGCGTTAGCTAACAAAAAAATACCAACTCTTTTGAGCGGCCGAGAAGCCCTCAGTCACGAGTACGAATTCGTGATTGGGGGCTTTTTTATTTCGCTCGCAGAACCACCTAGTTTAAGGAGAAGAAAAGATGGTATCAAAAATATTAAAACGATCATTGCCGATTGCCATAGTTCTGAGTTTGGTTACTGTTAGCTGGGCCTTTGCCCAGGAAGAAGATCCGCCCGTAGGTGATGTCGTCCGCCAGTTGGATACCATCTGGCTGTTGATTACGGCGTTTCTGGTGTTCTTTATGCAGGCCGGTTTTGCGATGGTAGAAAGCGGTTACAGCCGGGCCAAAAACGCTGCCAACCTGATGCTGAAAAACCTGATGGACTTTTGCGCGGCCAGCGTCCTTTTCTTTGTGCTGGGGTATGGGTTAATGTACGGCACCTCGGCCGCCGGCTTTATCGGCACCGATAACTTTTTCCTGAACGGCATTGGCTACGATGCCGGCAGCGGCTATGCCTGGGCCGGTTTCCTGTTCCAATTGGTCTTTGCCGGGACGGCGGCCACTATTGTGTCCGGGGCCGTGGCCGAGCGCTTCAGCTTTCCGGCCTATTTGGTGTACAGCGCCGTGCTCACGGGGTTGATCTACCCTATTTCCGGCCACTGGCACTGGGGCGGCGGCTGGCTATTTGATATGGGCTTCATCGATTTTGCCGGCTCGACCCTTGTGCACAGCGTTGGCGGCTGGGCCGCGCTGGCCGGCGCGATTATGGTTGGCCCGCGCATTGGTAAATTCAACAAAGATGGCAGCAGCAACGTTATCCCCGGCCACAGCATTACCCTGGCGGCGCTGGGTGTGTTCATCCTCTGGTTTGGCTGGTTTGGGTTTAACCCCGGCAGCACCCTGTACGGTATGAACCCCGGCATCGGTTTTGTAGCCGTAACCACCAACATTGCTGCCGCCGGCGGCGCGCTGTCGGCCCTGATTGTCTACTGGATCAAAAGCGGTCACCCCTCCACTGAAATGGCGCTCAATGGGGTGCTGGGTGGACTGGTTGGCATCACCGCCGGCTGCGCCAGCGTTACCCCAATAGGAGCGTTGATCATTGGCATGGGCGGGGGCATTGTAGTTGTGTTTGGGTTGCAGTTTGTTGAGCGCGTGCTCAAAGTTGACGACCCGGTTGGCGCGGTGGCCGTTCACGCTTTTTCCGGCGTGTGGGGCACCCTGGCCGTGGGGCTGTTTGCGGCTCCCGCGGCCGGCGGCCTGACTGCGATGGGCGAAGTTGCTGGCCTGTTTTACGGCGGCGGCTTTAGCCAGCTCATCACCCAGTTTATCGGCGTCGCCGCCATTGGCGGCTGGTCATTTGTAACGATGATGGGCGTGTTCTACCTGCTCAAAGTGACTATCGGCATTCGCGTTCCCACCTCGGTGGAACTGGAAGGCCTGGATATTACCGAACACGGCACCATCAGCTACCCGGAATTTGGCACCCGCGTGGTCAACACCAAACCCGGCGAACGGATTATGATGCCGGTTGTCGATACCGCCAGCTAAGCAAACCAGCACCCCACCGGGGCTGAACCCGTTAACGGGTTCAGCCCCGGTTTCAGCCTGGCTACCTTAAGGAGAGAGTTTGATGAAGGTACTATTAGAGCAAAATGGTGGTAAAAACAGCAGCGAAGTGCCGTATTTTGCCGTGGTAGAAATTTCCACCATCTCGGTTGACCGGGATCACGCCTTTCGGGTGCCAATCCACCTCACCAAAAACGGCACCAGCAAATACAACGCCGAAGTCTGCGGTTTCAGGGTAGAAGGTCGCTCGCCGGAAGAAGTTGAAGGGCTGGTGGAAAAACTCGTGCCCGGCCTGGTCAATATGGCCCGCCTGCCCACCTATGTTTTTGTGGCCCGGCGCTCGCACCAGATGTATCCGGTCTACACCGTTGGCGATGAAGTGTTTGTAACCACACCCGGCGGCCCACTGTTCCGCCATGTTGAGCTGGCCAAAATCCGGGATTACTTAACCGAATATCTGCACACCGTGGGCGAACTGGGCGTGCCCGGCAAAAGCGAAAAGCTGCACGTGCGCGGCGTCCACCGCCTGTCGTTGCAATTGATTCGGCCCCTGTTTTACCTGAAAAAACGGGGCGAAAACGGGCACGAAAATGAATTTTGGGCGCCTGTCTTCCCCTCAATGACCTCTGACGCAATTTACACCTATGCCGCCAGTGGCCGCCGGGAAGCCGAGCTTGATAAAGGCTACGAAGCTTTTGCTCTGCGGCATCAGGTGGCTCTGGCCCTTATCGCCGATAAACGGCTAAAGGACGAAGCCGACCTGCGCGCCGACCGGTTGCTGCCGGAATATTTTGAACGGGTCAAAGAAAATCTCAGCCCGCTGTCCAGTAAACTGGTCCAAAACGGCATGGAAATGCCCATTTACAAAGCCCGGTCCAAAGTTGTGGCCGTTGAATATCGCCAAAAAGAAGATCGTTACAGTTTTTATGTGGGTACAGACCTGGAAGACCTGCGCCTGCGCGCCGCCAAAGATTTGGTGCGCCGTGGGTTGACGACCAGCGTTGATACAGTTAAAGTTGTTGGCTAACCGGGCATCAGCCCTGGTAACTATAAAATTTTTCTGCAAATTCTTTCAAAGGAGAATCAAAGAAGTAAAATGGCACAATCAGTAAAAGAAGTACTTGATACAATCAAAGCCAAAGATATCAAAATGGTCGATTTTCGCTTTACCGAC
This sequence comes from uncultured Caldilineaceae bacterium, assembly GCA_964407935.1. Taxonomy (GTDB): domain Bacteria; phylum Chloroflexota; class Anaerolineae; order 4572-78; family J111; genus J095. Next base: position 22,039 of record CAYOXS010000026.1, read on the forward strand.
CTGTTTGGCGTCTGGCAGCACTTCAGTGTCTCTACCCAACAGGTAGACGAAGACACGTTTGAAGAAGGGTTGGGCTTTGATGGGTCATCCATCCGCGGGTTCCAAACCATTGACCAATCAGACATGATTTTGATCCCGGATGTAACCACCGCATTCATCGACCCCATCTTTGAAATCCCCACCATGGTCATTGTTTGCGATGTGTACGACCCCATCACCCGCCAGGCCTACAGCCGCGATCCGCGCAACGTGGCCAGAAAAGCCGAAGCCTACCTCAAGAAAACCGGCATCGCCGACACCTCCTTCTTTGGCCCGGAACCGGAATTCTTTTTGTTCGACAGCGTGCGCTATGGCGGCGGCACCAACTCCGGCTACTACTTTGTTGACAGCCCCGAAGGTTTCTGGAACAGCGGCGCCGAACTGAGCCGGCTTGGACCCAACCTGGGCGGTCAAATCCCGGCCAAACGCGGCTACTTCCCCGTGCCGCCCACCGACACCCTGCAAGATGTTCGCAGCAGAATGGTGCTGGCAATGGAAGCCATCGGCATTGTGGTTGAAGTTCACCACCACGAAGTTGGCACCGCCGGCCAGTGTGAAATCGATATGAAGTTCCAGCCACTCACTAAAATGGCCGACCAGGTGCAGGCGTACAAGTATATCATCAAAAACGTGGCTCGCCAGCACGGCATGAGCGCCACCTTTATGCCCAAACCGCTCTTTGGTGATAACGGCTCCGGTATGCACGTGCACCAAAGCCTGTGGAAAGGCGGCAACACCGTTATGTTTGATGACGCCGGCTACGCCCAGCTCAGCGATACCGCCCGCTATTATATTGGCGGCTTGCTCAAACACGCGCCGGCTATTCTGGCCTTTGCCGCCCCCGGCACCAACAGCTACAAACGGCTGGTGCCCGGCTACGAGGCGCCCATCAACCTGGTCTACTCGCAGCGCAACCGCTCGGCCATTTGCCGCATTCCTATGTACTCCAGCAGCCCCAAAGCCAAACGCATCGAGTTCCGCGCCCCGGACCCCAGCGCCAACCCCTACCTGTGCTTTGCCGCGCTGCTCATGGCCGGCCTCGATGGCGTCCAGAACCAGATTGACCCCGGCGAACCAATTGACAAAGACCTGTACGACCTGCCCGCGGAAGAAGCGGCTGCCATCACCAACACCCCCGGCAGCCTCGACGCCGTGCTGGCCGCGCTGGAAGAAGACCACGAATTCCTGCTGCAAGGTGATGTCTTTACGCCCGACGTAATTGAAGCTTACGTTAACTACAAACGCGCCGAGGAAGTAGACCCTGTTCGCCTGCGGCCGCATCCCCACGAATATATGCTGTATTTTGATAGTTAAACTGTACCGCAACTAAAAACAGGGCGACGGAGTTCCGTCGCCCTGTTTTGTTTTGGGGGATGAGGGGAAAAATCTAGCAGCCCTCCACCTGCACCTCCGTGCCGGGCCGATGAATCCGCAAATCAAACACCGGTTCGGCTTCTGCGCCAAAGCGGAACTTGTACACCTCGTCGCCGCGTAAAAAATCGTACCGGCTGCGCCCCAGTTCGATGGCATGTTGAATGGTGTAAGCGGTGAGCACATTGCCGGGGCTTAAATTGCCAAACTGCTCGGGGTCGTACCCGGAGTTGTAGAGCAAAAACTCGTTGTTGTAATCAAAACAAAGCATCGAGGCGGCTTTAACCCCGTTCACTTCAATAAAATAGAGTTTCAACCAGCCGCACTCGGCCATCGCTTTGGACAGCTCAATAAAAAAGTCGATCAGCGCCTCGCTCCAAAAATCCTCTTTATCCTGCGTCGATTTTTGGTGCAGTTCGATGAATTTGGCCATAGCCTCATCCAGTCCGGCCGGCGAGTCGATGGCGTACCAGCGGGTCTCGGCCTCACTCTCGATTTTGCGGATTTTGCGCCGGATTTCATGGCGCTGTTTTTTGTCGATGCCGGCCAGGTAGTTATCCCAGCTATCCGCCAGAGTGATCACCGGGCACACGTCCTGCTGGCTGGATTCAACGTGCCAGCCGCGAGCCTGCATCGCCTCAACCAGCCGGCTGTGAGTGATGGACCGCTGCGACAGGCTGCACAGGTACAACCCGTCCCAGGCCACGGCTTCGCTATCCAGCGCATTAAGCAGCGCCTCGTAAACCTCGGCCACAAAATCGCGGTCAACCAGCAAATCCAGATAATCGGAGACATCGACGCAGCCGACAAAACTTAGCTCCCGCAGCCCCAGCGAATTGGTTTTGCCGTACAGTGGGGCCAGCCCCACCAACCGGCCAGCATCGCTGCGGATGGCGATCAGCAGCAGATCATCGTTGCCCAGATATTTCCACCATAAACTCTGGTAAATGTGTCGCATAAAAAATGGCGCGTTGACCGATCGTTCCAGTAAATCATCCCACTCCCCGGCGAGCAGTTCAAACCCTTTTGAGTCAGTGTAGATTTCTGTTTGCATGGGTATCCTTGTTTTTTGTGAAGAATTGAGCAGATTTACGGCTGGGCCGGCTGCCAGTCAACCTGATAAATCTGAAAACCGGTCTCACAATTGAGGTGAGTATCTACCGCAACCGCTTCAGAGACCGGCACATCATTTTGAAAAACCTGCGCCCACAAATGCCGCACGGCCGGCCGGCCCGGCAGCCGCAGCAAATACTGCCCCTGGCTGTCAACATCGGCCAGCGCCAGCAGCCCCTCGTCTTTTGACCAAACCACTATTTGGACGTTCCGTGCGCGCTTTCCATTACCGGTCCGCACCTGTCCCCGAAAGCCAAAATGGGTGCAGCTTGAAAATCCTTCTACCGGCTTGCGGGCGACAAACACAATTTTTTGGGGTGCGGGCGGGCCGGGGGTGGCGCTGGCTGCGGCGGCGGTCGGCAGGCTCAAAGTAGGCCGGCCGGCAAAATTGGCGTCGGCTGCCGCCGGCGACCTGAGGTTCAGCAGCAGATAAACCAGCACGGCCAGCACCAGCAGCACCACCACCCCCAACGCTCCCAGCAAAACCAGTTGTTTTGTTTTGAGTTTGGGTTTACCCGACGCAGACATACCATCGCTCGGCAAAAAAAATGGGGCACGCCTGATGCAGGCTGTGCCCCTGATTGAACTGGGGAGCAGGGATTCGAACCCCGGCCGGCAGGGCCAGAACCTGCTGTCCTACCACTAGACGACTCCCCAACAACGGGCGTTATTGTAGCACCATCGCCGGGATAGGGCAAATTTTTCTCAGCCGCTAATTTGAGTTACCAGCAGCCGTTTACTTGCCCATCGCTCTATTGCCAGTTAAAATATTCGGCATGCCGCACACACGCCGCCTGCTTGTTCCGATATTGCTGCTCCTTATCCTGACCGCTGCCGCCGGATTGCGTTTTTACAACCTCAACTGGGATGGCGGCATTTTTGCCCACCCCGATGAGCGCTCGACGGTGGCGTTTTACGCGCCCACCATCCGCTGGCCAGACGACCCCGCCAATCTGCTTGACCCGCGCCAATCCCGGCTCAACCCCTTTTGGAATGTGGATACGCAGGAGCGCCGCTCGTATACCTACGGCCATTTTCCGCTGTACGTGCTGGTGATTACGGCCAACCTGCTGCACAACGCCGTCGATTTTGGCCAGCAGGTTGGGCTGCCGCAGGCGTGGCTCGATTTTATGGCGATAGCCACCTCCGGCCAGGGCTACGCTCAGGTAGGCCGGGCGCTGATGGCCCTGTCTGATCTCTTTTCAGTGCTGCTGCTGTTTTTAATTGGCCGGCGGCTGTACGGCAACTGGGGTGGACTGCTGGCCGCGGCGTTTGGCGCGTTCACCGTGCTGCAAATTCAACTGGCCCACTTTTTCGCCGTCGATCCGGTTTCGACCACGTTCACCCTGCTGGCCATTTACGGCTCGATGCGCCTGTACGACCGCCGCTCGATGGGCGCGGCGCTGCTGGCCGGCGTGGGCGTGGCGCTGGCCGTGGCCTCAAAATTCAGCGCGCTGCCGATTGCCGCCGCACCGCTGCTGGCCGGCGTGCTGGCCATTATTCGTCCCCCCGCCGCTGAAACCCACCGCGCCTCGCTCCCCGGCCGGATGGTCGGGCTGGTGGGGTTGTCGCTGGCCGTGGCCTTTTTGATTTTCGCCGTCACTTCGCCGTTTGTGCTGCTGGATTTTGAAAACTTCAAACGGGCCGTAATCGAAGAACAGGGCAATATGGTCCGCGGCATCGCCGATTTTCCCTTTACGCGGCAATATCGCGGCACGCCGGCCTACTGGTACTTCATCGACCAGCAATTGCGCTGGGGCATGGGCTGGGCGCTGGGGCTGCTGGGGCTGGCCGGCATGTTCTGGGTTGCCGGCAAAGCGCTGCGCGGCAAAGCCGAAGTCGGTGAGCTGCTGTCGCTGGCCTGGCTCATCCTCTATTTTGGCCCCACCGGCCTGTTTCTGGCCAAATTTATGCGCTACATGATTCCGGTCGTCCCGTTTCTCAGCCTGTTTGGCGCGGGCTTAATCATCGCTTTGTGGCGCTGGCAGGAATCAGGGGCCACGAGTCAGGAGTCAGGAGCCAGGAGCCAGGAATTAGCGGAAACCGATGAACCGCAGCAAACCCCGCACGTATCAAACCTGCTCGCAATTTGCAATTTCATCCTTCATCCTTCCGCACCTGCCCCCTGCAAGGGGGTCATCCTTCGCTTTTTGGCCGTCGCGCTGGGCCTCATTGTTGTGCTGGCTTCCGCCCTCTGGTCGCTGGCGTTTGTCAACGGCGTGTACGGCAGCGAGCACACCTGGATTACTTTTTCGCGCTGGATATACAAAAATGTACCCGATGGCTCCTGCATCGCCTTTGAACATTGGGACGACCGCATGCCAACCAACCTGCCGGAACCCACCGCCTACCCCGAAGCGCACGGCTATCGCCAGCCGCAGTTGCCCATGTACGATGAGGACACCCGCGAAAAGTACGAGAATCTGCGCGACACCCTGCTGAACTGCGATTATGTGGCGCTGGCCACCAACCGCCTGTGGCGCACCATCCCCCGCCTGCCAGAGCGCTACCCCATGAGCACCCGCTACTACGACAACCTCTTTTCCGGCAAACTGGGCTTTGAGCTGGTCCGGGCCGATGAAACGCCGCCCCAACTTGGCCCGTTTAAAATTGATGACCAATCGGCGGACGAAAGTTTTACCGTGTACGACCACCCCAAACCGCTGCTGTTTAAAAAAGTTCGCCAGCTTTCGGCGGCGGAGTGGGACGCGCTGCTGGCCAACACCTGGCGCAACGCCATCCCCGGCTACATTGGCGAACCAACGCTGCTGATGCGGCTGGGCGGTTACCAACCCGGCTACACCCCAGAAACAACGGGGCAGGGAAAATCGTTGCTGCTAAACACGCCGGTTGACCAACTGCCGGTGATTAATGATTTTCGCTGGAACAACCTGGCCAACAACTCGCCGCTGGCAGCGGTGCTGATCTGGTGGCTGGTGGTCACAGCCATCGGCCTGATCTTTTTCCCGCTGACCTTCTGGCTGTTCCACCGCCTGCCGGATCGCGGCTACGGCCTGAGCCGCAGCCTGGGGCTACTGCTCAGCAGCTATCTGGTCTGGCTGGCCGCCAGTTTGGTGGGCACGCGCTGGCTGGGCAACACCATTTTGACCATTTTTGCGGCGCTGTCGCTGTTTGTGGTGCTCAACGCGCTGCTGGCGCTCAGCCTGCGAGCGCAACTGACCCAATTTTGGCGCGAACAGCGCTGGCTCATCCTCGCCAGCGAGCTGGTTTTTGGCGCAATCTTTTTGCTGTTTGTCTTTTTGCGGGTACTCAACCCGGATTTGTGGCATCCGTGGCTGGGCGGCGAAAAAATGCTGGAGATCGGCTTTTTGAACGCAGTGGTCAAAAGCGCCGCCATGCCGCCCTACGACCCCTTCTTTGCCGGGGGCATCATCAACTACTACTATTACGGCCTGTTTTTGGTGGGTGTGCTCATCAAATTGACCGGCATCGCCCCGGAAATTGCCTTTAATCTGGCCGTGCCCACGCTGGCCGGCCTCACCGCGGTCAGCGCCTTTGGCCTGGCCGGCAACGTGGCGGCCTCGCTGGGACGGGGCCGTTTTTCCGGCACGATCACCAAATTAAAGTTTGTCACTTCCGGTGTGTTTGGCATTTTGTTTGTGGCGCTGCTGGGTAATCTGGAAGGCGCGGCCCAGTTTTTCCGCGAGCTGGCTAACCTGAGCGACAGCAGCTTTGCCAGCGCCATCCCCGGCCTGGAAACGGCGGTGCGCGCCGTCGATGGCTTTGGCCGGGCGCTGTCCGGCGCATCGCTGGCCACGTACAACTACTGGGACCCCACCCGCGTCATCCCCGAAACCATCAACGAGTTCCCGTTTTTCAGCTTTCTCTTTGCCGACCTGCACCCGCACATGATCGGCATCCCGGTGACGCTGCTGCTGCTGAGTTTGGCGTTTAACTGGCTGCTGGCCGGGAGTCAGGAGTCAGGAGTCAGGGATCAGGAGGCAGCGAATTACGAATTACGAATTACGAATTACGAATTAGGAACAGCGAGCCAGCAGGACAGCGAGCCAGCGAGTTTGCCGGAAGCCACTCCGGTCAGCGACGAAATCAGCGAGCCGGTGGCCGCCGAAAGTGACATTCCCACTCTCGATACTTTGCCGCAGGAACTCCCCCCCGCCACAGAAACTGATACCCAACCCCAAACCAACCAGACTCAATCTTTCACCCTTCATAATTCATCCCTCATCCTTCATCCTTCATCCTTCCTCCGCTGGCTGGCCTTTCCGTTTGTGCTGGGCGCGGTTGGGGTGATCAACACCTGGGATTTGCCCACCTATCTGGGTTTGATTTTGGCCGCGTTTTTGCTGGCCGGCTACCGCCGCGCCGCCGATGAGTTGGATCTACGCCGGGGCGGGCTGATCCTGCTGGAAGGCGGGCTGCTGGCGCTGGCCGCGCTGGCCGTCACCTACTTGCTCTACCTGCCGTTTTTTGCCCACTACCAGCCGCCCGCCGAAACCGGCGTCGGGCTGGTGACCCATCAAACACCACTCGGCCTGCACCTGAAAATCTGGGGCTTCTTCATTTTTGTTGCGCTGTCGTGGCTGTGGCTGAGCCTGCTGGTCCCGCACAGCCGGCTGTCGGTGCTGCGAGCGCTCAGCCTGGGGCTGCGCCGCTGGGCTGTGCTGCCCCACCTGTCGGAAATTTACCGGCGCGTGGTTCGCCGCGAAAGCACCGCCCACCAGTTTGGTTTGTGGGCGGCCGGCGGGGTACTCGCGGTGGCCGGCCTGCTCTTTTTAACCGGCTATCGGGTGCCGGCCTATTTGCTGCCGCTGCTGGCGCTGGCGCTGGCGCTGTTGCTGCGCCGCGAGGTTTCGGCGGCGACGGCGTTTCTCAATTTGCTGCTGTTTACCGGCTTGCTGGTGCTGCTGGGCGTGGAATTTGTCTTTTTGCGCGATTTTCTGGGCGGCGGCGATTACTACCGCATGAACACGCTCTTTAAATTTTACATTCAAGTCTGGGTGATGTTTGGCGTGGCCGCGGCGGTGGCGCTGCCCCAAATTTGGGACGCCGCCTGGCGCTGGGCGCGGCCGTGGCAGTGGATTTGGCGCGGCGCGGCCATTGGGTTACTGCTGGCCGGGCTGATCTACCCCGTGTTTGGCGCGCGCACCCGCGTCGATGACCGTTTCCCCGGCGCTGACCGCCGCCCGCGCATTGGCACGCTCAACGGGCTGGCCTACATGAATCGCGGCATTTTTGAGTGGCCGGCCGGCAATTCCATCGAACTGAGCTACGATTACGACGCCATCCGCTGGCTGCAGGATAATGTTCCCGGCACGCCGGTTATCGCCGAGGCCAAAATTGGCTACTACCGCGAAGGCGGCATGCGCGTGGCCGCCTACACCGGCCTGCCCTCGATTTTGGGCGGCCTGCACCAAAACGAGCAGCGCCCGGGGGCGCAGGTTGGCGAGCGGGATTTTGCGGTCAACGATTTCTGGCAAACCCCCGACCCCCAGCGCACGCTGCAACTCATCAACCAGCTCGGTATCGATTACATTTACATCGGCCAGTTGGAACGAGCCGTCTACGGCAGCAACATCGACGCCAGATTTGAGCAGCTCCGGCAGCAGGGCGCGCTGGAGCTGGTGTACCAAAACCCGCAAACCAAAATCTACAAAAACGTAAAACGTAATCCGTAATTCGTGTTGCGTGTTGCGCCCCTGCCCCCTGCTCCCCCTCTTCGTCCTTCACTCCTCATTCCTCACTTTTCTCCCTCTTTTCTTGTGGTAAAATACCCCTGTACCCGAATGTGCCAATTCTGGCGGAGCAGCAATACAAACAAAAACGATGTCCAAAAATGCAGTTTTGGACTCCTGCCACAAACTTTTAACAGCCGGAGCAGGAACACCCCCTGATTCCTAATTCCTGACTCCTGACTCCTATTCAAAGGAGAGCCAATGTCCACAGAACGACCCGATTTGAGCCAGGTTGATCCGGCAATCGTCGCCTACATTGAATCGCTGGAAGCCGAAATTGAGCGGCTGGCCGGCGACAAAAAAGCCGCCGCCGAATCGTTGCTGGAAACCACCGAGCCGCCAACCACCCTCAACGTCATCACCATCAGCCGCAGCGGGCTGGCCAAACGCACCCCACGCCACCTGTACAGCCGCCAGCGGCGCGGCGGCATGGGCATTTTTGATCTGGAATCGGCGGACGACGACCCGCCTCACCTGCTGACCGTGGCCGATGCCGGCGAGGAACTGCTGCTGATCACCACGCTGGGGCGCGTTTTCAAACTGCCCGCCAGCCGCCTGCCGGAGGCGCCGGTGCGGGCGCGAGGGCAATCACTCACCGGGCAGCTTGAGCTGAAACAGGGCGAAAAGCTGGCGCTGGCCCTGCCCAACCGGGGCGGCGGCTATCTCAACGTGATCACCACCACCGGCCAGATGCGCCGGCTGCGGCATCACTTTTTTGGCGAAAATATGGCCCAGGGCAACCTGATTTACGATGCCCGCACGCTGGGTGCGCCGGCCGCCGCCTGCTGGAGTTCCGGCAGCGGCGATGTGTTCATCACCACCCGCCAGGGCAAAGCCATCCGCTTTGCCGAAGAGACCATCCCGTTTAAAGGCTGCCTGGGTATTCGTTTGGCCGATGACGACGCCATTGCTGGCCTGTGCGCTGTCACCGAGGCCAGCGGCGTGTTTTTGCTGACCACCGACGGCAAAGGCACTATCCGGCTGATGGCCGGTTTCAGCGCCAACAAAGCGCCGGGCGCGGGCGGCAAAGTAGCGATCAAAGCCGAAGATGTGGTGGCCGCGATCACCATCGCCCCCGGCGACGATATTTTTGCCATTTCCCGGCTGAGCAAAATCATTCGCTTCACCGCCGAAGAAGTGCCGCCCAAAGAGGGCGTGGTGCAGGGCGTCAA
>CAYOXS010000027.1:0-3793 GCA_964407935.1 uncultured Caldilineaceae bacterium
TAATGCAAATCCAGGCTGGCAGACTGCATTGAATATTTGATGGCGTCGATGATTTTTTCTGTGGAGGCCATCATCATCAAATCATCTTCCTGGCGGGGTTCAACCACGGTGACGCCCCAGCGCTGCAAATTTTTCAGGCTTTGCGCTACCTGCGGGTGGTTGGCCAGCGCCGGGTTCATCGATGGGGCGATGATCACCGGCCAGCCCGCGCCAATGGCCTCGGCCACCAGCGAATGGGCCAGCGTATCGGCGATGCCCTGCGCAATTTTATTGAGGGTATTAAACGTTGCCGGCGCGACAATGGTTAAGCCGGGCTGGCGGCCGTTCATCAGCGCCTCGTGGAAGTAAGTGTCTATCAGGGTATGGCCTTCCAGATCGGCCAGGTGATACGGGCTGAGAATGCGTTCCGCATTTTCGGACAGCAGGGTATAAATCGGCAGATCAAACTGCCGCAGTTGTTCAATCAGTTGCGGGGCGCTGCGCGCGGCGCTGGCGCCCGTTACCACCAGATAAATCGCTTTGATATCGGTCATAAACGGCTAGAAATCCTCCTCGAATTCGCTATTTTTTTGGTACTTGCAGCGCTACGTGCACGGACCCCGCCGCCTGAAAACCGAGACTGTGTTCCACATCGGCAATACCCAGCGTCAGCGGCCCGTTAAAAGGCGCGCGGTCGCGCAGTTCAATCTCTGTGCCGGGGTAAATGCCCAGACTGCCCAGATAACGCAGCAGTTCGGGGTTGGCGTCATCTACTTCTACCACCACCAGCCGGCTGCCAACCTCCATATCAACCAGCCGGTCGCTCGCCTGGCGGCTCACCACCCCCGCCCGAGACGGAATCGGCGCGCCGTGCGGGTCAAACTGCGGATCTCCCAGCGCGGCGGCCATTCGCTCTTCCAGGTCTTCGCTGATCACGTGCTCCAGTTTTTCGGCCTCTTCGTGAACCTGGTCCCAGGGCACGCCGAGCGCTTCGGCCAGGTACAGTTCCAGCAAGCGGTGATGGCGCACAATCTCCAGCACCAGCTTTTTGCCGGTTGTTGTAAATTTTACGCCCTGATACGGCGCATACTCTACCAGGTGCAGGTCGGCCAGCCTTTTGCACATGTTCGTCACCGAGGCCGGCGACACCCGCAAATGTTCGGCCAGCGCGGAGGTGGACACCTGATCGTTGTGTTCCAGCAATTTATAAATTGCCTTCAGGTAATCTTCCATCGCCTGGCTAATTAATGTTCGGTCCAAAACAGTCACCTTTACGGATGGGGTGTTAGTATGGAGCAGTGTATCCCATATAAATTGAAGTGTCAAACAACCGCGGCCCCGCCCCGAATTTTGTAAAATTGGGGCACACCCAGCCATTGACAACCCCATTACTCCATGTTATTCTCAGCGCCAGCCCAATCAGCAATTTCAAGGAGAGATACAGTTATGTCAGACAAACCGGTTATCAATTTTACCAGAGGCGTCCCTGCTACCGAATCTTTTCCCATTGAAGATATGGTTTCGGCCTCGGAGCGGGCGCTCCACAAATACGGCGCTACCATTTTGCAGTACGGCAAATCTCACGGGTTTATGCCGCTGCGCGAATGGCTGGCCGACTGGCGCGGCGTTGCGGTTGATCAGGTACTAACCTCTAACGGGTCGCTCCAGATTGTAGAATTTTTGTGCAGCTATTTGCTCAAACCGGGCGATGTGGTTTTTACCGAAGCCCCCACCTACGACCGGACCATCACCACCCTGCGCAAGCACGGGGCTAACATTGTCGGCATTCCGCTGGAGCCGGATGGCCCCAACATTGACGCGCTGGAAAGCGCGCTGGCCAAATACACGCCCAAATTCTTTTACATCATCCCGGATTTCCAAAACCCGGCCGGGGCTACCTGCTCGCTGGAAAAACGGCAAAAACTGGTTGAGCTGGCCGCGAAGCACAACTTTTGGCTGCTGGAGGATGCGCCCTATCGCCCGCTGCGCTTTAAAGGCCAGGAACAACCGTCGTTGTTTGAGCTGAACCCGGAGCACACCCTGCAAATGCTCAGTTTTAGCAAGTTGATTGGTCCCGGCCCGCGGGTAGGCATGTTGTACGGGCCGGCTGGTATGGTCAACGAGGTAGCGATGGTGGCCGAAAATACCTACATTACGCCCAGTTTGCTGTCGCAGGGGATTGTGTATGAATACGTGGCCGCCGGCAACCTGCCCGGCCAGATTGAGCGGCTTAAGGCGCTCTACGCGCCCCGGCTGCAAGCCTGCCTGGACGCGCTCGATAAACACCTGCCCACCGCCGAGGCCACCCGACCCGATGGCGGCTTTTTCCTGTCGGTGACGATGCCCGAAGGGGTGTCAACCGCCCAGGTGTTGCAGGAAGCCAAAAAATACAACCTGAATCTGGCCAGCGGCCAGGCCTTCTTCCCCAGCGGCGGCGGCGAGCGATTTTTGCGCCTGCCCTACTGCGCCCTCAGCCCGGAAGAAATTGACGACGGGGTATCCCGGCTGGCCGCCACGGTTAAGGATGTGCAGGGGTAATTTTAACAAGAAAGTTGGTGTCATTTTCGGGCGCTTTGCGCCCGAAAATGACACCGTTTCCTTAATTCCGTAATTAGTGAATCTGGCCGCCTTCGGCCTCTTTCTTTTTCTTTTCTTCCCACTGCACCGGGTCGCGGCCGTACAGTTCAACCAGTTCCCGCAGCCGGGCAGAGACCCAACCGTTGAGCGCCTCTGGCCGGTAGCGCCAGGCCCAGTTACCGCCCAACACCGAAGGCGTGTTCATACGGGCATCGCTGTTAAGCCCCAGCGCATCCTGAAACTGCAACACCGCGTATTTGGCCGGCGAGGCCATCGCCATGCGGATAAAATCCCACACAATATCGTGGTCGTCGCGGGCCAGGTAGCGCCGGATAAAATCTTTCTCCTCGTCGGTGCGGCTGGCGTACCAGCCCCGGGTGGTGTCGTTGTCGTGCGTGCCGGGGTAAACCACACAGTTTTGCGGGTGGTTGTGCGGCAAAAAGGCGTTGGTGGCATTGAGGCCGCCGGACTCTTTGGCGTCAAAGGCAAACTGCAAAATCTTCATCCCCGGAAAACCAAAGGCATCGCGCAGTTCCACCACATCGGGCGTAATTACGCCCAGGTCTTCGGCCAGAATCGGCAGGCGGCCCAACTCTTTTTCAATTGACTCAAACAGCTTCATCCCCGGCGCTTTGATCCACTTGCCGCTGATGGCCGTTTTTTCGCCGGCGGGCACTTCCCAATAGGCGGCAAACCCACGAAAATGGTCAACCCGAATAATATCGACCAGTTGCAGGGTGGAGGTGATGCGGCCGAGCCACCATTTAAAGCCGTTGGCCTGCATTTTGTCCCAATTATAGAGCGGGTTGCCCCACAACTGGCCGGTCTCGCTAAAGTAATCTGGCGGCACGCCGGCCACGACCGTCGGCTGGCCGTTGTCATCAAGGTGGAAAAGCTGGCGATTGGCCCACACGTCCACGCTGTCGGGCGCGACAAAAATGGGGATGTCGCCAATAATTTTAATGCCGCGCTCGTTAGCGTATGATTTCAGCGCGGTCCACTGTTCAAAAAAGTAGAATTGCAGCACTTTTTTAACCGCGATCACATCGGCTTTTTCTTTTTGCCACCGTTTCACGGCCGCCGGTTTGCGCAGCGCGATGTCTTTGTCCCAGTAGTTGCTCCACATCGCGCCAAAAACGTCCTCTTCGCGGGCCTTTTGATCAAACACCTCTTTCACAGCCATGAACAGGGCAAAATCATCGAGCCAGTAATTTTGAGCCTGGCAAAACTCCTCAAA
>CAYOXS010000027.1:3893-12843 GCA_964407935.1 uncultured Caldilineaceae bacterium
TAGCCGGTGGGGCCAAGCGGCAGCACCTGCCACAAATATTGTTTGGCCTCTACCAAAAAATCGACGAATTTGTAGGCGTTATCCCCCAAATCACCGATGCCGTGCGGCCCGGGAAACGAGGTGGGATGGACTAACAAACCACTGGCTCGAACAAATTCCATGATGACAGCTCCTTAAAAATGGGATTAAGGGTCAGGAGTTGGGATGCGGTTGATGCCCCTCGGCTCTCGCCCGGTAACAGGGCGCAGAGCGCAGCAGTGAGGGTGATACTGATGATCGAGGATGCCCCCAAGTTTAACGCTATCGCACCGCATCGGCAAATTTTGATTAGACTTACATCGTCAACGGGCATAAAAAAGACCTGCCAGCTTTGAAAAACTGGCAGGTCTGGCATTAAAACGCAGAATTAGCGCACGTTGTAAAAGGCTTTGAGGCCGGGGTAGAGCGCGCTGGCGCCCAGCTCATCCTCGATGCGCAGCAGTTGGTTGTACTTGGCCACGCGGTCGGAGCGAGCCGGCGCGCCGGTTTTGATTTGGCCGGCGTTGAGGCCCACGGCCAGGTCGGCGATGGTGGTGTCTTCGGTTTCGCCGGAGCGGTGCGAAATAACGGCCGTCCAGCCGGCGCGTTTGGCCATTTCAATGGCGGCAATGGTTTCGCTGAGCGAGCCAATCTGGTTGAGTTTGATCAAAATGCTGTTGGCCGCTTTCAACTGGATGGCTTTTTCCAGCCGGGCCACGTTGGTTACCAGCAGGTCATCGCCCACCAACTGCACTTTGTCGCCGATGGCCTGATTCAGCGCCACCCAGCCGTCCCAGTCATCTTCGGCCAGGCCGTCTTCCAGAGAAATGATGGGGTAATTGCTGGTCCAATTCTGCCACAGCTTGACCATATCGTCGCTGGACAGGGTTTTGCCTTCGATGCGGAGGGTGTATTTGCCGTTGTCATACAATTCGGAAACGGCCGGATCCAGCGCGATGAGCACCTGCTCGCCGGCGCTGTAGCCCGCTTTGGTGATGGCTTCCATAATTACATCCAGGGCTTCGTTGTTGCCGCCCTTGAGCGCCGGAGCAAAGCCGCCCTCGTCGCCGGTGTTGGTGTTGTAGCCTTTGCCTTTGAGCACTTTTTTGAGCGACTGGTAAATTTCGGCGCCCCAGCGCAGCCCTTCGCGGAAGCTTTCCGCGCCAACGGGCATCACCATAAATTCCTGAAAGTCGGTGGTTTGCCAGCCGGTGTGCGCCCCGCCGTTGAGAATGTTCATCATGGGCACGGGCAGGGTGCGCGCGCTGACGCCGCCCAGATAGCGGTACAGCGGCTGTTCGGTGCTTTCCGCACCGGCTTTGGCCAGGGCCAGGCTCACCGCTAAAATGGCGTTGGCACCCAGCTTGCTTTTGTTGGCCGTCCCGTCAATGTCCAGCATCAGCGCGTCGATACCTTCCTGATCCAGCGCGTATTCGCCAATCAGTTCCGGCCCAATCACGTCGTTGACGTTTTCAACCGCTTTTTCAACACCTTTACCGCCGTAGCGAGCATCGTCGCCATCGCGCAGTTCCAGCGCTTCGTGCACGCCGGTTGACGCGCCGGACGGTACCGCCGCCCGGCCCATCGAACCGTCTTCAAGGTAAACTTCGGCTTCCACGGTGGGATTGCCGCGAGAGTCAAGAATCTCGCGGGCGTAAACTTCTGCAATATAGCTCATTGTAAAAACTCCTTGATCTTTGAAACTTGGGGTTAATTTTTACAGACCCTTCTTTGGGCCTGGGAGTGGCAGGTAAGCCAGCGAGTATCTTACAACGTGTTGGCATGTTCCGCAACTTATCGCGCCGGCGGCTGCAAAAAAAGGTTGACCGGCGTTGGCAGGCAATGTTATAATTTGGGCATCCACCGGGCACAAATGATTACAGGCTAAAAAAATGACTGAATCAACTCCGCAGTTAAAACGCGCCCACGTCTTTATTTCTGGACGGGTGCAGGGCGTGGGTTTTAGATACAACACGGTGTATATGGCCCAGCGGTTGGATTTAACCGGCTGGGTGCGCAATTTGTGGGATGGCCGGGTAGAGGCCGTTTTTGAAGGCCCGGCCGAAGTTGTGGAGCAGGCGGTGGCCTGGTGCCGCCACGGCGAAAGGCCGGCCCGCGTTGAGCAGGTCAACATCAGCTACGAAACCCCCACCGGCGAATTTCGCTCGTTTCGCGTGACCCACTAAACAAAACCCGGCTTCAATAAAACCGGCGCTTGTGCTATAATTTTGCCAAATTAAACCAAGGGGGGTTATCGTGAACTGGAAAGAATTGACAATTGGTATCGAAGAAGAGTACCAGATTATCGACCCCGAGTCGCGTGAGCTAACCTCCTTCATTTCCGAAATTCTGGATCAGGGCGCTGTTCTGTTTAGAGATCAGGTTAAGCCGGAATTTTTGCAGAGCCAGATAGAAACCGGCAGCCACATTTGCCGCAATATAAAAGAAGCCCGGCAAGAAGTAACCCGCCTCCGCAGCATTGTCAGCGATATTGCCGCCCGCAACAACCGCAAAATTGTGGCCGCCGGCACGCACCCCTTTTCGCGCTGGCAAGATCAAATCATCACCGATAAAGAGCGCTACAAAACGCTGCTCAAAGATATGAATCTCATTGCCCAGCGGCTGCTCATTTTTGGCATGCACGTTCACATTGGCATCCCCAACAAAGATTTGCGTATTGACGTAATGAATCAGGCCGCCTATTTTATGCCGCACATTTTAGCACTGTCCACGTCGTCGCCGTTTTGGGCCGGGCGGTTTACCGGGTTAAAAAGCTATCGCTGTGTGGTGTTTGAAGATTTGCCGCGCACCGGCCCGCCCGAATATTTTGAGTCTGACCAGGATTACCAGCGCTATATCAACACCCTGATCAACACCAAATGCATCGATGAACCCACCAAAATCTGGTGGGACATTCGCCCTCACCCCAAATTTCCTACGCTCGAATTTAGAATGTGCGACTGCACGACCACCATCACCGATGCCATTGCCATTGCTGCCTTGATTCAGGCGGTGGTGGCCAAACTGATCCGGCTGCGGGAAAACAATCAAACCTGGCGGATTTACCGGCGCGGGCTGATTGCCGAAAACAAGTGGCGGGCCATTAAAGATGGCGTCGATGGCAAACTGATTGATTTTGGCAAGCAGGAAGAAGTGCCGGCCCGATTTTTAATTGAGGAATTGCTGGAGATTGTCAGCGATGTGGTAGACGAACTCGGCACGGGCAACGAAATTGACCACATCAGAACCATTTTAAAAAATGGCAGTAGCGCCGACCGCCAGATTCGCAAATTTGAAGAAACCCAGAGTATGGAAGCCGTAGTGGATATGCTGGCCAACGAAACGGTAATGGGGTGCTGACACGTTGGACAAGCCAGATAACCGGCTGGATTATGCCTTTCACCTGCCAACACTGCTTGTTGTGGCGATCATCGGGGTGGTACTGGTCTGGCAACTGTATGATTTTGGGTTGACCATTGGCCAGGGATTTTTGCGGCTGTACACCAACCACGGCAACCTGAGTATTTACTGGTACCACGGCTGCTGTGACATCAACTGGTAAAAAAAAAGCGCGACGTGAAAACGCCGCGTTTTTTTCAACCCCCGCTGAACCGTGTGCATTCCAGTTGTCCTTGAACCTGCCTTACAGCAGGTGGGTGCCTGAATAGAAGGTATTGCCTTGCCCTTGCGAAGGCTACCGCATCCCCTCTAAAACAAGAGCTCCCAAACAAGGAAATGTTGGCTCAAGACGCGTGGAGCATCACGTGAGCAGCAGGGAATGCTATTTTAACACAATCACCCCGGTGTGACAAATTGCCTTTTTGCCTGCAACAACGGCCTGTAACTCCAGTGCAACCGGCTCGTGGTAAAATACAACATAGAGGTGAGGTGGCAACAACCAGCAACGCTCCGTATCTATCCGAAAGGTGTGAGTCTTATGAAGACCAAAACTGACGCTGCGAAATCCCTGCTGGCCGCCGGTTGGACGCCGGCAGAGATAAACCTTGTACTGGGAAACGTGCCAGAACTCAACAAGCCTGATAAAGTTCCGTCCGATACGCCGTGGTGGACATGGGTGGGGGAAGAGTGGTATACCGGCGGTACGCCCATCGACGCCAAATTAGAAGCCTGGTTTGCTGGCAGGTAACTACCAACCATTAGCCTGAACCTGATGTAACCTCAAATTAACCCTGGAACGTGTCATTAAGTCCTGCAACTGTTGCCGCCTCACCCATTGTTTTTACCAGGCATACGCCTTGGGAGCTTCGCCGCCGGGGCCGGGGAAGATCTCATCGAGCTTTTGCAGTACCTCATCACTCAGCTTGATTTCCGTGGCGCGGATGGCGCTTTCTAGCTGCTCCAGCGTGCGCGGCCCAATAATCGGCGCGGTAACTGCCGGATTGTGCAGCAGCCAGGCCAGGGCCACTTCGCCGGGAGCCTCGCCCAGTTCCCGGCAGAGCGCCTCGTATTTTTCCAGCTTGTCCCGGTGTTTTTCAACGTCCCGTTCAAAGTTTTCCCCTTTGCGGCGGCCCGTTTGAAGTTTTTCCAGCGCGCCGCCCAGCAACCCCCCGCCCAGCGGACTCCACGGAATTAAACCCAACCCGTAATGGCGGCAGGCGGGAATCACTTCCAGTTCGATCACCCGGTTGTTGAGGTGGTAAATGCTCTGCTCGCTGACCAGCCCCATCATGCCCCGTTTGGAGGCTTCCTGACAGGCCGTGGCAATATCCCAGCCGGCAAAATTGCTCGACCCCACATAAACCACTTTGCCCTGCTTAATCAGGCTGTCAAACGCCTGCCAGGTTTCGTCCCACGGGCAATTGCGGTCAATATGATGCATCTGGTACAGGTCTATCCAGTCGGTTTGGAGCCGTTTTAAGCTGCCGGCGCAGTGCTTTTTAATTTTCATCGCCGACAGCAGCCGGCCATCGCTGTTGGGTTCTGGCAGGTTGGCTTTGCGCGTTACCGGGTTAAAAACCTTGGTGGCCAGCACCACCGCATCGCGGCGGCCACCGCCCTGGGCAAACCAGCGGCCGATAATCTCTTCGGTGGTACCGTGCTGCACGCTCCAGCCGTACACGTCGGCTGTATCAAAAAAGTTGATGCCCACTTCAAGAGCGCGGTCCATAATTTTAAAGCTGTCTTCTTCTGAAGTGTGCCAGCCAAAATTCATGGTTCCCAAACACAAATTGCTCACCAAAACCCCATGTTTTCCCAAACGTCTGTGTTCAACTGCCATCTGTTTTCTCCTTGTGGGTGCTAGTTGTGGCCTGCGTCAAACACAGGCTGAACGCCGGCCAGAATTTTGGATTGGAATCTTGCGAACCCGTATTGTACCACAACCGTTGGCCGAGGGCATACGGCCAAAGCTCAAATCTTAAATCTTATTTGACATAAACTTGCGAGACCGGTATCATTGGAATCGAAAAGACGCACCCAAACTGCCATAAACTTTCCCTCGCAAATTTTTGCCATAGCTTTGCACGGGGCTATCCTTTATGCTATTATGATACACTTGATACTTTAATACTTATAGAAGAGGTTTGTTCCCGTGAAGGTTACCACAGAAGAACTCGAGCGCTGCGAGACACTCGTCACCCTCGAAATCGAACCAAAAAAAGAGCAGGATTTACTCCAAAAAGCTGCCAAACGGATTGCCCGTGAGGTGAAAGTTCCCGGTTTCCGGCCCGGTAAAGCGCCGTACAACGTTATTGTTCGCCGCTTTGGTTTGGAAACGTTGCAGCAGGAAGTGCTGGAGAACTCAGCTGACAAGCTCATCCAGGATGCGCTGGACGAGCAGCAAATTGTACCCTACGCCCGTATCTCGCTGGAAAATATTGACTGGAACCCGCTGGTCATCAAAGTTAAAGTACCCACCCGGCCCAAAGTAGAACTGGCCGAGTACCGCGACATCCGGCTTGATTTTGAGCCGGTCAGCGTGACCGATGAAGATGTTGACGAAGCGCTCAAAAACATTCAGGACCGAAACGCCACCTGGACGCCGGTAGAGCGCGCCGCAGCGCTGGGCGATCTGGTTGATATGGCCGTGGTTGAAAAAGATGGCGACGAAGAGCTGTCCAACCGCGAGTCGGTGGAGTACGAGCTTGATCCCCCCGAAGAACACGAAGGGCACAACCACCCGGATTTGACCACACCGCTGATCGGGTTGAGCGCCGGCGAAGAAAAAACCTTCTCGCTGGCCTACCCCGAAGATTTTGATAACGACAAGTACGCCGGCAAAGAAATTACCTTTGAGGTAAAAATAAACAGCGTCAAAGAAAAAGAAGTTGACCCGCTCGACGATGAATTTGCCAAATCCTACAGCGATTTTGATACCCTGGATGCCTTCAAAGCCGATCTTCGCGCCGGCCTGCAGGAACAGCGCGAACGGGAACAAACCCGCAAACTGGGCAACGATACGCTTGAAAAAATAATTGAAACAGCCACCATCGAATGGCCGGTTGCCTTTGAAGATGAAAGTGTTGAGCAGGAACTGCAACGTTTTGAGCGCCAGATGCGAACCTACGGCCTCACCATTGAAAGTTACCTGCAAATGCAAAACAAAAGCCGCGAGGAATTTACCGCAGAAATCCGCGAGCAGGTAGCGGTTCAGCTCAAACGCAGTTTTGTGCTGGGCAAAGTTGTTGAACTGGAAAAACTGGAAGTGGGTGAAAGCGAAATTCTGGAGCGGGCCAAGCTCATTGCCGATTATTCCGGCGGCGGCGACCAGATTTGGCGCAGCATTCTGGCCTCGCCGGCTCAGGTAGAGTCCGTGGCCAACGAACTGCTGGCCGAAAAAGCCGTCAATTTTTTGGCGGCAGTAGCCAAAGGCGAAGACCCGCAGCCACAAACCGAACCGCCCGCCGTAGTTGAAGCGGAAGCGGCAGACACCGAAGCCGAAGCGGTTGCCGAAGAAGAAGTAGAAACACCCGCCGCAGCGGTTGATACAGAAGAAGAAAAGTAGACAAACAGCTATTTGCTTTGAAAGGAGCTGAACCGAATGTTTTCTCAATTCCCTGAGTCTGTCATTCCGATGGTCATTGAAACCACCGGGCGCAGCGAACGGGCCTATGACATTTTCTCGCTGTTGTTGAGAGAGCGGATTATTTTTCTGGGGACTCCAATCAACGACCAGGTGGCCAACTTGATTGTGGCCCAATTGCTTTACCTGAACCGCGAAGACCCGGAACGCGAAATTCAAATGTATATCAACAGCCCCGGCGGCGTTATTTACGCCGGGCTGGCCATTTACGATACCATGCAGCAAATTACCGCGCCGGTCAGCACCTTTGCCGTTGGGGTAACTGCCAGCATGGGCACCGTGTTGCTGGCCGCCGGCGCGCCGGGCCAGCGTTACGCTCTGCCGCACGCCACCATTCATATGCACCAGGCCGGCGGCGGCGCGCAGGGATACACCACCGATGTGGAAATTCAGTACCGCGAAATGAAACGGCAGCAGGATTTACTTTTTGGCATCATCAGCAAACACACCGGCCAAACCGTAGCTACCATTGCCGATGACTTTGAACGCGATCGCTGGATGGACGCTCACAGCGCCAAAGAATACGGCCTGGTTGACGATATTCTGGGTGCGCCGGTTATTAAAGAAGAGGCCGGCTCTGACAAGAAAGACTCGGCCAAGTAACTAACCCAAAACGAGTAAGCGCAATGGTCAGCAGATTTCGATCCGATGTTCAAGTTTGCTCCTTCTGCAAACGGTCGCAGGATGAAGTCAACCGGCTCATCGCCGGCCCGGACAATGTTTTTATCTGTGACGAGTGTGTGGATTTGTGCCAGGACATTCTGCGCGAAGACTCCTCGTCGCCGGCGCCGTCAGAATTTAACCTGAACCGGATTCCCTCGCCCAAAGAGATTTACGAGCAGTTGAACGATTGGGTTGTGGGCCAGGATCAGGCCAAAAAAGTGCTGTCCGTTGCAGTTTACAACCACTACAAGCGCATCAATCGCCGCAAAGAAGGGCGCAAGCGCGAAGAAGTGGAACTCCAAAAAAGCAATATCATGATCATTGGGCCAACAGGCTGTGGCAAAACCCTGTTGGCCCAAACTTTGGCTCGTATTCTGGATGTGCCGTTTTGCATCACCGATGCGACCACCCTCACCGAAGCCGGCTATGTCGGCGAAGACGTGGAAAACATCCTGCTGCGCCTGATCCAGGCCGCCGATTACGACGTTTCCCGCGCCGAGCAGGGCATCATCTATATTGATGAAATTGACAAAGTTGCCAGAAAATCCGGCGACAACCCCTCCATTACCCGCGATGTTTCCGGCGAAGGGGTGCAGCAGGCGCTGCTCAAAATCATCGAAGGCGTGGTCACCAGCGTGCCGCCGCAGGGCGGGCGCAAGCATCCCCACCAGGATTTTATCCAGATTGACACGTCAAACATCCTGTTTATTTGTGGCGGCGCGTTTGACAACATCGACAAGTCGATTCAGGAGCGGCTGGGCATCAAAGGCAAAATGGGCTTTGGCAGCACCGTCGCCGGCAGAAACCTGAGCAAATCCGTGGCGGCCGGGCAGCAGCTTTTAACGGTGGGCCGCCTGCCGGAGTTAAAGGCCAAAACCGTGGCGCAGGACCCGGCCATTGCCAAAGAAGAGGAAGCCATTGCCACCATCGCCCGGGTGCTGGCCCAGGTAACGCCAGAAGATTTGCTCAAGTACGGGCTGATTCCCGAATTTATCGGCCGCCTGCCGGTGGCGGTAACGGTTGAACCGCTGGGCCACGCCGCGCTGATGGAAATTTTAACCGGCCCGCGCAACGCCATTGTCAAGCAATATCAACACCTTTTCGCATTGGATGGCGTGGAGCTGGTATTTACGCAGGAGGCGCTGTCGGTGGCGGCCGGGCTGGCGCTCAAACACAGAACCGGCGCGCGCGGCCTGCGCTCGATCATTGAAGAGGCGCTGCTGGACA
>CAYOXS010000027.1:12943-31198 GCA_964407935.1 uncultured Caldilineaceae bacterium
TCCGGGCCGGGCCAGCCAAATTTATCAAAATCGATGGCGTTATCAGCGTCAAACGTCACGCCTTCGGCTTCCAGCAGTTGCCGCTGGCGGGCGCTGCCCTCCTCACCGCCGTCGCGCAGGCTGATTTTACCCTGCCGGTTAATCACCCGCTGCCAGGGTACATTTTGGCCGCTGCCGAGCGCCGCCAGCGCAAAACCCACCATCTGCGCCGAACAACCGCCCACCAGTTGGGCAATCTGCCCGTAAGTGGCCACCTGCCCGGGCGGAATCTGGCACACCACCCCGTAAATCCGTTCGTATAACGGCGCATTCCGCAACCCCTCATCGGTCATTTTTCGTTCTCGTTCAGCCCGGCCGCGGGCGATAAAAATTTAAAGCTTTTGAGCATCGGGTTGAACCATTCCAGCGCCAGATCGTACAATTCGGCGGGAGCGGTAAATACAATCTGGTGCATTTTGCCGTTGCCCACCGCGGTGATCACCGAACCGGCCACCGGTTGGCCATCTTTGGGCGTGTACACAAAATCGATGGTCGCGCCGGTGGCGGTGTCCAGCGGAAACTCGGTCGGCGGCAGGTACTGAATGTCGGGATAGGTGCTTTTCACCTCAGCCAGGTGGGCCAGCGCGGCTTCGGCGGCGGCGTTGGGATTGCTCAACGCGCCGGGCCACGGAAAGTTGCTGGCCGTAAATTGCATATCTTGTTCCGGCGAACTGACCGTGATAGAGTTGTCAGTTTGAGTCACCGTTTCCCAGTTGCTGGCCGCCAAAAAACCAAATTCCTTGCTCAGCGGGCCGGTCAGCACCCACACCGGCGGGGTGGGCGTTGCGTCCACCGATGTGACTTTAGGCAAGCGTAACGTGCCGGCCAGCGATTCCAGCGCGGATTCAACCGCCAGCCATTGGGTCTCGGGAGCACTGAGATAAACGGCATAAATGATTGTGCCCTGCTGCCGCACATTAAGCTGGCCAATAGTTGGCCCCAATTTTGGATCAACCGTGGAAAAGCGGGCCACAGTTAAGCCGTCATCCTGCCGGCGATAGCTGATCGCCTTGAAATTTGTGCTGTCGCCGGCAAAATTTTGGGCCACAAACGAGGCCACATATTCGCTCATGTCGGCGGCGGAGTAAGTTTTGGCTACATCCGTAAACACCACCGTGTAACCAAACCGGCCGTCCGGTGCGAGAATGATCACCCCGTTAGCCTGTTCAAACACCTGCCAGCCGGCGGGGTGCTCAATACTGAAACCCTGGGCGGTGTGCGTAAACGTTTCCAGCGCCGATAAATTAACGGGCGTGGGCGATGGCCGGGGCGTGGGCGATGGTGTGGCGGCAGCGGTGGGCGTAACCGTTGGCGGCGGCGGTGTCGCTGCCGGCTGGCAGGCGGAAACCAGCCCCACCAGCAGCAGCAGTATCAGTTTGAAACTTGCAACAGTGAATAATCGCATCGACATAAAAAAAGCACCGGCCCGGTGCTTTATAAATTTCAGAAACAGGTATTGAGGTTACTCAGCTTCCGGGTCTGGCAAAACAAAGCGGTAGCCCACCCCTCTGATGGTAACCAGTCGCTCCGGACGGCTGGGGTTGTCTTCAATTTTCTCGCGCACCCAGCGAATATGAACATCCAGCGTGCGGGTATCGCCCATATATTCGGTTTCCCACACATTCTGCATAATCACTTTTCGGCTCAACACCTGATTGCTGTTGGTGATCAACAGGTGCAGCAGTTTAAATTCTTTGGGGGTCAGCGGAAACATCTGCTCTCCGCGCAAAATCTGGCGCTGCTCAAAATCAACAACCAAACCGGGCAGCCGCAAAAACCGGCCTTTTTGAGAACTAACGGCCTTATCAATGCCTTGTTTGAGCGGGTCGGCGGTTTTGGCCGAAATCACCATCACATTTTTTCCAACAATTGACTTTGAGCTGACCGAGTCGCCAACAACCAGACGAGGGATGTTAAGATTTGTCCCATCCAGCGCCCGGTGAAAATCCAAAAAGCTGTTCTCAATATCAGGCAGGTTGACAACTACCAGGTTAGGCCAGACCTTTGAAACCTGGTCAGCCGCCGCCTGGGGAGTATGAACCACCAATACCTGGTGTCCCTGCTGCTGAAGGCCGGAAAGTAAAGATTCAGTTTGACTCATATTACTCTGTTCAATCAACAACAAGTACATCTGTGGCGGATTCCTCCCAACGAAGCGCAAGACAATCGGACGTTGATTATAACTAAATTCGGCCGGTTACGCAATCGGCCTCATTCAAGTTTTTTTGGCTTAATCGTTGACAAACTTTAAATGCAGCACCTGCCCGGTTTCGGGTTGCACTTTGGCCCGCTCGTCCAAACGACAGCCGCAAACCCACAAAACCTGGCTGCCGGCCACCAGCAGCGGAATTTGCCCGCGCCAGCCGGCCGGAATTTTCTGATCAATCATAAACTCGTTGATTTTTTTGTGCCGGCCGCCCATACCGAGCGGGCAAAAGACATCGCCGGGGCAACGCGGCCGCAGCGTGGCCTGCCCACCGACCGCAGCGGCATCCAAAAAAGCCTCCCACGGCGTCGCCGGCCTGATGTCGCTGCGGGGCGGGCACAACCGGGCCACCACCCGCCACGGAGAATTTGGCAGCGGCGTTTCACCGGGTACCGCAATCTGGATTGGGCCATCAATTTGGGGAATATCAGGCCGGGGCGACCGATTCTCAAACGCCAGCGTAAACGAGCCGTAGCTGACGGTTAGCCGCAGGCGGTGCGGCAGTGAAAGCTGCGCCCCGGTCTGGCCTGATTCGACCAGTTTGAGCGCGCTTTCAATATGGCCAAAGTCGATATCGTGCAGCCCGCGCTGAATCTGCTCGATGGCCCGCCGCAAGGCCGAGCGTTGTAACGCCAGCGGCAGTTGCTGCCAGGCAGCCAGATCAAAAGTGACGTGTTCAGTCGACTCGGATTGGGCCAGGATGGGCCACACGTTTTGAAGCTGCCGCTGGAGCAGGTCACTTTCGGCGGCAACCACCCGGGCCGTGCGGGCCAGCGTTTGCCGAATGTTGGGGTTGAAGCTCTCCAGATAGGGCAGCAGTTGGTGGCGCAGGCGGTTGCGGGCGTAGGCGGTGTCAAAATTGGTTTGATCCTGCCGCGGCGACAGCCCATTTTCCCGGCAGAAGGCCTCAATTTCAGCGCGAGTAGTGGCCAGCAGCGGGCGGATCAGCAGCGGCGCGGCGGCTTCTGCACCAGCGGGAATGTCTACCGGCGGCAAGTGTAACTGGTCAATAGGGGTGGACGGCAGAATACCGCGCAGCCCTGACAGGCCCGTGCCGCGCAAAAAGTGCAGCAGCACGGTTTCGGCCTGATCGTCGGCGTTGTGGCCCACGGCGATTTTGGCGCTGCCGGCGCGCTGAGCCGCGTGCCACAAAAAGGTGTAGCGTACCTGCCGGGCCGCCTCTTCGATGGATTGGCGGCGCTGGCGGGCCAATACGGCCACGTCGCGCGATTCAATGACGGACTCAATGGCCCAGCGGCGGGCAATGTCCGCAACAAATTCGGCGTCGGCATCGGCCTCACTGCCGCGCAGCCGGTGGTTCAAATGGGCAACAATCAGAGTCAGGCGTAGCTCGGAAGCCAGCGCCCGCAGCAGGTGCAGCAGCGCCAGAGAATCCGGCCCGCCAGAAACGCCGACCACCACCGAATCACCGGCGGCGAGCAGGTTATGCTCCAGGCAGAAGGCCCGCACATGGGCCAGCAGGGTCGGGGTCACGGGGTCAGCCTGCGGCCGGTTTTTCTTGGGCCAGTTCCCGCAGCCGGAGCGAATAGGCGTTGTTGAGGAAGGCGTCCTGTTCGGCCTTGTCGGTGAGGCTGGTTTCTACCAGTTTCTTTTGAATCTTTTGGGCATAAGCCAGCGCGTCCCGCGCCGCGGCCGCATTGCCGGCCTGCTGGTAGGTATCGGCTTTTTGGGTTTGGATGAGAAACTGGGTAAGCCGGCTGTCCATCTGTTCGGCCTGTTTGGAGGCCTGCACCAGCGCCTCGAGCGCGGCTTCAAAGTGCTGGTGGTGCGTTTCAAGTTGAGCGGTGAGCCACCAGCCTCGCGCCAAAAACTCCTTCATTTCGCTGGCCCGGGCCAGGTCCAGCAACTGATCGAGCGCAGTTTGGGCTTTGTCCCACTGGCCGGCATCCAGATAGGCGCGGGTCAATTGGTAGAGAATCGACACCACATCGGGCGTAAAGCCCATATCGCGGGCAACCCGCTGCATCGCTTCCAATTCGGTTACGGCTTCGTCGAGCCGGTCCAAATGGCGATAGGCCGCGCCCAAAACGGCGCGCGCTTTCATATCGTACAGCGGCGACCCCAGCGCTTTGGCAATGGCCACGCTTTCCTGAGCATGCTGCAAGGCCAGCTCATCCATGCCAACGGTGAGGTAGTAGTAGCCCAGCCAGGCCAGCCCCAACGCTTCCATCGATTTTTGTCCCTGCTCGCGGGCCAGCGCCAGCCCCTCTTGCAGGCACACGCTGGCATCGCCCAGCAGGCCGCGGTAGAGCAGCGCCAGGGCGCGATAATATTTTACCTGGGGCACGCGCAGGTAATCGCCGGATTTTTGGTGCAATTCCAGCAGCTCTTCGGCGGTTTGCTCGGCGGCGGCGTAATCGCCCAAAAATACGTGGGCCATCAGCACTGTGGCCAGCGAATGCATGAGGCCGCCGCGATAACCCAGCCGCCGCCGCATGGGGATGATTTCTTCCTGATAGCGGGTGAGGCTGGCCAAAACTTCGCCCTGCTCCAGCATCACTTTGGCCAGGCCGTCTTCGGCGTTGATCCGGCCGACCTCGTTTTGCAGCTCAATGCTCAAATCATAGGCTTCGCGGTAGCATTTGGTAGCCAGTTCCAACTGGCCCATATTGTAATAAAACGCGCCAAGCTGAATGAGGGTTTCGCTGATGCCCTGTTTATCGCCAATTTGCCGGGCAACCGCCAGCGCCTGCTGAAAAAACTCCGAGGCTTCGGTGAAGTTGTGGTGGCTGGCGTGCAGCGACCCCAACCCATTGAGCGCCCGCATCTGGGCGGCTTTGTCATTACTTTGTTCGGCTTTGGCCTGCATCTTTTTAAAGTCGTCAACCGCTTTTTGCGGTTCACCCAGCCGAGCCAGAATCCGGGCGCGGCCTTCGTAAATGGCCACCAACGCAGCCTGATCGGCGGCGGCGCCCATAATTTTGGCTACTTCCAGCGCGCGGCCGTAAAAATTAACCGCCTGCTCGTTGGCAAAGGATTGCAGGGCGGCTTCCGCGGCACGCTGATAGTAGCGCATGGCGCGCGGCCAGGTTTCGCTTTTGTAGTAGTGATCGGCCACAATAGGCGCAAACTGCTCGCCCAGCAGCCAGTAACGGGTGGCCATAAAATCGGCAATCTGGCGATGGATCATTTGCCGCTGCTGGTGCAGCATGCTGTTATAGGCGGTTTCGTAGGTGAGTACGTGTTTAAAAATATACTCCGGCTCCGGCTCGCGTTTGTGCACGGCGATCAGATCGGCCAGTTCCAACTGCTCCAGCGCGCTTTCAAGGATTTTTTCATCGTTGATGATCGGGGCCAGCACAAAGCGGGGGAAAACGCGCCCAATCACCGCAGCCACCTGCAACACCCGTTTGACCGATTCTTCCAGCCGGTCGATACGGGCGGTGAGCACGCCCTGGAGGGTGTTGGGAATGTTGATGTCGGTGACGGAGCGGGCAATTTGCCAATGCCCGTTGCTGCGGGCAATGGTGCCATCTTCAATGAGGCTGCGCAAAACTTCTTCCAAAAAGAGGGGATTGCCCTCGGCGCGGCTGAGGAGCAGTTGCTCCAAATCTTCCGGCATTGGCTCAATTTTGAGCAGGTGTTTAATGAGCTGGCGGCTTTCCTCGTCGGTGAGCGGCCAGAGGGTCAGTTCGGTGAAGTTTTTGGTGTACTCGCGGGCGCTCTGCGATTTAATTTTCCAGAAATTGGAGACGCGCTCGGGGCGGGTAACACAGGCCAGCAAAATGGGGTTGTACACGGTGAGCGCAAACAAATACTCAATCATGGCCACCGAACTGGGGTCCGACCAGTGCAGGTCTTCAAAAACCATCACCAGCGGCTGGCGCGCCGCCAGCGACTCGACCCATTCACCCATTGCCAAAAAGATGCGCTGCTGCAAAATCTGGGGGTCATTGACCGGCAGCTCGGTATCGCCATTAAGTTTGATGCCCAGCAGCGTGGTTAGATAGGGCACGACCTCGTTTTTGCGGTCGCCAAACAGCTCGTCGCCCATCGCTTCCAGCCGAAGCTTGACCAGTTCGTCGTCAGAATCTTCGGGCAGTTGCAGGTAACTGTACAGGATATCGACAAAAAGGCGGTTGGCAAACGACTGGCGGTAAGCCAGCCCGCGGCCAAACAGCCACAACGGTTTGGGGCTGTCGTTTTCGGCCTGCCGAACCTGCTTCAGAGTTTCGGCCACCAACCGCGATTTGCCCAGCCCGGCGTCGCCGGCAACCACCACAATATTGCCCTGCCCCGCCCGCAGGTTGCGGTAGGCATCCAGCAAAATGTGCGTTTCGTACTCGCGGCCAATCAGCGGCGCTTCCATGCCAGACAGCCCGCGCTGGGTCTGGCTCAAATCGCGTGCCGAAATAAGCTGGTAAACTTTGAGCGGTTCCGGTTTGCCTTTAACTTTGATGGGGTCTTTTTCTTCAAACACAAAGAGGCGATTGGTGAGGTTGTAGGTGTCTTCGTTAACAAAAATCTGGCCGCGGGTTGAGGCGCTTTCCAGCCGGGCGGCCACATTGACCACATCGCCCATCACCGTGTACGAGCGTTTGCGGTCGGTGCCGACCATGCCGGCGATGACCATGCCGGTGTTGATGCCCATGTGCATGCCCAGCGGTTCCGGCAGCGGAAAGGGCGGGTTGGCGTTAAATTCGGCCAGCCGCTCCATCATGACCAGCGCCGCCCGGAGGGCCAGTTCGGGGTCGTTTTCGTGAGCCACGGGCGCGCCGAAGAGGGCCATAATTTCGTCGCCAATATATTTATCAATGTAACCATCGTATTCGTAAATGGCCTCGCTCAGTTCCTTGAGCAGTTCGTTGATCAGCCGGACCACCTGTTCAACTTCGGCGGGTGTTTTGGCGGCATCGTTGAGCGCGGTAAAACCAGACAGATCGGCAAAGATAACCGTGACCTGGCGGCGGTCGCCCTGAATGGGCGCGTTGATGATCGATGTCGCCTCGATGTCGCTGGCGCCGGCCACTTCATTGCCGCACCGGCCACAAAAAGAATGACCGGCGGGGTTTTCAAATCCGCAGACTTCACATTTAATAGTCTGACTCATCGTACTGGCAGCTTTCTATTCGCTTTATTCGATGGGAACACGTATGTGATGATAGTACATCCCAGACTATATGTCAACGGGCTTTTTAGACTAATTGACGCGTTTGTGCAAACAAATGATTGTGGTATAATCTACGAGATTAGGCAGGCGCTGGCCTATCAGCAAGCCTGCCTATTGTTGTGTTCAATGGAAGGAGAAATCTGTACGTGGCAGGCCCGTTAGATGCATTGTTGGGGCTTTTTTCTTTTGATGTTGGCATTGACCTGGGAACAGCCAATACGCTGGTGTATGTGCGTGGCAAGGGCATTGTCATCAATGAGCCGTCCGTTGTAGCTATTGATAAACGAACCAAAAAACCATTAGCCATTGGAGTTGACGCCAAAGAAATGGTCGGCCGCACCCCGGCCAACATTGTCGCGGTCAGGCCGCTGCGCGATGGGGTGATCTCTGAATTTGAAATTACCGAAGCGATGCTGCGCTACTTTATTAAAAAAGTACACGAGCAAACGCTGATTCCAACCCCGTTTTACGCGCCCCGGGTGGTGGTGGGCATCCCCAGCGGCGTGACTGAAGTTGAAAAACGCGCCGTGTACGACGCCACCCGCAGCGCCCGCGCCCGCGATGCGATGATCATTGAAGAGCCGGTGGCCGCGGCCATTGGCGTGGGGCTGCCCATTACCGAACCGCTGGGCAGCATGGTCATCGATATTGGCGGCGGCACCACCGAAGTGGCGGTCTTTTCATTGGGCGGCATTGTGGTGAGCCGCTCTATCCGCGTGGCCGGCGATGAAATGGACGAGGCCATTGTCAATTACGCCCGCCAAAAGTACAACCTGCTGATTGGCCAGCGCATGGCCGAGCGAGCCAAAATTACCATCGGCTCCGCCTACCCCCTGCCAGAAGAGCAAACTATTGCCTTACGCGGCCGCAACCTGATCACCGGGCTGCCCGATTCGGTGGAGGTGTCCAGTGTGGAAATCCGTGAGGCGCTCAGCGACTCGGTGCAGGTGCTGGTGGATGCCGTCCGCGATACCCTCGATGAAACGCCGCCCGAATTGATTGCCGACCTGATGGAAGGCGGCATCGCTCTGGCCGGCGGCGGCGGGCTGCTGCAAGGGCTGGCCGAACGCCTGTCTGAAGAGACCAAAATGCGGGTGTACATTGCTGACGATCCGCTGACCTGCGTGGCGCGTGGCGCGGGCAAAGTGCTGGAAAGCTACGACAAGTACGCCAAAGTGCTCACCTCGCTGCAGCGCGGCAGTACCAACCACCGCTAGTCAATTAACAATGAACAATTAGCAATTATCAAAAAAAGCTGTTGTTTTTGTATAATTTGTTAATTGTTCATTGTTAATTACCCATTGATCATTATGACCGCCTCCAGAAATAGACAGTTATATATCGGGCTGATTCTGGTGTTGATCCTGTTGGGGTTTGCCCTGGACAGATTTGGCTACATGGAGCCGGTTAGGAATGTGGTGCAAACGGTGCTGGCCCCGGTTGAAGGCGAAATCTCCACCACTGCCCAGGAACTAGCCGCCTACTTTGCCATCTCCGCCGACATTCGGGCGCTGCAAGCGCGTAACCAGGAGCTTGAGGCGCTGGTGAACAGCCTGATGGTGGAAAATGTTCAGCTCAAAGAAGTTGAACGCGAAAACGAAGCCCTCCGCCAACTGCTCAATTACACCCGCAACAATCCCCAGTTTACTTACGAAACCACCACCGTCGTCGGGCGCAGCATTGGCGTTGACCCCACCAACCTGCTCTACTTTGTGTACGTTAATGTTGGCGCGCGCGATGGCATCGCCGAGGGCATGCCTGTGGTCACCGACCGCGGGCTGGTGGGCCGGGTAACCGCCGTAGGGCCAAATTCGGCGCAGGTGCTTATGCTCATCGACCCGGCCAGCTCGGTGAACGCCATTATTCAGAACAGCCGGGTTACCGGCGTGGTCAAAGGCAATATCGATGGCACCGTTACCATGGAACGCATCCCGCCCACCGAAAAAGTTAACCCCGGCGATATTGTGCTCACCTCCGGTTTGGGCGGCAATTTCCCCAGCAAAATTGTCATCGGCCAGATCACCGAAGTAACCCGCCGCGACCAGGATATGTTTCAGGTAGCCCGCATCCGGCCAACCGTGGATTTTGGCAAGCTGGAAAGCATGCTGATCATCACCAGCTTTGAACCCGTCGATTTTGAAAACGAAATTTTAAACGCGCAGGAGCAGGGCAATTAACAGTATCATCGGCCCAATGCTGCTGGTGGGCGCGGCGCTGATTCAGGCCACGCTGTCGCCGTATATAAAGATCAACGGCGTTCACCCCGATCTGGTGCTGCTGCTGGTGATCGGCTGGACAATTCTGCGCGGCCTGGAAGAAGGCGTCGTCTGGTCGCTGCTGGGTGGCATCAGCCTGGATTTTCTGTCGGGGGCGCCGTTTGGGGTGTTTTCGCTCACGCTGCTGCTGGTCACGGTTACCACCAGCCTGTTCCACGGCCGCATGTTTGGCAGCTCGATTGTCATCCCGTTGATTCTCACTTTTCCGCTCAGCCTGCTGTTTAACGGCGCGGCGCTCTTTTTTCTGAGTTTTTTGGGCCACCCCGTCGCCTGGACGGCGGCTTTTTATGTGATTCTCCTGCCTAACGCTTTGTTTAATACCGGCGTGATGCTGCTTGTTTTTTCGCTGTTGTACATGCTCAACCGCTGGCTCAACCCCCAACCGATCACAATTTAGACCTCCGGCCCAACTTCGGCATTTTAGGGTTATCGGGTATAATTTCTGCTTATGACCGAATTTCAGATCAAAGTCCGCAACTATCTGTTTATGATGGGCGTTTTGCTTGCCTTTTTGGTGATCGGTGGCCAATTGTGGAATTTGCAAATTGTGCAGGGCGAGCGCTATCGCGAACTGGCCGACGCCAACCGCTTTCGGTTGGCCCAGATTCCCGCTTCGCGGGGGGTAATGTACGACAGCAGCGGCGAGCTGCTGGTGCGCAACCGGCCACTGTACAACGTCATTGTCATTCCCGCCTACCTGCCGGAAAACGCCACCGCTGAAGCCAAAATTTTTGCCCGCCTGTCAGAACTGCTGGATTTACCCATTACTACCCAGCTTGAGCCGATTGATGGCAAAAACAACGGCTATTTTCAGGCCATCAACCATCATCAATTTACCCGCCAGTTGCAAAACCAGATCATCAATCCCCGCAGCCGCCAGTACAAAAACGAGCCGCTGGGCATTCGGGATGCGGTCAACCAAAACCGAACCTTCGCTCCCTTTTTGCCGGTAACCATTGCCAAAGACGTTGACCCGCAAATTGTGGCCCAAATTGAAGAGGAACGCATTACCCTGCCCGGCGTGTTGATTGAAATCAGCCCCAGCCGCGAATACATCCACGGTGAGTTGACCGGCCAGATGCTGGGCTACACCGGCCCCATCCCCGCCGAACAGTTTACAGATTTCGAGTCCCGCGGCTACGACCTGACCGACAGCATTGGCCTGGCCGGGCTGGAAGCCGAGTACGAGGACTGGCTGCGCGGCATTAAAGGGCTGGAAAGCATTGAAGTGGACGTGACCGGCCAAAAAGTGCGCACCGTGAGCAAAAATCTGGAGGCGCGGCCGGGCCACAACCTGCGGCTCACCATCGATCTTGAACTGCAAAAGGCCACGGAAGAAGCCTTACAGGCAGAAATGGATTTGGTCAATTCCAAACAGGGTGTGGCCATTGCCATGAATCCGCAAACCGGCGAAATTCTGGCGATGGTCTCGCTGCCCACGTTTGACAACAACCTTTTTGCCCGGGGTATTTCGCCGCGAGAACTGCAACTGCTCAGCGAAGACCGCTGGACGCCGCTGGTTAACCACGCCACCGCCGGCCTGTATCCGCCCGGTTCTATTTTCAAAGTGATCCCGGCGGCCGGCGCGCTGCAGGAGCGCACCGTATCGGTCAATACCACTTTTTTCGACTCCGGCGTGCTCTACCTGCCCAACCGCTTTGAGCCGGATAACCTCGACCTGGCCCAGCCCTTTTTCTGCTGGCTGCGCACCGGCCACGGCGAAGTCAGCCTTGTATCCGGGCTGGCCTGGAGTTGCAATGTTTACTTTCACCAGATTGGCGGCGGCTACGAACCAACCAACTACGAAGGGCTGGGGCTAACCCGCATGGCCAAATGGGCCGAGCGTTTTGGGCTGGGCAACCCCACCGGCGTCGATTTGCCCGGCGAGTTGGGCGGGCTGGTGCCCAACGCCAAATGGAAACGTATCAACTACGCCGAATCGTGGCTCACCGGCGACACTTACAACATGGCCATTGGCCAGGGGTTTATTTTGGTTACGCCGCTGCAAATGGTTAACGTGTACGCCGCCATTGCCAACGGCGGCACGCTTTACCGGCCGCATCTGGTCAAAGAAATTCTGGATGCCGATGGCAACGTGGTCAAAGAAATTGAGCCGGAAGTGATCGGCAAGCTGGATCTTGACCCCGAATTTTTGGGCTACGTGCGGGCCGGGCTGCGAGCGGTGGTGGATTGGGACACCGGCACGGCGCACGACACGTTTGATGTGCCCGGCATCGACGCCTCCGGCAAAACCGGCACCGCCGAATTTTGCGACAACTACCCGGCCTGCCTGGACCGTGATGGCCGGGTTAAAACCAGCCACGCCTGGTTTGCCAGCTACGCGCCCACCAACAACCCGGAAATTGTAACCGTCGCTTTTGTTTATGGCGGCGGCGAGGGGTCACAGGTGGCCGTGCCGGTCACAAACAATATTCTGCGCCATTACTTCAAAATTCAGGATGAGCAGCCGGCAGAGGAACCCGAAACCGCCGCGCCGCAGGTCGAACTCGGCCCCGAAACGCTTTTTGCCGGCCGCCTGTTGGGCACAGATGTTTGGAGCCAGGATGGGGCTTCCATTTCTGGCTTTGTGCTGGATGGCGCCGGGCAGGGCCTTAGCGGTGTGACCATTAATATTCTGGCCGATGACCAGGTAGTGACCCAGTTGGTTTCCGGGGAAAAGGGACAGTTTGACTACATTGCCCCGCCCGCCGAGGAGAATCGGCGCTGGCAGCTCAAACTGGCCGATTACCCTACCGCGCCAATTGTGCAGCTAGAAGTTGCCAACGGCCTGCGCTATCTGGTAGAATTTGACGCCCAACCGCCGCCGCAGGCCGGGGGGCTTGGGGGGTAGTTCCCCCCAACCACCTCTTCTCCCAATTCACATTGGTCACACCAAAGTAGTTTCATTAGCAATGTAAGAACATGGGCCAATGTATTAAATCCTGCCCTGACTTAACATAAAATACCTTAAAATAAACCACTATATATTGTGGTTTGTTTGATTTTCTAGTACAATATGTAGTGCTTAACAGCTTTATTCGGCTGTCCTGTTGGTATCTGATGTCAAACGAACGAATAACAATCAAAGGGACCAGCAGCGGTCTGATCATTAACATTGGGTCTGGGGTGTGGCAGGGGTTGCTCGATGAGCTTGACGAACTCCTGGCCGCCAAAGCCTCCTTTTTCAAGGGAGGCCGGGTAGCTCTGCGAGTTGGCCCGCGCCAGCTCACCCGGCCTCAGATCGAGTCGGTGGGTCACATTCTGCAGCAGCACGAAGTAACGCTGTGGGCAGTTGAAAGCGACGCGCCCGGCACACAGGAGGCGGCGGTTCAGCTTGGGCTGGAAACAGAGCTTTCGCCCAGGCCCGCGCCGGAAGTGGTTCAGCCCAGCGGCAATTCCATCCTCATCCAGCGCACCTTGCGCTCCGGGCAGGTGGTGCAGCACGCCGGCCACATCATCATTATTGGCGATGTTAACCCCGGCGCCGAGGTGAAAGCCGGCGGCAGCGTGGTTGTTTGGGGCAAATTGCGCGGCAGCGTCATCGCCGGAAACGACCCGGAATACAGCGAATCGGCCATCGTATGCGCTCTTCAGCTTTCGCCCATGCAGTTGCGGATTGGCGCCTGTATTGCCCGCGCCCCCGCCGACGACGGCAATCAGGATTTTGTACCGGAAATGGCCTCTATTCAAGACGGGCAAATTGTGGCCGAACCCTGGCACGGTCAGCCTGTCGCCGGATAATATTTTGATTTATTAGCAGGAAAAGAGCAGCTATGAGCGCAACTGTGATTACGATAACCTCTGGCAAAGGTGGTGTGGGCAAAACCACCACCACCGCAAATTTAAGCGCCGCCCTGGCCGCGCTGGGAAAAAAAGTGGTGGCCATCGACGCCGATATTGGCCTGCGCAACCTTGATGTGGTCATGGGTCTGGAAAACCGCATTGTCTATGATCTGGTTGACGTGGTAGAAGGCACCTGCCGGTTGCGGCAGGCGATGATCAAAGACAAGCGGCTGGACACCCTGTATCTTATTCCTGCCGCCCAGTCCCGCGACAAAACCGCCGTAACTCCCGGTGACATGATCGAATTGATCAACCAGATGCGCGATGAATTTGACTACATTCTCATCGATTCGCCGGCCGGGATTGAGCAGGGCTTTAAAAACGCGCTGGCCCCCGCCGACCGGGTGGTGATTGTCACCACGCCCGAAGTTTCGGCGGTGCGCGACGCCGACCGCATCATCGGCCTGATTGAGGCCGCGGAAAAAGGGCCGGCCAGCCTCATTGTGAACCGGCTGCGCATGGATATGGTCAAACGCGGTGATATGCTGGCCACCGATGACGTCATCGACATTTTGGCCATTAACCTGATTGGCGTGGTGCCCGACGATGAAAGCATCATTGTGTCAACCAACCAGGGCCGCCCGGTGGTTATGGAAAACGGCTCTACGGCATCGCAGGCCTTCAAGAACATCGCTTTGCGTCTCAACGGCGAAAATGTGCCGTTTCTCGATCTGTCCCAAGATAAATCCATTTTGAAAAAGTTGTCAAAATTCTTTATGGGCGCCTGATAAGTCTGCGATCTGTACTTGGCGGAGGATTTTTATGAGCGTATTCACCCGGCTGTTTGGCCGCAAAGAAACTAGCAGCACCGTTGCCAAAAATCGACTGCAACTTGTTTTGGTGCATGATCGGGTTGACCTGACTCCCGGCAAAATGGAGCAGATGAAAGATGAGCTGATCCAGGTTATCTCCAAATATGTTGAAATTGACCGGCAGGGCATTGATATTGCGCTGACCAAAAACAACAACCAGAGCCGGCTCACCGCTCAAATTCCACTGTTGGGTGTGCGGCAGCGCTAACCACAAATTTGACGAGAACTTCAGGTGAATCTACAATTTCAGATTGCAAAATCTGAATGATTCGCTGAATAAAATATGGATAGACGTATTTGGCGGCAATTTGATTGGGTTTTAGTTAGCATTGCCGCTGTTTTAATTTTATATGGCGTGATTATGATTTACAGCGCCAACCAAAACCAGGAAGACCTGCAAGACTTGTGGTGGACTCAACTCACCCGCGCCGGGGTTGGCCTGGCGGTGATGCTGCTGGTGGCGGCCTTTGATTACCGCTGGTACGCCCAGTTGTACAAGCTGCTGTACGTGGTGATGATGGTGCTGCTGGCCATTTTGTTCATCGCCGCCGAGTTGACCGCCGGCACGCTCCGCTGGTTAGACTTTCGCTTTTTCCCCGTTCAACCCAGCGAAATCGCCAAAATCATCATTATCATTGTTACCGCCAAAATTGTGGCCGACCGCGACGGCGAAATGAACCGGTTTCGCAACCTGATTTTTGCCGGCGTTATTGTTGGGCCGCCGCTGCTGCTGGTTTATCTTCAGCCGGATTTGGGGACAACTATCATCACACTGGTGGTCTGGCTGGTCATTCTGCTGATGGGCGGCGTTAACATTTTCCACGTGGGGCTGGTGGGGCTGGGCGCGGTGCTGGCCAGCCCAATTATGTGGCTGACCATGGCCGAATACCAGCGCCAGCGGGTGTTGTTATTTTTAAACCCGGACCAAACCGACCCGTCATACTTTAACATTCAGCAGGCGCTGATCAGCATTGGCTCCGGCGGGCTGTTGGGCAAGGGCTTTAGCATTGGCACTCAAAACCAGCTTCACTTTTTGCGGGTGCGCCACACCGATTTTATCTTCTCCGTGATTGGCGAGGAGTTGGGCCTGCTGGGGGCGCTGCTGCTTTTTGGCCTGATTTTGCTCCTTATCTGGCGCATTATGCGCGCCGCCGATCTCACCGCCGATCCGTTTGGCCGGCTGATCTGCGTGGGCGTGGCCACGCTGGTCTTTTTTCAATCGTTTGTCAATTTGGGCGTAAATGTGGGGCTTTTGCCGGTCACCGGCACGCCGCTGCCGTTTGTCAGTTACGGCGGCAGTTCGCTGATTGCCTTTTTGATTGCGTTGGGGCTGGTGCAAAGCGTGTTAATGCGGCGCAAGTCGCTAGACTTTGAAAGAGTGTAGTAACCCAACTATGAGTCTTTCCGTTCCGCCCAAGTGGGGTATTCGCCTGTTTGCGTTGTGGGCGCTGATGCTGGCCGTACTGGCCGCCGGCTACCTGCTCATTCTGTCGGCCTCGGTAGAACTGTACAGCGACGAGTACAGCAATCAGGTCCAGGTCTGGCTGATTTTTGCGCTCAACATTGGCTTTACGGTGGGTTTTACCGCCGCCGCCTACGGCCTGTGGTTGCAGTTCAAATGGGGCCGAATTTTGTTTTT
Organism: uncultured Caldilineaceae bacterium; assembly: GCA_964407935.1. Classification (GTDB taxonomy): domain Bacteria; phylum Chloroflexota; class Anaerolineae; order 4572-78; family J111; genus J095. The sequence continues at coordinate 28,890 of CAYOXS010000027.1, forward strand.
GTGGCTGATTGTCTTTTGGAACGGGGTTAATTTGGCCAGCCTGCTGGCCCCCGCCCTGTTTATGCGCGCCGCCCTGCCGCCACCCCTGGCGCTGGCGCTCGATCTGGCCCGTTACGGCCTGGCGCTGCTCATTCCGCTGATCTATTTGAATTTGCCCCACATTAAAGCCAGCTTTGTTGGCCAATCCGCCGAGTCAATTTAATGGCCCGGCCTGCAAAATTTATTTCAAGGATGTAACAACCTATGACCATACCTGCCAAACCCGTTAGAGTGCGCTACGCGCCCAGCCCAACCGGCGATTTTCACGTGGGCGGCGCGCGCACCGCCCTGTATGATTACCTGTTTGCCCGCCAGCACGGCGGCAAATTCATTTTGCGCGTTGAAGACACCGACCAGAAACGGTACGATCCCCAGGCGCTCACCCGCCTGCTCGATGGCCTGCGCTACCTGGGGCTGGAGTGGGATGAAGGCCCGGACATCGGCGGGCCTTACGGCCCCTACACCCAAACTGAACGGCTCGATACCTACCAGCACTACTGCCAGCAGCTCATCGACAACGGCCACGCCTACCGCTGCTTTTGCACGCCGGAACGGCTGGAAGCGGTGCGGCTGGAGCGCCAGCAGCAGGGCTTATCCGGCTACGACCGCCACTGCCGCAGCATCGACCCGGCCGAATCCGCCGCCCGCGCCGCCGGCGGTGAGGATTTCACCGTGCGGCTCAAAGTGCCGCTGAGTGGCGAGGTTTCGTTCCACGATGCCATTCGCGGCGACATCACCTTTCAAAACAGCCAGGTGCAGGACGCCGTCATTATGAAATCAGACGGCATCCCCACCTATCACCTGGCCGTGGTCATCGACGACCACCTGATGGAGATCAGCCACATTTTCCGCGGCGACGAGTGGGTGAACAGCACGCCGCTGCACATTCACCTGTACCGCGCCTTTGGCTGGGACGCGCCCATCTTTGCCCACCTGCCGGTTATTCTCAACCCGGCCGGGCAAGGAAAAATGAGCAAACGCGAAGGCCGCGCCCCGGATGGCCGGCGGCTGCCCGTATTTGTGCGCACTTTCAAAGAAATGGGCTATCTGCCGGAGGCGATGGTCAATTATCTGGCGCTCGTCGGCTGGAGCTTTGATGACAAAACCGAAATTATGACCCGCGCCGAATTGATTGAGCGCTTCAGCCTGGAACGGGTCAACGCCTCGCCGGCCGCCTGGAATTACGACAAGCTCAACCATTTCAACGGGCTGTACATCCGCGCCCTGTCCGCCGCGGAGCTAACCGACCGACTGCTGCCCTACCTGCACGCCGCCGGCCTCAACGCCGACCGGCCCACCATTTTGCGGCTGGCCCCGGCCATTCAGGAGCGGCTGACCGTGCTCAGTGACGCCGCCGAATGGGTGGACTTTATCTTTATTGACAGCCTGCCGGAGTTTGACCTGAACCTGCTGGTGCCCAAAAAGATGACTCTGGCCGACGTGCCGGCCATTTTGCGCCAGGCGCGCGCCATTCTGGCCGGGGCCGAATTTACGCACGACGCGCTCGACGCCGCCCTGCGCGAAGGCGCCGAAGCCGCCGGGCTAAAAGCCGGGCAAATGTTCCAGCCCATCCGCGTGGCCGTTTGCGGCAAAATGGTGGCCCCGCCGCTGTTTGACACGCTCGAAGTGCTGGGCAAAGAAAAAACCCTGCGCCGCCTCGACGAAACCCTGGCCCGGCTTGAGAAATCAACCTGAGCAGCTAAAGAAATTTCAATCACTCGCCTGCAAATCACCGGTTTCTTAGTAAGAAATCATCGGTTTCTTAGTAAGAAGTTGCCACTTTCTTAGTAAGAAATCATCGCTTTCTTAGTAAGAAATCATCGGTTTCTTAGTAAGAAATTACAAGTTTCTTAGTAAGAAATTACCGGTTTCTCGGCAAGAAATTTACCGTTCCTTTGCGTGTAATTTAACTTTGCAGGCGAGCAATAACAGCAACTCCAGATTAAGTAATTTTCAAAACTAACCTTTAAAATTGGCATAAAACAAATAGACAGAATTTACAGGATTTTCGGGATTAAAATAGCTAAAATCAAATCAATCCTGTTAATCCTGTCCAATATAAAGTACCAATTTAGAGTTGAAAACGACTTAAATGTCAAGTATTTGCGTAGGGCGCTTCGCGAAGCGCCCCTACCGTTCGCAATTCGCTATTTTCACAGGTGTACCGCGGCCAGCTCGATGACTCGCGGCCGGGCAACAGCGTACCCGTTACCGGCCAGGATGTGCGCGCCGCGCTGAACGCCGTGCTGGCCGGTCAGCCGGTTAACGCC
>CAYOXS010000028.1:0-28112 GCA_964407935.1 uncultured Caldilineaceae bacterium
CCAGAATCTGCTGCCCCACATTCGTTTTCAGCGCGGTAATCGCCGCCATAATGCCGTTTTCACTATAGAAAATAATGATTTCCGTTAGTAATATAACAACATTATAGCGCATTTGTTCTCGCTTTCCAAACCCAAACCCCACTGGTTACAATACTTTGATGTGCGTTTTGCCACACATTCCAACCACCAGATCGCCATCGACACTGCCGCTTGAAATCACAACTACAACTGGTCTCACTACGCCAAATGTGATACTATCGAACCAACCCACCCCACCGTCGGAGGTGCCGATGAGCCAGCTTTCGCCCGATTTGGAACAATACCTGCGCACCGTGCGCGATACCCAGCAGGTGCTCGATTTTAGCATTTTTCAGGAAGGCCAGGAACGCGATTTTTCCAGCGTATCGCTGGCGGCGTTCTACGTGCCGCTGCGCGTGGCCGGCCGCCCGCCCGATGACACAAAACGCGCCGTCCCCGGTCGCAGCAAGCGGAGCGACGACCTGCGCTCCACCCGGCTGCTCGACCCGGACGAGCGGCTGGGTCGCCACCTGGCCCTGCTGGGCGATGCCGGCAGCGGCAAAACGACCATCCTGCGCCAGTTGACCGGCGCGCTGGCCCACGCCGCCCTTACCCGCGACGCGGTGTACGCTGCCGCCCAAACCGGCGCGTCCACCGCTGAACTGGTTCCTATTTTTGTGCCGCTGCGCTACTACCACCACTTTTGCCGCCAAACCGATACCCGCCGGCCCATCGCGTTGGGCAGCTTTGCCGAGTTTTTGCCCCACTTTTTCAAAGAGCGGTACGACCTGCCCCTGCCCGCCGGCTTCTTCCGCGATCTACTGCACAGCGGCCGGGCGCTGCTGGCCCTGGACGGCTTTGACGAAGTGCCCGACCCCGATGCCCGCCGCCAGGTGCTGGAAGTGGTGCGCCGGCTGGCCGCCGACTCCGAAACCGGACGCAATACGCTCATCCTCTCCTCGCGGGTGGCGGCCTACGGCGGGGCCACCCAACTGGGCGGCAGCTTTAACACCCTCTGGGTGCAGCACCTCAACGCCGAAGAACGGCAGGCGCAGGTAAAGCAGTGGGTCAGCGGCATCAAGCCCTACAGCCAGCGCGATTTGAAGGCCACCGACATTCTGCGGCGGATGCCGGATGGCAGCCCGCTGGCCGAGCTGGCCATCACCCCGATGATTGTGACTACCCTGTGCGTGGTCTATTTTTATGATCACGAACTACCGGAGCAACGCGCCCAACTGTACCGCCGCTGCGTCGACATTATGCTGTATGAAAAGCTGCGGCCCGACGAACCAGGCCAGGTGCTGGCCGATTTGGCCGGCAAGCCCGACTTCAAACGGCAGTTGCTGGCCCGCTTGGCCTTTGAAATGCATTTGGCTCGCCAGGAGACGGCCAACAAAGAGCAGGCCGCCCGCTGGTTGCAGGCTGGCTTCCGCAACCTGGCCGAAACGCAGCGTGAACCGGCTGCCCGCAAATTTCTGGAGTCGATTACCAGCCGGGGCACACTGGTGCAGGAGCGAGACAGGCAGTTTGGCTTTGGCCGCCAGCATCTCACATTTAAGGAATTTCTGGCCGGCTACCATTTGGTATTGGGGCTGCGCGCCCGAGAGCGAGTAAAATACTGGCCGCACATTCTGCTGGATGACCGCTGGCGCGAGCCGATCCGGCTGGCTGCCGGGGCCACGGTGCTGGAAAACACCCTCACCTGCATTGACTTTTTTCACGAACTGATAGAGTTGAGCGCCGAAGCCGCCGCCCCGACCCCCCGGCTGGCCGGTTACCGGCTGGCCGCCGAGAGCCTGTGGGATTTGGGCCAGGCCGGCCGCGCCCTGATTGATAAAGATTTGCAGCAGCAGATTGTAACTGGGTTGGCCGCGTGTTTGCAAGATAAAGCCATTGCCGACCCCGCCGCCAATCTGCTGACTGCCCGCGTGGCCGGCGGGCTGGTGCTGGGCCGCCTGGGCGACCCCCGCCCTGGCGTGATCACCTTGCCACCGCAGATGACCGGCGTGATTGCCGGCAAGTTTTTGTACGGCGAAAACAAAGAAGTGCGCGAGACCGCCCCCTTCCGGGCCTCGGTTCATCCGATTACCAACGCCCAGTTTAAGCTGTTTGTAGAAGCTGGCGGCTATACTAACCGCGCCTGGTGGAGTGATGATGGCTGGCGGTGGCAGCATACCTCGCCGGAAAATCGAGCCAATCTGTCCATCACTCAACCGCGATATTGGGATGATTTAACATGGAACATACCTAACGAACCAGTAGTCGGTGTAAACTGGTACGAGGCCGAGGCTTTTTGCAACTGGTTGAGCGACTGGGCGAATGAACGAATTACGAATGACGAGCAACTTGGCCAACCCAAAATACATTTCCGCTTGCCAACAGAGGCTGAGTGGGAGCGGTTGGCTAGAGGGCAAGATGGAAGGGAATACCCGTGGGGTGATGGTTGGCGAAAAGGAATTTGTAACTCGGACGAATTAGGCATAAAACGAACTACACCTGCGGGTCTATTTCCGTTGAGTAAGAGTCAGACAGGCGCACACGATTGTGCAGGAAATGTGTGGGAATGGTGCGTGGACTGGTATGATGAGGATGGGTGGGTGATACGGGGTGGGTCATGGTATGGATACCAAAGCTATGCCCGTTGTTTTACTCGAGTGAGGGGCGATCAGCAGCGTACCAATTACATCGGATTTCGAGTAGTCTCCCCCATTTTGGGTGCTGAAACGCCAGACAATGGGGTTGCCCAATGACTGACCAACCCACCCCTGCAGCGATTGCAGCCCAAATCCAGCAACTGGAAAGCCTGCGCCCCACGTTGGGCAATGTGGCCGTGGATGCCGCCATTGCCGCCCTGCGCCAGCAGTTGGTCGAGTTGGCCCCGCCACCCAGCGGCCACATCGAGGCCGGGCGAGACATCTCCGCCCGTGACATTATCACCGGGGTGCAGCACATCACCCAGCTTTATCTGGACACCGGTGGCCGCCGGCGCGAGGCCGACTACCGCCGCGCCCTAGCCCGCTACCTGGCCTGGCTGGCCGACGCGGTGGGGCAGGTGGTGCTGCGCGGCATCCTCAAACGGGCCGGGCAGGAGGCCGTAGCCCTGTCGCTGGCCGATATTTACGTGCCGCTGGCCGCTGAAACCCGGCCGGAGGACGACGACCGCTTGCAGCGCCAAATGCTGCGCCTCTCCCGCAAAGGAGTTGAAACGCGTCTGGCCGGTCCCGGCCTCGTTCCCGCTGACATCTCAATGCGTGAACTGCTGGCCCAGGGGCCGCGATTGATTGTTATTGGCGCGCCGGGCTGCGGCAAAACCACGGTGTTGCAGCACATTGCCTTTACCCTGTGCCGGGCGCTGCAAACTAACCAGCCCGAACTGGCCAAAACCGAATTGGGGCTGACCGGGCCGCTACCGCTGCCCATTTACGTGCCGCTCAACCGCTTTGCCGAGCATCGCCGCCGCTTTGCCGATCACCCCGATCCCCACCAGCGCCAACTGGCCACCTTTATCAGCCACTACCTCATCGAGAAACAGGCCGGGCTGGATGTACCCGAAAACTTTTTTGCGGCGCTGGTCGATCAGGGCCGGCACCTGATTTTACTGCTGGACGGCCTGGACGAAGTGCCCAACGAAACCGAGCGCGCCCTTGTGTCCGAGGCCGTGACCGATTTGACCCACGGCCGGCCCCACTTGCGGGTGGTGGTCACCAGCCGCAGCCGGGCTTATCAGGGCGAGGCCGTGCTGGGCAGCCAGTTTACGCTGGCGCGGGTGCGTCCGCTGACCCCGGAACAGGTGGCCGACTTGATTCACCACGCCTACCGGGCCATCTACCCGCAGCCGCACCACCAGGCCCAGCGCGAGCAACTGGCCGCCGACCTGATTGACGGCGTGACCCGGCTGGAAGCCGATCGGGCCGAGCGGTTGGGCGACCAGTCGCCGGAGAGTCGGCTGGTGACCACGCCGCTAATGGTACGGCTACTGTTGATTGTCCACGTGAACCAGCGCCGCCTGCCGGACCAGCGGGCCGAACTGTACGCCGAGGTGGTGGACACCCTGCTGACCTCGGCCCACCACCCTGACCGCTGGGTGGCCAAAGAACTGGCCCAACTGGGCGGCGACTGGCGCAGCCGGCGCGATATACTGCAATTCCTGGCCTTTCAAATGCACAGCCGCGGCCCGGAGGCCGGGCGCGATATTGCCGAGCCGGCGCTGATAGAGCTGTTGACCGGCTACCTGACCGAGCGCCGCCAGAAAGCGTCGGAGCTGGCCGAAAAACTGATGGCCGATTTTGTGCAGATGAGCCGCCAACGCGAAAGCCTGCTGGAAGAAATCGGCGGACGCTACCGTTTTGGCCATCTCAGTTTTCAGGAATTTTTGACCGCCCGCTATCTGATTGAGATTGAGCGCAACCGCAGCGGGGTGAGCGGCATTGTTGCTTTTGTCTCGGCCGAGGGGCGGGCCACGGACTCGTGGTGGCGGGAAGTGATTTTGCTGATGGTGGGCTATCTGAATGTGACTTCGCCGGATGCGGCGGTGGAGCTAATTACCGCGCTGGCTGGGCTGGATGCGGAAACGCCGCCGCTTTCGGCGCTGGCGCTCTCGCTGGCCGAGCTGGCCGCTGTCGCCTTTTTAGAGTGGGGCGGGGCCGAGGCCACCCAACGACAGTTGGCCGACCGTTTGGCCGACCTGCTAACCGATCGCAGCCTGAGCGAGGCCACGCCGCCGCTGCGCGCCGCTGCCGGGCGGGCGCTGGCCCGGCTGGGCGACCTCCGCGCGGGTGTGCTGACCCTGCCGCCCCAAATGACCGGCGTGATTGAAGGCCGGTTTTGGTACGGCGGGGAAAGGAAGAGCGCAAAAAAAGAAGAACGCGAGACAGCGCCCTTCCGGGCAGCAGTGTACCCCATCACCAACGCCCAGTATCGCCTGTTTATGGAGGCCGGCGGCTACACCAACCAAAAATGGTGGAGCAATGAGGGCTGGCAGTGGCGCACTGGCCAACCGCGCTACGATTGGCAGAAAATGGATCGCCCTGACTTTTGGGATGATTCGAGTTTTAACGGCGATAACCAACCTGTTGTTGGCATAACTTGGTACGAGGCTGAAGCCTTCTGCAACTGGCTCAGCGAATGGGCGAATAAGCAAATAAGCGAGTCAGCGAATCGGCGAATGGACGAAGTTACGAATGATGACTCTAACGCGCCTTCGTCACTCGTCACTCGTCACTCGTCACTAACGTTCCGTTTACCGACCGAAACCGAGTGGGAGCGGCTGGCGCGGGGTCAAAACGGGCGAGAGTACCCGTGGGGCAATGAGTGGGACGCGGCGGCGTGCAACACCGCTGAGGGAGGCATCGAGCGCACCAGCGCCGTTGGTGTCTTTCCCGGGGGCGAAAGCCCGACCGGGACGCATGATTGCGCCGGCAACGTGTGGGAGTGGTGCGCGGACTGGTACGATAAAGAACATAAGTTCCGAGTGCTGCGCGGCGGTTCGTGGGGCCTCAATCGGAACTCCGCCCGCTGCGCGGTTCGCTTCAGCCGCAACCCGCACGGCAGGCACGACTTCAGCGGGTTTCGAGTAGTCTCCCCCATTTCGGGTTCTGAATCCTGAATTGCTGAATTTCTGAATCCTGCGGCGCAGCAAGTAAGCGGGCGGTAGGTTGGGAAAAAGGCGCGCGGGCCAAAATACACCAAATCCCGCGGCTGTGCCCTTCGGGTATCAGCGGGTCGATTTAAAAATGCGGGAATCAGGAGCCAGGTTTTGCTCCTCCCCCTGGCAGACTGCGCCCTGAGATTGTCAAAGGAGGGGGGCCGGGAGGGGTAGATAACCACCCCTTGTTAAACCCCTTTGCCCCGTGATATAATGTGACAAAATTCACCCCCACTGTCAGGTATCGGAGCCGATTGTGAGCGCCTTTCTGCAAGAGCAAGGCTTTACCATCCTCGCCGCGATTGCCATTTTTGTGGTCACGCTGATGGTGGGCGCGTTACTGCGCCCCACCTTTGAGACCGTTGGCCGGCGACTGCAAAGCTGGCTGGCCGGCCTCGGCTCCGATTTTGAAAAACGTTACCGCCAGCACCTGCTCGACGAGTACCGGGTGATGAACGTGCGCGGCCGCAAAACCAGGTCACCGGTCAGTCTGGAACTGGAGCGAGTCTACGTCTCGTTGCGGGCGCAGGTGCCCGGCCCCAACGGGCAGCCGGCCCTCATCCGCGGCGAATCGCTGAAAATCGGCGCGGCGATGGAACGCAGCCGGCGGCTGGCCATCATCGGCGGACCGGGCAGCGGCAAAACCACGCTGCTGGCCTACCTGCTGCTCACCTACGCCCGCCAGAAAACCGGCGAGCGCCTCGGCTTTGCTGACAGCCTGTTCCCTGTGTTTGTACCGCTGCGCCAGTTGCAGGCGGTGCTGGCCCAACCCAACCGGCGCAGCCTGCCCGATTACCTGGCCGACAACTTTGCCGCGTTGGGAATGCCGCCGCCGGACGGCTTTTTTGAGCAGCGCCTCAAAAATGGCCGCTGTTTGGTGCTGCTCGATGGGCTGGACGAGGTGGCCGACCAGCAGCAGCGCGTCCGCCTGGCTGAGTGGGTCGACGCCCAAGTTTCCATTTACCCCAAAAACCGCTTTATTGTCACCTCCCGCCCGGCGGGGTACGATACCGCCGCGCTGGAAAACGGCTTTTTGCGGCTGGATGTGCAAGCCTTCAACCAGGCCGACATCGAACAGTTCTGCCAGAACTGGTGTTTGGCGGTGGAACTGGCCAGCCAGGGCGAAGATAATCCCGCCCTGCGCCGCCGCGCCGCAGAGTCCGCCGCCGACCTGGTGCGGGCCATCAACGCCAATCCCGCTGTACGGGCGCTGGCCATCAACCCGCTACTGCTGTCGATCATCGCGCTGGTGCATCGCTACCGGGCCACGCTGCCCCGCCGCCGGGTGGAACTGTACGCCGAGTGCGTCGATGTGTTGCTGGGCAAATGGGACGAGGCCAAGGGGCTGGCCGGCCGGCTGACCGAAAGCCAGAAGCGGGCGGTACTGCAACCCATCGCCCTGCAAATGCACCGGGACAACATTCGCGAACTGGACACCCCGGCGCTAACCGCGCTGCTGCGGCAGCATTTGCCGGCGGTCGGCGGCCAGCCGGGCGAGGCCGAGCAATTTTTGCGCGAGGTACGCGACCGCAGCGGCCTGCTGTTGGAGCAGGGCCTCAACCGCTACACCTTTTCCCATCACACCTTTCAGGAATATCTGGTGGCCCGCGAGCTGACCGACAACGGGCCGGAGGCGCTGCTGTTGCACCACGCCGGCAACGACTGGTGGCGCGAGGTGACGCTGCTCTACACCGGCCTGAAAGATGCTACGCCGGTGATAGAGGCGCTGACCCGGCAGGATGACGGCAATCACACCGGATTGTTACTGGCCGGCCGCTGCCTGCTCGATGCGCAGAAGGTGGAGCCGCCGGTGCGGGCCAACACCATAAAACAATTGGAAACGTTGTTCGAGACCGGCGCGGGCCGTCCCTTTTTGGAGGCCGGGCTGGTGCTGGCCGAACTGGCCGAAGAGCAGGCCATCCTCCGCTTTTTGCGGGTAGTGGCCGGTGAAAACGAAGCCCGCCGCAACGCCGCCCTGTGGGCACTGGAACAGTTGCTCAACGATGAAAATGAGGCGCTACGGCAACATTATCGGGGACAGGTGATACAAGCCCTGTCTGATTTATCGACCACGGATCTGGCAGCGCGGGTTTTGCAGACATTTGATTGGCGGGCCGATGCCAGCCTGCGGACCGACATCGGGTTGTGGTTGCTGACCCGGTCAAGTGACTTGGCATGGTTGAGCCGGTTAGTCACTGAGCGGCATGTGATTGTGACTAATTTTATGGTGGACTTTCTGAATGATGCCGAATTTGGGGTTGCCGCCGCCGCATGTTTGGACGGTTTGTTAGCGCCATTGCCAGATTTGCGTGTGTCCATTGCTCGCTATCCGGTGACCAATGCCCAGTACCGGCGATTTGTCGAAGCTGGTGGCTATACCGACCCCCGGTGGTGGAGTCAAGAGGGCTGGTGGTGGCAACAATCTGAAAAACGTACTGAACCTCATTATTGGCAGGATGAAAAATGGAATGGCCCAGCCCAGCCGGTTGTGGGCGTAAGCGGATACGAAGTCGAAGCTTACTGCAACTGGCTGAGCGAATATGCGAATGGCGAATGGCGAATAGCGAATGGTAATCCTGACCCAGACTCGCCACCCGCTACCCGCGCCGCGCCACTCGTTTTCCGTTTGCCGACCGAGGCCGAGTGGGAACAGGCTGCTACCGGCGGGGATGACCGGGTGTACCCGGTGGGCAACGACTGGCGCAAGGGCGTCTGTAATACCAGCGAAGCGAAGATTGGCCGCACCACGCCGGTGGGGCAATTTTCCCCAGCAGGAGACAGTCCCTTGGGGTGCGCAGATATGGCTGGGAATGTGTGGGAATGGGAAGGTATGGATAAGGAGGATAACGGCCGAGCGCTGCGGGGTGGCTCTTGGTTAAGCGATCGAGGTGATACCCGTTGCGACTCCCGCCTCCCTTACGTCCTGGGCAGTAGTTACAAGGACGTTGGGTTTCGAGTAGTCTCCCCCATTTCGGGTTCTGAATCCTGAACTGCTGAAGTTTTGAAATTCTGAGTCCTGGGGAGCAGGGTGTAAGCAGGAGGAGTAGGGGCAAAAGACGCGCCAGCCAAAAAACACCGAATCCCGCGCCTGTGCCCTTTGGGTATCAGCGAGTCGATTTAAAAATGCAGGAATCAGGAATTGGGAGTTAGGGTTTCGCTCTCACCCCGTCGCTAACGCGACTCCCCTCATCCAATTTGGGTGAAGGGTTGGGAATGAGAGTTATTTTCAAACGAGGCACACCATGAACTACACCGACACAGCCATCACCACCGCCGACCATGACCACCTTGACTTTGGCCAGTACTGCCAGGTGCTCACCAACGTGGTCGCCCAGGCCGAGACTCCGCTGACCGTAGGCATTTTTGGGCCGTGGGGTAGCGGCAAAACCAGCCTGATGAAACTGGTGCAGGAATCGCTGGTCAAGGCGGAGCCGCCGCCCATCACCGTCTGGTTCAACGCCTGGAAATACGATCAGGAAGAGGCCCTGTGGCGGGCGCTCATCATTCAGGTGCTCGGCGCGCTGAGGCCCAAGCCCAAGGAAACTGAGCCGGCGGAGCGGAGCCAGTACGCCGCCGACAAGCCCGACTCGCCGCAATTTACAGCGGGGGAAGAGGCGCTCATCAAAGAACTGGACGACTTGGAAGCCAGCCTCTACCGCCCGGTAGAGCGGGAGGAAGTGGGCGGCGTTCATGTGGATTGGGAACAACTGCTGCGCGGCTCGGTGCTGGGCGTAACCCAACTCAGCCTCAGCTTTTTGCCGGGGGTCGGCGCGCTGCTGGGCAAAGGGCTGGAAAAAGCCGAAGAAGCGCTCACCGGCAAAGAACTCAACACCATCTTCGGTGCCATCCAGCGCGAACGGCACAAAATCTACCGCGCCCACATCCAGTCGCTGGAGCAGTTTCAGGGCAGATTCCAGGAACTCATCCAAAAGCAGGTGGTTGACAACGGGCAACGGCTGGTCGTGTTCATCGACGACCTGGACCGCTGCCTGCCGGAAAAAGCCATCGAGGTGCTGGAGGCCGTCAAGCTGTTTCTGGACGTGCCCGGCTGCCTCTTTTTTCTGGGGGTTGATCGCGGCGTCATCGAGCAGGGCATCCGGGTTAAGTACAAGGATTTTCTGGAGGCAGTCAACGCCGCTGATGGCGGCAAAACCGACACCCTGCAAAAAGACCGGCGCATCCCCATCACTGGCGATGATTATCTGGAGAAAATAGTGCAGTTGCCGTTCCACCTGCTGCCGCTCGATGAGGCGCGGGTGCGCGAGTTTATTGAAAAGAGCGGGGTTGAACTGCCGGACGGCTGCGCCGATATTTTCGCCGCCGGGCTGGAAGCCAACCCGCGCAAGGTCAAGCGGGCGCTCAATATTTTCCGGCTGTTGCACCAGTTGGCCGAGTTGCGCCGTGACGAGTTTAAAGTCGATGACCGGCCGCTCGATCTCCAGCCGCAACTGCTGGCCAAAGTGGTCGTCATCCAAAGCCGCTACCGCGAGCTGTACAATGAGATGGTCGAAACCCCGCTACTGTTGCCGGAGTTGGAAGCGGTGTTTACCGACAAACAGACTTCAGCGGCAGATAATGCTTCAACCCCCTCCCAACCTCTCCCTGACAGGGGGAGGAGTAAAAATCTTCCTCCTGCCGGGGGCCGACCAGCCGGCACACCCACGGACAGCACCGGTAGCGGCGAAACAACGTTGCTCGACAAATATCGCGCCAGCCGTCAGTTGCGCCGATTGCTGCGAGCCGGCACTGTTTTCTTCGCCAAACCCTCGTTGGCCGAAGTGAAGTTGTATCTCTACCTGACCACCACCGCCGAAAGCGGCCAGAATAAGGCATCTGACCCCGCAATGACCCGTTGGTGGCAGCAACTGCTCAGCAACGACCCCACCAAAATTCGCAGCGCTGCCGCCGAACTGCGGACCGACTTACCGGAAGCGTGGACCAATATAATAAACCGCCTGGAGTTAGAGTCTCTCCCCAGTAACCCCGATGCATTATTACGAATCGCGTCCATCGCCGCCCTGGCTTACAGCCACGACGAGATGCTCAACATCGCCCCCGGCGAATACCAGGTCGGCACGCGGGACAGCTGGCGCTGGGTGGAGGGGTTCAAAATCAACCGTTATCCGGTGACTAACGCCTGGTACAAACTGTTCTTGGACGCCAACGGCAATCAATCCGCGCCGGACGGCTGGCAGGAGCGCTGGTATCCGGCCGGCAAAGGCAGCCAGCCGGTCATCGGCGTCAACTGGAATGAGGCCCAGGCTTTCTGCCGTTGGGCCGGCAAACGGCTGCCCAAAGATGATGAGTGGCTGATCACCGCCAGGCAACATTATCGCACGGATTTCCTGCGGGAGTGGGTAGCTGCGGGAGAAGACGGCAAGCCGCTGGTGATGCCGACCCGCATCCCGGAGCAAGCCGAGAGCAAGCAGCCGGACCTAAGCTTTCGCGTGGCGGAGTGAAATTCTGGCCCAGTAGTGCAACCTGGTTCTGCTGGAATTTATGGGATGAGCAAGTAAAAACATAAGCGTAACTTTACGTTTTGTGCGTCGCAGGTTGCCCCTAAAGTCCAGTTGAGTTATAAAACAGAGGCAAGCGGCGCAACTTTAGGGACAAAAAGCTGCGCTTTTGGACTCCACATTCAAATACACCATCGAGGAGAACTTTATGAAAATTTCGGTATTGGGTGCTGGCCTGGTCGGCAGCGCCATTGTGAAGGATTTGGCCCGCGAGGCTGATTTTGACGTCACCGCCATCGACATGAATGCCGCCGCGCTGGAACGGCTGACTGCCACCGCGCCGGTACGTACCGTGCAGGCCAACCTGCGACAGGACCCCATTGCCCCGCTGATTGCCGACAGTGAGTTGGTGATTTGCGCCGTGCCCGGTTTTATGGGCTACAACACCCTGCGGCAGATCATCGAGGCTAAAAAAAGCGTGGTGGATATTTCCTTTTTCCCAGAAGACGCCCTGCAACTGGATGAACTGGCCAAAGCCAACAATGTCACCGCTGTGGTCGATTGCGGCGTAGCGCCCGGCCTGTGCAACATTATGGCCGGCTACAGCCACTCGCAACTGGATGAGATGGAGAGTTATATTTGCTACGTGGGCGGCCTGCCAAAAATCCGCACGTGGCCGTACCAGTACAAAGCCGTCTTTTCGCCCATCGATGTACTGGAGGAGTACACCCGCCCGGCTCGCTACGTGGAACAAGGTCGGGAAGTGATTAAACCGGCTCTGTCCGACGTGGAACTGGTGGACGTGCCATTTGTCGGCACGCTGGAAGCTTTCAACACCGACGGGCTGCGCTCGCTGAGCCAGACCATCGGCGCGCCGTTTATGAAGGAAAAGACGATGCGCTACCCCGGCCACGCCGAGTTGATGCGCGTGTTCAAAGAGAGCGGCTTTTTCAACACCAAGGCCGTGCCGGTGGATGGGCAGATGGTCAGCCCGATGGCCCTGACTTCGCAATTGTTGTTTGAACAGTGGAAATTGCAGCCTGGTGAAGAGGATTTGACCTCGATGCGGGTGGAAGTGGAGGGGCACAAAAACGGGCGGCGCTATCGTTACACGTATGATTTGTACGATGAATACGATGCCGTCAGCCAGACCCACTCAATGGCCCGCACTACGGGGTACACCTGCACCATCATCGCCCGGCAGGTGGTGAAGGGGCTATTCAACCGCAAGGGCATCTGCCCGCCGGAATACGTGGGCCAGACCGAGGGCTGTTTTGCCAATTTACTGGCCGAATATGAGCAGCGTAACATTCAGGTGATTGAAACCATCACCGAATTATAAACTGATTGGCAGCATAAAAAAGGCCGTCACTTTCATTGCGACGGCCTTTCTTATTTCCGAGTCAACACAAACACCCACAAAGGGTCGAGTTTGCCTTAACCCCAACCATACGTGCCTCTGCCAAGAGTGTCGCCTAAAACAAAGCCTAAAGGCATAACTCCAGTCGGGCAGTCAATACAACCCGCAGATATTGTCTATCATATCGATATTTCATTTTTCCCGGAAGATGCGCTGCAACTGAATGAGCTGGCCCGCCAAAATGGCGTCACGGCCGTGGTAGATTGCGGCGTAGCGCCCGGCCTGTGCAACATCATCGCCGGCTACGTGGCCGGCCAGCTTGAGCAGGTAGACGAGTATATTTGCTACGTGGGCGGGCTGCCCAAAACCCGCCGCTGGCCCTACGAGTACAAAGCCGTCTTTTCGCCGGTTGACGTGCTGGAGGAATACACCCGCCCGGCTCGTTTTGTGGAGTACGGCCAGCAGGTCACACGCCCGGCCCTGTCTGAGGTGGAGTTGATTGACCTGCCCGGCGTGGGCACGCTCGAGGCCTTTAACACCGATGGCCTGCGCTCGCTGATGGACACGCTCAACGCGCCGTTTATGAAAGAAAAAACGCTGCGCTACCCCGGCCACGCCAACCTGATGCGCGTGTTCAGAGACAGCGGCTTTTTCAACGCCGGCCCCGTCGCGGTCGATGGCGTATCGGTTAGCCCAATGGCGCTCACCTCGCGGCTGCTGTTTGATCAGTGGAAGCTGGGCCAAAATGAGGAGGATTTCACGGTGATGCGGGTTACGCTCAGTGGCCAGCGGCAGGGGCAAGCGGTGCGCTACACCTACGATCTGTACGACGAGTACGACCCGGCCAGCCAGGTCCACTCGATGGCCCGGACAACCGGCTACACCTGCACCATCATCGCCCGGCAGGTGGCCGGCGGGCTGTTCAACCGGCCCGGCATCTGCCCCCCCGAGCTGGTGGGCGGCGCGCCCGGCTGTTTTGAGAATCTGCTGGCGGGCTACGCCGAGCGCAATATCCGGCTAACGGAGCGCGTCGCCACGCTTCCAGAGTCCCCCCTTCCCTAGGGATGGGGGCCAGGGGGATGGGGCAAAGACAGCTACTGCGCCTGCTCCCAGGTGGGGAAGCGTTCATCGGTGGGGGTGGCGGTGATCTGCGTCCAGCGTTCCGGCGGAACTTCGGCCAGCAAACCGTTGGGCAGCGGTAGCGCGTAAACATCAAAATTGCCGCCGGCGTTGGCCACAAAGGCGATGGTCGTGCCATCGGGCGACCAAACAGGGTCGCGCTCGTCGCCGGGGGCGGCGGTGAGGCGCACCGGCTGCCCGCCGCCGGAACTGACCACGTATAAATTCCAGTTGCCGTCGCGGTTGGAGGCAAACACCAGCGAGCGCCCGTCCGGCGACCAGGCCGCCGGCCAATCGTCGGCGGGGGTGTTGGTGAGCCGCTGCGGGCTGCTGCCATCGGCGTTCATCACGTAAAGTTCCACGTTGCCGTCCCGGTCCGACACAAAGGCAATCCGGCGGCCATCCGGCGACCAGACCGGCCACTCGTCAAACCCCAGGCTGTTGGTGAGCTGGGTCACGCGGCTGCCATCGGCATTCATCACAAAAATATTAAAACTGCCGGTGCGGTTGGAGCTGAACACAATCTGCCGGCCATCCGGCGACCAATCCGGCTGCAAGTCATCGCCGGGGCTGCGGGTGAGGTTGGATTCTGCGCCATCG
Source organism: uncultured Caldilineaceae bacterium (assembly GCA_964407935.1). Lineage (GTDB taxonomy): Bacteria > Chloroflexota > Anaerolineae > 4572-78 > J111 > J095. The sequence goes on from CAYOXS010000028.1 coordinate 14,198, forward strand.
GCGGCGGCCACCATAAAAATATCCTGCTGGTTAGCCTGCGTGCCGGCAAATACTACCTGCCCGCCCACTGACCGGCTGACCCGGCTGTTGCTGCCAGGCGATACCGGCAGCGCGGCGCCGGGGTTGGCAGACACAACAAAAACCGGCGCGGGGGTTGGTGCCGGTAATGTTACGATGGGGGCGGTTGTCGCTGTGGGCGATGGCGCTGCCGTCGGCGCGGTTGTTGCTGTGGGTGATGCCGTGGCCGTGGGCAACTCCGGCGCTGAAGTTGGCGATGCCAGCGACACCACCGCCGCGGTCGGCGTTGGCGGCAGCGGGGTGACTGTGGGCGCAGGCGGGCTGGTTGGTGATGGCGTTGGTAGCAGCGTTGGGCTGGGTTGGGGCGAGACAGCCAGCGTGGGCAGGGTGATCATCATCGGGGCCAGAGTCGGCAGTTCGGTAGCGGCCGCCTCGGATTGCAGCGCCGCTGGCAAATTGCCGCTAAAGTACCCCACCAGCGCAATTGAGGCCACAATCAATAACACCACAAAGAGTAACCCCAACAGAATAAAACCAAATCGTTGAATGTATTTGGGCTGATAGCGGTGAATCGGTTGGGCGGTCCGCACCGGCCGCGGCGAACGGACTGCCGGCGGCGTCAACCGCTGGGTAATGTTGGAATTAACCGGCGCGGTTCTGGCCGGAATTGCCGGCGCGGTTGCCGGGCGGCTGGCCACGGGCGGCGGCAAAATGGCCGCAGCGCCGTCGTCAACTTTGCGAGCCGGCGCGGTCAGTTTTGGCTGCGCGGGGGCCAGGCTCGACATGCGCACCGTTGTTTTGCCCCCCGAAGAACCGATGACCGGCGTATATTGTCGCTGCGCCGCGCCCAGCGGCAGGGCCACGTAAAAGGTGGAGCCAACGCCCGGCACGCTCGAAACCCACATCCGGCCACCGTGGAGTTCAACCAGGCGCTTGCTGATGGCCAGCCCCAACCCCGGCCCCTGCCGTCCGCGGGCAGTGCGCTCGCTGACCCGGCCAAATTTCTCAAAAACAAGGTTAACTTCATCACTGGACATGCCGATGCCGGTATCAGACACAAACAGCACCAACTGCCCCTGGTCAATTTCGGCCCGGATTTCAACCACGCCCTGATCGGTAAATTTGATGGCGTTAGACGCCAGTTGCAGCAGCACCTGCCGCAGCCGCGCCGGGTCCGCGGTAATGGGCGGCAGATTTTCGGCTACGTGCTGGCGAATCTGAAGTTTCTTTTCGCGGGCCAGTCCGCGCGCCGTGCCGGTTACATCGCCCACCAGTTGGGCCACATCAACCTGCTCCAGCGACAACTCAAACTCGTCGCGCTCAATCAGCGCCATCTCTTCTAAATTGATCACCAGCGTTTTAAGGTGATGCAACTTTTGCCAGGCCAGCTCTACGGTTTCGGCGTGGCCGTTGAGAGTGGGCATTTCGCTGATTTTTTCAATGGATTGCTCAAGGGTGGAAATCGACTGGTTGAGTTCGGTGATGGTGCCCTGCACCAGTGCCAGCAGTTGGTTGTTCTCCCGCGAGACCGTGTTTTGGAGCTGGGCCGCCGCACTCCGCACCGACTCCAGCTCTTTTTGCAGTTGCACTGCCTGCACCTGCAAAATTTCCAGCCGGTTGAGGCTCTGCATCAATTCCAGCGCCCGCTGGCGGAGCAGCGTTCGGTTTTCTACCAGCCGGTTACCCAGCAGCAGCAGATTGCGCTTGTTGTGCGCCGCCAGCAAAGCCACCAGCAGCATCACCCCCAAAGCCGGCAAAGTCAGGGCAATTGGCATCAGGGAAAGCTGTCCTGTTAAATAGAGCAAAACAAAAGCCAGCGCCACCACACCCGCAGCAACGAGTAACGTGGCAAACGGGCTGAGCAACAAACCGGCAATAATTACAATGGGAATGAAAAAATAGGGGGCGATGGTGCTGGTAATATCGGAGCGAAAAATAACGGCGACAACTACGCCGATCAACTCCAGCACCAACACATATGAGGCTGCAACCAGGCGGCCCGCCAGTCTAATAACATAGGCAATAACAGCCATCAACAACACACTGCCGCACAACGCAAACCACGGCGAAGCCGCACCGCTGGTAAAAAATACCGCGACGCCGGCAAACACACTCAACGCCGCAATCCCCAACACAATGCGGTCAAACGTTTCTTTGTAAATTTGCAAAATTTCGTCGTTCATCTGCGGAATCGACTGCCAATTGAGCTGGCCTGGTTGTTAAAGAACAGCATAATCAGCTTAAGATTATCACAATTATTAAGATGTTGGCAATAGTCAAAAGGTGGGGGGTGACTGCAATAGTGGCAATTTACACAAATGTTCTTGACAATAAAATCCAACTCATTTACAATGTGGCGCGGTTGGCACAGAAGCCTGCACCGGTCGCACCGCTTGCGGCAAAACCAAAGGCAAATGCAAAAGGCTTCGCACCCGGTGTGAAGCCTTTTTTTGTGGCACATCGATCAGACTGCCTCACCTGCCACCAACTTCGTGAGGAAAATCCCCAAAAAGTACCAAAAAAGTGACGATTGTCCATCCACAAGATGACATCTGTCACTACTCATTTGGCCTATTTCTGGATTATCCTTATAGAGATTGCCACAGAGTCTTTTACTGAGTCCGGTCCCAATCTATTAATCAAAATAAGGAGTAACTTTATGGCACGTATTGGACTTGTTTTAACCCTGATCATCGCTGCATTGGCTGCTGCGCCAGCGGCGCTGGCAGCACCGCTGGCGCAAGAAGCGGCCCGACCGGCCTTGCCGCTGTTATGGTGGCTGATGCCGCTGGGATCCATTGTAGCGCTGGCCACGGCCTACGCCCTGTATCGCTCGGTAATGAGCCATGATGAAGGCACAGACGTGATGCGCGAAATTGCCCAGGCCGTTAGAGAAGGGGCAATGGCCTACCTGGCTCGACAGTACCGGGTAGTCGGGATTGTTTTTGTTGTGCTGTTTGTGGTTTTGCTGGTAATGAGTTTTGTTGGATTGCAGAGTTTTATTGTGCCATTTGCCTTTATTACCGGCGGCCTCTTCTCGGCGATTTGCGGGTTTATTGGCATGAAAACCGCCACCAACGCCTCGGCGCGCACGGCAAATGCCGCCCGCCACAGCCTGAACGACGGCTTGCAAGTGGCTTTTCGGGCCGGCGCGGTGATGGGGCTGTCCGTTGTTGGGTTTGCTCTGCTCGACACAACCCTGTGGTTTTTGTTCCTCTACTACGGCACGTCGCTTGACATGGCCAACATCAGCGTGGTCCTGCTGAGCGCGGCGATGGGCGCTTCAACCCAGGCGCTGTTTGCCCGTGTGGGCGGCGGTATTTACACCAAAGCCGCCGATGTGGGCGCCGACCTGGTCGGTAAAGTTGAAGCCGGCATTCCCGAAGACGACCCGCGCAACCCGGCCACCATCGCCGATAACGTGGGCGATAACGTGGGCGACGTAGCCGGTATGGGCGCGGACCTGTACGAATCCTACGTTGGTTCAATCCGCGCGGCCATCGCGCTGGGGGTATCGGCGGTGGCCACGGCGGCGGCCAACATCCCCGGTTACCTGGCCGGCCGCTCTGTGGAAAACATGCAGGTGCAATTTCTCACCGCGCCGGTGGCTATTGCCGGGGTCGGTGTAATCCTGTCGATTGTCGGGATTTATCTGGTTCGCACCAAAGAAAACGCCACAATGGGCGATTTGATGGGGGCGCTCACGCGCAGCATCACCATTAGCTCGATTCTGATTGCGATTGCGGCCATTCCCATCATTCTCATGCTGGGCTTACCCTGGACATACATTATTGCCATTGTCACCGGGCTGGTGGTAGGCGAAGTCATTGGCCGCGCCACCGAGTATTACACCTCTGATGAACATGCGCCCACGATGGGCATTGCTCAGCAGGGAGAAACCGGGCCGGCAACCGTGATTATCGCCGGGCTGGCCGTGGGCATGCGCTCCACCGGGCTACCAGTTTTGGCCGTAGCCGCCGGCATCGCCTTTAGCTTTTACCTGACTGGCGGCACCACCAGCACCCTGCTGGGGCTGTACGGCGTGGCGCTGGCAGCCACCAGTATGCTCTCTACCCTGGGCCTGACCCTGGCCACCGATGCCTACGGTCCCATTGCCGATAACGCCGGCGGTAACGCCGAAATGGCCCACCTGCCCGCCGAAGTCCGGGAACGCACCGACCAGCTTGATGCGGTGGGCAACACCACTGCCGCTACCGGCAAAGGCTTCGCCATTGGCTCGGCGGCATTAACGGCGCTGGCGCTGCTGGCTTCTTATCTGGAACAAATCCGGGCCAGTTTGGGAATGGCTGGTATCAACATGCTGCCGGGCAGCGGTAAACCGGTCACTGCTATGACTCTGGTTGAGTTTTCTAACTGGTATCGGGTTGACCTGTTAAACCCGGCCGTATTGATCGGCTTTTTTGCCGGGGCGATGACCGTCTTCTTCTTCTCGGCGATGACGATGGAAGCCGTTGGCCGCGCCGCCGGCGCGATGGTGCAGGAAGTGCGCCGCCAGTTCCGCGAAAACCCCGGCATTCTCAAAGGTGAAACCAAACCGGATTACGCCCTGTGCGTGCAAATCAGCACTGCCGGCGCGCAAAAAGAAATGGTTGCGCCTTCGGTGCTGTCCATTGCCGTGCCGGTGATTGTTGGCGTGCTGTTTGGTGTGGCCGGTGTGCTGGGCCTGCTGGCCGGTGGGCTGGTGACCGGCTTTGTGATGGCGGTAATGATGGCCAACTCCGGCGGAGCCTGGGACAACGCCAAAAAGCACATTGAAAAAGGCGCGTTTGGGGGCAAAGGTTCCCCCGCGCACAAAGCCACCGTGGTTGGCGATACCGTTGGTGACCCATTCAAGGATACCACCGGCCCATCGCTCAACATCCTCATCAAATTGATGTCGATGGTCTCGATTGTGTTTGCCGGGCTAACCGTGGCTATGGACCACGGCCTGGGGCTGCTCGGCCTGTTGCTGGGCATGTAGTCGCTGTAGATTCACTAATTCATGAGCTGCCAGATGTCCTGGCAGCTCTTTTTATTTGTAAAAATTAGCAATTCTCATTTTGCCAGAATTGTATTAGTACAAGGCCAATAATCCTTAAATTGTCAATCTTATTTTCCCCTCCCCTACCCCCCTCTCCCGCTGGGAGAGGGGGGTAGGGGGGTGAGAGCAAAATAAGAATTGCCGGTTTCCGAACGCTCTCATTCGTAAAAATTTTCCCTCTTGACAAGTACATGCAACTCTGATATAGTGTGATTATTACACTAACTAATTTAGCCGCAATGTTGCGGCTAAATTTTTCAATTTACTTATTGTATTTTTTACACCATTACAGGAGAATTTCAGATGGACTGGAACTCACCCGCCCAAGAAGATTGTGTCACCATCGCTCCTCAAGCCGCGTTTGAGGCCGGGCTGCGCCACCATCACATCGCCAACACCGCTTACCCCATCAACCACAACTGGACGATGAACGCCTACCGCGTGCGCCGCAGCGATTTTGAGGCCATCACTGCCGCCGCCTGGCAGGCGGTGCCGACGCTGGGCCTGTACGTGCATATCCCCTTTTGCCAGGCCCGCTGCAATTTTTGCGAGTACACCGTCATCAACCCGGCCGATAACGCCCGCGCCGAGGACGGCTATTTTGAGCTGCTGCTGCGCGAAATGGATTTGTACCGCCGGCTGCTCGATACACCGCACAAAACGCTGACCGGCTTTGATATTGGCGGCGGCACCCCGGCGCTGGCCAAAACAGCCAACATCGAACGCGTGGTTCACGCCGCCAAATCGATGTTCCGCTGGCAGCCGGGGCTGGAGATCAGCATCGAAACCACGCCACTCATCGCCGCCGGCCAGCCGGAAAAAATCGCCGCCTTTTATCAAATGGGCATCCGCCGCATCAGCATGGGCGTGCAGGTGACGCAACTCAGCCTGGCCCAAAAATTGGGCCGCCAGTACAAAGGTTTCGACAATTTACGCCAGGCGGCGGCCAACATTCGCGCCGCCGGTTTTCAAAAATTCAACATCGATCTGATGTACGGCTTTGCCGGCCAATCGGTGAGCGACTGGCAGGACAGCCTGCGCAAAGCCATCGAGCTGGAGGCCGACTATATCACCCTGTACCAGATGCGCTACAAAGGCACCGGCCTGCAGGCGCAGGCCAGCCAGGTCGCGCTGGCAACCGTCAACCAGATGAAAAGTGCGGCCAGCCAGTTTTTGCCGCAGGCCGGCTACGTGGCCAACCCCGGCAAAAACACCTTTTCGCGCCGGCCCGGCGACCCCGGCACCAGCGATTACCTGACCCGGCGGGTGGTGCGTGGCGAGCCGTATTTGGGGCTGGGGCTGGGCGCGCAATCGTTTACCAGTCACACGCTGGCCTACAATCGCGGGGCCGGCCCCAAACGCATCGAGCCGTACGCCGGCGTACTTGAGGCCGGGCGGCTGCCGCTGCAAGATTTGTACCATCTCTCGCGGCCGGCCAGTATGGCCAAAATGATCGCCGTCTCGTTTTATTTCGGCGAGATAAATTTAACCCACTTTCGGGAAAAATACGAGGTGGCGTTGGAGGAGCAGTTTGCCGCCGAAGTGCAGTTTGCGCTGGCTGAAGGGTTGATGATCTATCGCGGCGACTGCCTGAGCCTGACCGAACGCGGGGCCAAACAGGCCAACGGGGTGATCACCTTGTTTTACGCGCCGGCGGTTAAACGCCACCTGCTGCAACGCCCGGCTGATGTGAACATCCAGCTATCGGCCCAAATCCAGCGCGCGCTGCGCCGGCAGGTGGAGGCACAAAGGATAAAGGGTGAAGGATGAATGACGAAACACGCAACACGAATTAGGTTTTACGCATTACGTTTTATCTTGATACTCCACGGCTCCCAATCGAGCCAATCTCATTATTTTGGCCCTACGAACCCGGTACAACCTCAACATCGCCCAGCCACAAAAAGTCGTCGCCGGGCTGGCCCGCGCCGGCGGTAATTTTCAGCCGCTGCAGCGAGTCGGCCCGGTACAGGCCAATGATCAGCGGGTAGCGGCCGGGCGGCGTATCATGAGCGATGACCAGCCGGAACTGGCCGGCGGCAAACTGCCCGGCCCGCCAGATGTCGGTGGGCAGGCGGCAGGCGGGGGTGTCGTCCTGCTGCGCCCACAGCGTCGAGCCATCGGTGAGGTGGACAAAGGCGCGGTAGTTTTGAGCCGGAGCGGCCAGCGCCCGCCAGTACAAGTTGACGTGCAGCGTTTGGCCGGGAGCAACGCTGGCGGGAAACAGGTCAAACCCTTCAAACTGAATGGCCGGGCCAAACTGCGCGCCAACCGGGTGAGTTGGCCGGTTCTGGCGGGTAAACTGGTCGGGAGCGGCCAGCCGGTCAAAGCGGGCGCTGAACTCCTCGGCCTTAAAAATGGGCGGCGCGGTGAGCGGCGCGGCCCCGACCGAAACCAGATCAATGCGGACTTCACCTTCGCGCTCCACCTGCCCGGTCAGTTGATAACCCGGCGGCAGGTCGATGGAATTTTGGCCGGCGGTGCGCACAAACAACTGGGCCGGGGTATCGTAACAGGAGCGGGCCTGCCCAAAATTGTACCAGATGGGGATGACAAAATCCTCGTTGGCGCTGCGAAAATCACCGGGAAACTGGCCATCGGCCCGCAGTACGCCGATAGTTTTCCAGCCTTCGTGCCTGGGGTAGCCAAAATATTCGCGGGGCTGGGGAATGTCGCCGTAAATCTGCGCCGCCAGCGAGCCGTCCCACTGCTGCCGCAGCCGGGCAAACGCCGACTCGCTGGGCAGGAAGATCATCGCCGTGTACAGCGCCGCCGCACTTAGCAGCAGCGCACCCGCACCGGCCGCCAGCCAGCGCACCCGGCGCAGCGGCCACAGCCCCAGCCAGCCGGCCGCGGCCAGCAGCACCGCGCCGGGGTACAAAATATAGAGGTGGGTGCGGGGGTCATCCACCAAAAAAACGTAGCCGATAAACGGCGCGCCAACCAGCAGCCAGGCCGCGCGTTGAGCGGGGGTCGCCGCGATAAAAAACGCCGCCCCGCCGAGCAGCAGCCACGGCGCAACGGCCAGATTCAGCGGGCCAGCCCGCCAGCTCGATGCCCAAAAGAGGGTTGACAGGGCCAACAGCAGCCCCGCGCCCAGGCCGATGAGCTGCCGTCGCCGTTGCGCCGCCAGCAGCAGCGCGCCAGCCGCGCCGGCGGCCAGCAGCGGCAGATAAAAGCGCGAGCTGTAATCCCGGTCCAGCCGCCGCAGCAGCGACAAATTGTTGTACAGCAGCCCCGGCTTTACCCGCGACTGCGACAGGTAACTGGCCGTATTTTGAAATTCGGGGTCACGGAGGTAGGGCACAAAAAACGCGGCCAGCAGCGCCAAAAACAGAATCACGCTGGCCAGCGCCAGCAGCCGGCTGCGGCGCGATGCCTCGCCCGTTACCAGCAGCCAGCCCAGATAGGCGGCGGCGGGCAACAGCAGCAGGGCGTCAAAATGGGCCAGCAAGCTGGCCGCCAGCAGCACCGCCGCCGGCAGTTGCAGACCGGGCCGACGCTCGCACCAGGCCACGGTCAGCGCCAGCAGCGCCAGCGGTCCCCAAAAAAAGATGAGCGCCTGGTACTGCACCATCCGGCCAAAAGCGATGGCGTAGCCGTTAACCGCCCACAGCAGCGCCGCCAGCGCCCCGGCGGGCCAGTTGAACCAGCGCCGGCCCAGCAGAAAAATGGTGACCACGCTGAGCAGGCTGCTCAAAGCAAAGGGGCCGCGAGCCAGCGCCTCGGTGATTTGGCCCGTGAGCAGCCAAAAGGCGACCGGCACCAGCATCTGCGCCGGCCCTTTGCGATGCAAAAACAGGGCGTAATCTTCGCCGCGCAGCAGCCGCACGCCGAGCATCAGCGCCTCGGCTTCGTCCTCGTGAAATTCGGCGTAACCCAGCCGCGGCAGCCGCAGCAGCGCCGCCAGCCCCAGCAGCAGCAGCGCCGCCAGCAAAACGATGCCCCATTTTTGGGTCGATGACTCGCCAGCGGTTTCGGCTTTGCGCAGCGCCGCCGCCAGCAAACCCGCCAGCGTGATGCCGCTCATCGCCGCCAAAACCTGCCCGGCCGACAGCTCGCCCGGCAGGTAAACCACAAACAGCAGGCCAAACACGGCCAGCGCCAACGACAGCCCCACGGCCAGCACAACGCGCTCAACCGGGTGCAACACGGTGGGCCGGTCGAGCATTTGTAACCAGGCCCAGCCCGGCAGAAACGCCAGCAACAGCAGCGCCGCGCCGTAGCGCAACAGCGATGGGGCATCAACCAGAATGACGCCGTTGGCCAACAGCAGCGCCAACGCCGGCCAGAACAGGTAACGATGTGTTTTTAGCATATAAAAAGAGGCCAACAATGCCCCCCACCTTCGATTTTGCCAACATTTTATTTGCCGGGCCGTGCAATCTGCGCTGCCCGTACTGCATTGGCCGGCAGCTCAATCCGGCGCTCAGCCCGCCCAACCTGGCCGAGTTCCCGCCGCGCAACCTCGCGGCGCTGCTGGCGCTCATCCACCGGCACGGCATCCGGGAGGTAACGCTGACCGGCACCACCACCGACCCCCAGCTCTACCGCCACGAAGCCCGGCTGCTGGCCCTGCTGCGCGATCAGCTCCCGCCCCAAACCCGCATTTCGCTGCACACCAACGGCCAGTTGGCGCTGGCCAAAATGACCATATTCAACTGCTACGACCGCGTGACCGTGTCGTTTCCGTCATTTGAGCCGGCCACTTATTTTAAGTTGATGGGATCGGCGCGGGTGCCCAATCTGGCCGAAATTGTGCGGCAGGCCGAAGTGCCGGTCAAAATATCGGCGGTGCTGACCGCGGACAATGCCACCGAAATCGACGGTTTTTTGGCCCGCTGCGCCGAAATTGGGGTGCGGCGGCTGGTCTATCGGCGGCTGTTTGGCGACACGCGGGACTGGTCGGCGGCGCTGTGGCATCTGCCCCGGCGGGCCGACTATCGCGGCAACCCGGTGTTTGATTTCCACGGGCTGGAAGTAACTTACTGGCAATTTGAGCAGACAGCCAGCACGGCCATCAATTTGTTTAGCGATGGCACACTCAGCACCGATTACTTGCTCATCACCGCTAAGCGGCAGCCCGCTACTCCACCGGCGTGGGCTGCAACAGCACCGTTCCCCACGTAGTGGGGTTGCGCCAATCCCGCTGCGGCGCGGTAGCGATGATGCATTCCTGGGTGTTGCTGCCGGGCGTGTCGTTGTCATTGACCGCGGCCACAATTCCCAGCCGGTCGCCGGGACGGGGCGATGTGGCCAGCGCGGCCCACGGCAGCGCCGCTTCCAGCACGTAACCACTGGCGGAAGGCGTCACCGTGATAGTGGCGGCGGTTATCTGGCTGGAGGTCAGCGAGCCAAGCTGCCACAATACCACCCGCGGCACGTCGGCGCTGGCCAGCATGTCAACCTGCACATCATCCCCGGTCAGGCTGGCCGAGTCGAAATCGCCGTTCAAATCCAAGTCCAGCAACAACTGCGCCGAGTCGCCCAAAAAGATGCGGTTGTCGCCGCCGGAGTACGTCGCCAACCCGTCGTCATCTACCCGAAAAGCCACGTAAAAATTCTGGTCATCGTAGGCAAAGAGCACCTGCCCGGCCAGATCGACCGCGGCGGCGGCCTGCGGAAAGCGGTTGGCGCAGCCGTTGTCGTACACCGCCGCGCTGACCGGCGACCAATCCACCCCGCTTTTTTGCGTCAGTTGCGCCCAATCGGCCAGTTGGCCGTCAATTTGAAGTTGGCCGGGCGTTACCCGCGGCGCTTGAAACTGGCCGTTCTCCGGCCGGCGCTCACCGGCGGCAGCCAGCACATTAACCACGTCATCGCGCTGCACCTGCGGCGCAATTTCACGGGCGGGGGCGGGCTGCCGGCTGTCCTCGCCGGGCGGGGTCAGGCTGAGGCCCAAAAAACAGGCGTCGCTCAGTCGCAGTTCGGCGGCGTGGTAGGGGCTGTCGCCGCGCAGCGACAGCGTTTGGGTTTGACCCGGCTCAACCTGAAGCGGCTGCTGGCCGGTGGGCGCGCCGGCCGGGTCAAAGGCTTGCAGCAGCCCGCGGCCGGGCTGGTCGCGGTTGAGCACCGTCACATCGATGGCCTGCACCCGGGCCAGCAGCTCCTCAAAATCAAAGCGAAGGATGCCATTTTTGACTGCCAGATCAGCCTGACCGTCGGCGTTGCAATCTTCCAGCGTATAGGCCGGGCTGCCAAAAATCCCCACCGGGTTAAGCCAGAGCTGGACCGCGCCATGCACGTCGCGGCCAAACTCCACCGGGTGATCGGTGCGGAGGGGACTTTTGAGCAGAGTTGGCTCGGCCAGGATGTTGGCCGGCGACAGCAGCACCGCGCCAATCTCCGGCTGGACGGCGTTATTTCTGGCCCCTTCGAGCCAGTTTTGGGTGTCCGGCGAAAGCACAATGGCCGGGCCGGGCTGGCCGGTAGTGGTGAGCCAGCGCGCCTGCCCGCCGGCCAGCGGCACACTGACGCCGCCGGCAATCACGTTGAGCTGGCTGTTGGCCCCGGTTTCCAGCGCCAGCACCCACTCCAGCGGGCTGTTTTCCTCGCGTACCACGGCAAAACGGGCATTGGCCGCCACAATAGTGCCGAACGCGGTTTGCACGGTCAGGCTGAACTGCGGGTTGGCGGCCGTGGTCAAATCGGCGATCAGCGTGCCGCCGTTTTGGGCGATTTTCACATCGGTGTCTGACTGCTGAATTTGCGGGAGTTCCGCGCCGCGCAGCAGTTCCAGAGTTATCCGGCCGGGCAAACGCAGCAACACCCGGCCATCTTTATCGACCCCCACGCCCTGCATTTGGGGATTGATCTGCGCCACCTGGCTTGAAGCCGGGATTGATTCCTGCGCGCCGTCTCGCAGCGTGAACACCCGCTCGCGGGCAACCTCCACCTCGATGACCGGCGCGCCGGCCGGCTGGGGCGAGTCGCTGCTGTTGGGGCCAAGCGGAGCGTTATTGGGCATGCAGGCCGCCAGCCAGCCAGTCAACATCAACGCGACAAGTGTATATCGCAGCATAACCATCCTTCCAGGCAAAAGGGTTAGGGGCAAATTTTACCCCACATCATCCCGCCGGGCAATTTAAATCTTAACCGAATATGGTATAATCCAGCCATGATGATTCGCACGTTTGTCGCCATTGAACTCCCGGAACAGGCTATTGCCGGGCTGGCGCAGTTGCAGAGCCGGCTGAAAACGCTGACGCCGCCGCACTCGGTGCGCTGGACCGCGCCGCAAAATATTCACCTGACCCTGCATTTTTTGGGCGACATTGCCGCCGCAGACACCGCCAAAGTGAGCAACGCGCTGGAACAGGTTGCCGCCAGCGCCGCACCGTTTTCGCTGCAGCTGGGCGGGCTGGGCTGTTTTCCCAACACCCAGCGGCCGCGAGTGTTGTGGGTGGGCATGCTGGAACAAAGCCCGCTGCTGGCAGCGCTGGTGCAGAATTTGGGCGACCGCCTGCAAACGGCCATCGGCTTTACCCCGGAAAAACGGCCCTACTCGCCGCATTTAACGCTGGGACGGGTAAAAAACGGCATTCAGCCGCGCTCGCTGCGCCAACTGGGTGAAACCATTGTTCAATTCCAAAAGCAGGTGGGGCAGGTCGCTCGGGTGGGTGTGTCGGAAGTCAGCTTTATTCAGAGCGAGCTGCAGCCGGCCGGCCCGGCGTACACGCTGCTCAGCCGGCACCGGCTGGGGCCGGGGTAAATTCTTCCTCGATGGGGCATTAGCGCCAAAATCGGCCCAAATGATGCCATTTCCTCAAAAAAGAGGGGTAAAGCTTTTGGCGATGCGCTCAACCTGGTGTAACATTGCCTGTAAAGATTCGACATTTATTATTTTGGGAGGACTCTCTGAACAGTAACGAACTGGCTCACGCTGTTGTTGATGTGATTGCCAATAAAAAGGCATCGAACATTTTGCTGCTGGATATGCAAAATGTCACCTACCTGGCCGATTACTACGTGTTGTGTGATGGCTCATCCAAACGGCAAATCGATGCCATCACCGGCGATTTGCTGGAAAAACTGAAAAAGGCCGGCACGCAATCAGCCCTTATTGAAGGCAACGCCGAATCCGGCTGGGTGTTGGTTGATTTTGGCTCGGTGATTGCGCACGTTTTTTCGCCGGAAAAACGCAGCTACTACCAGCTTGAAGATTTGTGGAAAGATGCGCCCATTGTGGTGCGGATGCTGTAACCGTGATTGACGATCAACCCACCCCGGCCGGCGGCGCAGGCTGCGGGCTGCTGGGCTGTTTGGGCGGGCTAATCCTGGGCCTGACCGCCAGCGCGCTCGTGGTGCTGGTCAGCGCGTTGGTCACCGCCGTTGGCGGCAGCGTTCCGGCAGTGACCCCACCCGCTGCGCCGGCCCTCAAAATTTCCCTCACCGAAGATTTTTTAAATCGCTTTGTGGAACAGCCGCCAACCGGCAGCCTGCAAATTGATGTTCAACCGGGCAATCAGGTGCAGGTGAACGCCAACACCACAGCCGATGTGCTGGGGCTGCCGGTGCCGGTGCAGGTAGCCGGCTTGTTTCAAATCCGGGCCACCCCGCAAACGCTGCGGGTGGAGCTGCTGGATACCCGGGTGCTGGGCCTGGACGTTAACCTCTCCGGTATTTTTGACAGCGATACGGCGCAGATCAACCAAAGCCTGGATACCATGATGCAGGATATCTCGCAGACGCTGGGGACGTCGCTGGAACTGACCGGCCTGTCTACCACCGACACGACGATTGAACTTGAAATGAGGGAAGCCCGATGAATCGCTGGGGCTGCGCCGGGCTGCTCGTTGGCGGCGTTATCGGGCTGGTGCTGGTGGGGTTGTTTCTGGTTGTGGCCCGCTCTGCGCC
>CAYOXS010000028.1:28212-30927 GCA_964407935.1 uncultured Caldilineaceae bacterium
CTGCGCTGGGTAAAACTGGGCTGGCTGACCATCCCCGCCAACTGGCTGCCGGCCAGCGCGCGCGACACCGCCGCCACCGTCGGCGAGACTATTCAGCGGCAAATTCCCCCCGATTTTACGCTGGTGGGGCTTGACACCACCGCCGGCGGCCTCAATTTTCAGCTCAAGTGGGTTGGCCGTTAGCCAGCACAAAAATAGCCGATGGCTTGAGCGATACCGGCCAGGTTTGGCCCACCTGCGGCCGCAGCCGTTCAAAAACGTGCAGCGGCAAATGGAGCAGCAGGTCGTGATTCTGGCCGGGTAACAGCCGCTCGCCCACCAACTCCAGATACAAATGAAAACTCAAGCCATCGGTCATCACCAGCGCAATTCTGGTCTCAACGACATTGGGATAGGCCGCCGAAGGGCGCTGATCGCGCAGCAAAATAATTTGCTCCGGCCGGATGCAGCAGGTAACCGGCTGGCCCACCGCCGGCGGAAAGATTCCGGTGTGGAGCAGCAGCGGCCCCACAGCCACCTGCATATCGGCCCCGGTTTTGGCTACCACCCGCCCGCTGAAGCAATTATGCGCGCCGGTCAGGTGGGCCACTTCCAGCGCCGCCGGCCGGTGCATAATGTCCGCCGGCCGGCCCAGTTGCAGCAGCCGCCCGCGGTGATACACGGCGATACGGTCGGCCATCAGGCTGGCCTCGGCCAGATCGTGGGTGACCAGCAGAGTGGGGATGTTGATGTGCGTTTGCAGGGCGCGCACATCGGCCCGAAGCTGGGCGCGAGTGGGGGCATCGAGCGCGGAAAACGGCTCGTCGAGCAGCAGCACCGCCGGCCGGGTAATGAGCGCCCGGGCCAAAGCCACCCGCTGCTGCTGCCCGCCGGACAGCTCGCGGGGGCGGTCATCAAAAAAACCGGGCAACTGGATCAGCTCCAGCATGCGGTCAACCTCGCGGCGTACTTCGGCGGCCGATAGCTTTTTGCGGCGCAGCCCGTAGCCAATATTCTGCCCTACCGACAGGTGCGGGAACAGGGTGTAATCCTGCATCACGTAGCCCACCTGCCGCGCCTGCGGCGGCAAATCGAGGCGGCGGGAACTGTCGAAAACGGTCTGGCCGCAAATGGAAATCCGGCCGCGCGTCGGACGCTGCAACCCGGCGATCATTTGCAGGGTCATACTTTTGCCGGACCCCGACGGGCCAAACAGGGCTACCAGCTCGCGTTCCATTTGAAACGAAATATCAAGGGTAAATTCTTTGAGGGGTTGCAGCAGCTCGAGCGCCAGCATTTATCGCGCCACCAACCGCAGCAGCATCAGCAGCCCAAACGAGGCCAGCAACATCATCGAGGCCAGCAGCAGGGCCACATTCACATCGATTTGCATGGCCGAGTAAATGGCCAGCGGCATGGTTTGGGTGCGGCCGGCAAAGTTGCCGGCAAAGAGGATAGTCGCGCCAAATTCGCCGAGCGCCCGCGCCCAGGTCATAATCACGCCGCCGAGCAGCGCCGGTCGCGCCAGCGGCAGGGTAATCCGCATAAATGTAACCAGCGTGCTTTCGCCCAACGTGGCCGAAATTTGTTCCAGGCGGGGGTCAACATCGGCAAAGCCGGCCTTGGCCGCCTTGATGTAAAACGGCGAGGCCACAAAAGTTTGGGCCAGCACCACGGCGGCGCTGGTAAAAGGGATGGAAATACCCAGCGGCAGCAGCCACTGGCCCAGCAGCCCGTTGCGGCCAAACGCCATCAGCAGCGCCACCCCGGCCACCGCCGGCGGCAGCACCATCGGCAGGTCGATCAACACTTCCAGCAGCGTGGCTCCCCAAAAGCGGTAGCGGGCCAGTGCGTAGGCCACCGGCGTGCCGGCCAGCACCGCCAGCCCGGCCGACAGCGTGGACGTGACCAGGCTCAGCCGCAGGGCCGTGGCGACCATTTCGGTTTGCCACGCGCCGGTCAGCCAGCCGGGCAGCGCCCGCAAAAATAGGGCCAGCAGCGGCACAAACAGCAGCAGCAAAACCAGCAAAAATGACAGGCCGAGCAGTGTCCAGCCGGTGGCCGCCGCTGCCTTTACCCCGGCGGCCGGGCTGGCCGTGATACTGCCGGCGGGCTGGCTCACTTTTCCTGCCCAATCATTGGCAGTTGCGCCGGGCGGAATCCCTGCGCCGCCAGCAGCGTTTGCCCCCGCGTTGACAGCACAAAATCGACAAACTGTTGGGCGATTTGCGGCTGCTGGCTATCGGCGGCCACGGCCAGCGGGTATTCGGCCACCACGTTGTGCGCCGCCGGAATTTCCAGCAGCAGCAGGTCGGGGCGAACCGCCGCCGTCACATCCGACTCATAGACCATGCCGGCGTCAGCCTCGCCGAGTTGCACTTTGGTGACCACACTTTTAACGTTGTCCTCCTCTGAAACCACGTTGGCCAGCACGCGACCGGCGTATTCCGGGCCAAATTCGGCGTTGAGATTGGTCAGCACTTCGCGGGTATATTTGCCCACCGGCACATTTTCGGCGGCCACCAGCATTTTCAGGCCGGGCCGGGCCAGATCGGCCAGCGAGTGAATGTTGGCCGGGTTGCCGGCCGGCACAATCAGCGTCAGTTGGTTTTGGGTGAAAATGATCGGTTTATCAACCAGATTGGCTTGAACCAGCGCGTCCATATGCGGCAAATTGGCCGAAGCGAACACGTCAACCGGCGCGCCCTGCTCAATTTGCAGCCGCAGCGCCTGCGA
>CAYOXS010000029.1:0-30679 GCA_964407935.1 uncultured Caldilineaceae bacterium
CCGGGGCCGTTGGCGTCGGGCATAATGCCGACAATTTCATAACCCAGTTTCTGATAAAATTCATACGGGTGCCGGCGCAAATTGCGAACCGTCAGCAACCGTTCCAGCACATTTGGAAACAACTCAACTCCGCCCAACGAAGTCATTTCGGCTTCATCGTCGGTGCCCAGCCACAGCGTCAGGCCGCCCCGCGCCTGCACCTGCGCCTCCAAATCGATGACCAGCGCCCGGCCAATGCCCTGCCCGCGCTGCGGGGCCGCCACTACCAGCGGGTGCAGCTCCCACACGTGGCCATCGTACTGGGGCTGCCCGCCAATCCAGCCCAGCACCGCGCCGCTGTTGTCAACCGCCACCCGGCTGATGCGCTCCGGGCCAAACGACTCGCGCACTTCGGCCAGCGCCGCAGCGAGCGTGGGCCAGGCGTCCGGCCAGTTGTCTTTGAAGCTCTCCACCAGTAGCGCAGCAACCTGCTCCACGGCCAGGCCGTTGTCCGGAGTCAAGTCGATGATTCGCATCTCAACCCCGCTTCTCCGAATTACCGGGCAGGTCGGCGTAGCGGCCGATGTCCCAGTTGTACACGCCGGTCACCCGGCCAGCCTCGCGCCGGTAAAAGTGAGTGACACCCGTCGCCAGCATCGATTTGACCCACGGCGCAACCCCATGCCCGGCGGCCTCGATGGCGGCGGCCATGTTGGCCACACCCAGCCGGTCCCACAACTCAAACGGGCCAACTTCGTAATTGAAACCCCAGCGCAGATCGTCATCGATGCTCTTTAAATCGTAGGCAATTTCCGGGGCGACCGCCGCCGCGTAGGCCAGGTCAAAACAGAGCAGCGACCGCACCAACTTCGCCGCCCGGTCTGCCTGCCAGCGCTCGCTCAACAGCGATGACAGCCGCGCGCCGATGTCGTCAATATTGGCCACCGCCGCTAGCGCCTCAAAGTGCGGGGGTGGGGGCAACTCGTACTCAAACGTGGCCGGGTTGAGCACTTTAAACACCCGCTGGCCGGCCGCATCGACATCCTGCTTGTAAAAGCCCTGTTTGCGCTTGTTACCCAGCCAGCCCCGCCGCATCAGCTCGCTAAACAGGGCGGTAAACTGCGGCGCGCGCAAAATTTCGCGGTAGGGGTCGTGGGGGATGAGTTCAACCAGATTTTGGGCGATGAAGGCAAACACATCGTTGCCCACCAGATCGAGCAGGCGAAAGGTGGCGGTTTTGGGCCGGCCGAGCAGCGGGCCGGTCAGCGCATCGACCTCCGCCACGGTGTAGCCGCCGGCCAGCGCGGTTTGCACGGCGTAGGCATAGCCCACCACAAACAGCCGGTTGCCGATAAAATTGGGCGTGTCTTTGCACAGCACCACCCCTTTGTCCAGCCGCTCCGTGGCAAAGGCCGACAGCGCCTGCACCACGGCCGGGTCGGTTTCTGGCGTGGGGATGATCTCCAGCAATTTCATGGTGCGGGGGGGATTGAAAAAGTGAGCGCCCAGAAAATGGCGCTTGAAATCGGCGCTGCGGCCGGCGGCCAGTTGGGCGATGGGCAGGCCGGAGGTGTTGGTGGTAATCAGGCTGCCCGGCCGGCGCACCGCGTCGAGCCGCTCAAACAGAGCAAGTTTGGGCGAAAGCTGCTCAATAATGGCCTCGATGATCCAATCCACGCCGGCAAGTTGGGGCAGTTCGTCCTCGGTGTTGCCCGGCGTGATGAGCTGTTCGGCGGCGGGGCTGGCAAACGCGGGCGGGTGGGCGGTTTGGGCGCGCTCAAAACCGAGCCGCGCCAGCCGGTTGCGCACCGCCGGGCTGGCCAGCGACAGGCCATTTTTTTCTTCATCGGGGGTCAGGGTTGCGGGGGGCACATCCAGCAGCAGCACCGGCAGGCCGGCGTTGGCCACAAGCGCGGCAATAGCCGCGCCCATAGTGCCCGCGCCAATCACAGCCACCCGGTGGATTTGATGAGGCATACTGGTCTCCTTTGCGCCAGAATTATCAATTGGATGCTACCCTGTCAAAACAAATTCAACTGGTCGGCGGCGGGTGCGCCGGGTTCGTCCTTTTCAGCGCGAAAGGCCGCGGCTTCGGCCACCAGCGCCGGCAGCTGGCTAAAATCATCGATGATGGCCGTGCGCCAGGCGGGATTGCGCAGCGCCGCCGCCGGATGGAACATCGGCACAATCAGCCGGTCGCCCTCACGTTTGGGCTGACCATGAATTTTTGAAATGGACGCGCCGGGAAAATAACGGGCCATCGAAAATCGGCCCAACGTGACAATCACTTTGGGATCAATCAACTCAATCTGCCGCTCCAGATAATCGCGGCAGGCGTCCAGCTCTTCCGGTTGGGGATCGCGGTTGTTGGGCGGGCGGCATTTGACCACGTTGGCAATAAACACATCCTGCCGGCGGTAGCCAATATCGGTGAGGAGCTGCTCCAAAAATTTGCCGCTCGCACCGACAAACGGCCGGGCCTGCCGGTCTTCGTGAAAGCCGGGGCCTTCGCCAATGAACATCACATCGGTGCGGGGGTTGCCTTCGCCGGGGACGGCCCGGGTGCGCCCACTGTGCAGCGGGCAGCGGGTGCAGTGATGTACCGCCAGCGAAATCTGGGGCAGGTTCATCTGCGGCACCGGCGGCAGGCTGGCGGCGTCAACCAGATCGAGCGGGTAATCGGGCATCCATTGTTTGCTGCCGGTGGCCTGCCGAAACCACTGCCCTTTGGGGCTGAGCATCCAGGTATCGCCCCACTGGGGATCAACCAGCTTCATCTGGCGTACCGCGGCGTCGCGCTCGACCTCGGAAATTTCGCCGCGGGCGCAGCACTCTGTTACGGCTTCGACATCGGCTTGAAATTGAACAAAGGGATTGGTCATCGGCGCACCTGTTGAATTTTTACGGCTGGATTTTAGCCCATTTTGCCGCTTTTGTCTATCCGGCT
Source organism: uncultured Caldilineaceae bacterium (assembly GCA_964407935.1). Taxonomy (GTDB): domain Bacteria; phylum Chloroflexota; class Anaerolineae; order 4572-78; family J111; genus J095. The sequence continues at coordinate 2,927 of CAYOXS010000029.1, forward strand.
GTGGGCCGGCCCGCAATTTTGAGCAGATAGGAAAAGGAGGGACACCCCTGCGGCGCTCCTTTAAATTTGGGCCAGCCGGGCCAGCAGCCCGCGTTTTAGGCCGGCCAGCCGGGCCTGATATTCCGGCGAAGCCAGCGGCGGGGTGGTTAAAATCAGGGCGTCTTCGCCGGTGTCCGGGTAGTAGCGAGGTCGCTGGCCCACCGGCTCAAAGCCAAATTTTTGGTACAGGGCGATGGCCGGCCGGTTGGAGGGGCGCACTTCGAGCGTGGCCACTTCCGCGCCGCGGCTTTGGGCATCGGTCAGCAGGCTGAACAGCAGCCACTGCCCCAGCCCGGCCCGTTTCCAGCCGGGATCGATGGCGATGGTGATGACGTGCATTTCGCCGGCAATGAGCCAGTAGCCGGCCAGCCCCACCACCTCCGCCGGCTGAGCTATCGTTTTGAGCACAAAATAATACGCCAGCGAATTTTTTAGCTCGCTGGCCAGCTCTTTTTGGGCAACAACGGTGGAGTAGGCTCGCCGTTCAACCGCCGCGGCGGCCGGAATATCGGCCGGGGTCAGGGGGTCAATTTGAAAAGAAATCGCCATCGCCGGGTCAGGGTTGGGTTAAATAGATGGGCACCAGCGCGTCGGGGTCGTCCTGTTCGCCGGCGGCCAGCCGTTCGGCAGCGATTTCGGCCAGAAACGCAGCCCGGCGCGGCCGGATAGCCGCCGAAACCACCTGCGCTTTTGACTCGCGCTGGAGCAACTGCTCGGCTTCCTGGTCAATTTCGCCGGTGCAGAGGGCCGGCTCGGTAATTTGGCCGGCCAGTTCGGCAAAGGTGGTCAGGTAGGGGGCAACCACCGGCTGCCACTGCTGCTCGTGGCGGCTGTAGCAAGCGGCGAAAATCCGGCCGCGGCCGGCCTGAGCCACCGCCCACACCGGGAACTTGCCCCGGCTAAACGGCCGAGAGACGATTTCCAGCGTGGGCACGCCCACCACCGGCAATTTGTACGGCAGGGCCATACCCTTGGCCACAGCCAGCCCAATTCGCAGCCCGGTAAACGAACCCGGCCCCAGGGCCACGGCCAGCGCGGTTAATTGCCCCGCCTCCAGCCGGGCCAGCGCCAGCATGCGGGCCACGCGGGGCATCAGTTCAACCGTGTGGTTGCGCCCGGAAAACCAGTTTTCTTCGGCAAAAACGCCGTTTTGATCGTACAGGGCCAGCCCGGCGTATTGGGTGGCGGTGTCAATGGCCAGAATCATCGGGTAAAGGCAGCTTTCTTAAATTCATCGAGCAAATTGATAAAACGTTCGCCGTGCGGGCGCAGCACCACCCGGCGCTTGGTTTCTTCCAAATGAAACAACTCTACCGCCAGATAGTGCGGCGGAAGAAAGTGTTCGGCGCGCTCGGCCCACTCAATCAGGGTAACGCCGTTGCCGTACAAGTAATCTTCCAGCCCAAACGAGAGCACCTCGCCGGCGCTGTTCAGGCGGTAAAGATCGATATGATAGACCGGTAGTTGCCCGGTGTACTCGTTAACCAGGGTAAACGTGGGCGAAATAACCGGCGCAGTGACACCCAACCCCTGGCACACGCCCTGCACCCAGCGCGTTTTGCCGGTGCCCAACTCGCCGGAGAGCGCCAGCACGTCGCCGGGGCGCAAAAATGGGGCCAGCCGCGCCCCGAGCCGGCGGGTTTGGGCTTCGCCGTGGCTGATGAGATCGATGGTGTTAGGGGCAACAATGGGCGACACAAAATCCTCCGCCCAAATTATACTCACTTTGCCAGCGAGCGCCAAAGGCTTCAGGCGCGCTCAGCCCCGGTCAAAATTCCAACCTGGCCGCGACAACCTCCGGGAGCTAAAAATATCGGACATCCCGCAAAGCCTTTGGCAGAATTGCACAAATTATGGTATGATACTCAAACTTGACGATTTGTGTTGGGGGTTGTCTCCAACGCCAAAGAGGTTTTAATGCGCTATCTCCTCATTTCAGATATTCATGCCAACCTGGCCGCCTTTGAAGCTGTTCTGGAGGATGCCGCCGGCCTGTACGATAAAGTCTGGTGCCTGGGCGATATGGTTGGTTACGGGCCGGACCCCAATGAATGCGTGCAATTGCTGTTAACTCTCGATCACCTGTGCATTGCCGGCAACCACGACTGGGCGGTGCTGGGCAAGCTCGACATTGATGATTTCAACCCCGACGCCCGTTTTGCCTCGCTCTGGACCCGCGAGCAGCTCACAGACAAGGTGCGTGACTATCTGGACAATCTGCCCATTGCCCTGGTTGAAGAAGAAATCTACACACTGGTGCACGGCAGCCCGCGCCACCCCATTTGGGAGTACATTCTTTACCCGGCGGTGGCCCAACCCAATTTTAAACATTTCAACACGCCCTACTGCTTTGTCGGCCACACCCATAGCCCGATCATTTTTAAGGAAGCCAACGAACCCGGCAGCATGTGCGAAGCGATTGTGCCGGAGTTTAACAATGGGCCGATTGCCCTGGCCGAGCAGCGGGTTATCATCAACCCCGGTAGTGTTGGCCAGCCGCGTGATGGCGACGCCCGCGCCGCTTACGCTATTCTTGATACCGACACCCGTCAGTTTGAACACCGCCGCATCCCCTACCCGGTCAGCGTGACTCAGGAAAAAATGAAACAGCACGATTTTCCGCCCCGGCTGTGGAAGCGGTTAGCCTTTGGCTGGTAAAAGCGCCACAAACTCTCACCCCGGCCGGGGTGAGAGTTTTTTTATTTGGGGAACTTTTTGTTAACCGGTTTCGTCTGCCATATACAAACACACCCGTTTTTCAAGATTACCCGGAGGGAAGAAAAATGCATGGTTATGCCTATACCCAAAACAAAATTCGATTAACCCTGCCTTGCCTGTTACTGGCCGGGTTGGCGCTGTTGCTGGCCGCCTGCGGCGCCAGCCGCTCCGAAGCGCCGGCGATGAGCGCCGAAGCAGTGGCCCCGCAAGAGGCCGGCATGGCTCGCGACCAGGCCGCCGCGCTCATCCCGCCCGGCGGTTACGCCGATGGCATCTCGGTGCCGCTGGAAACGTTTCTGGCTCAGGCGGTGCAGGCCCAGGAACAGCGGGTTATCATTTACACCGGCAATATCTCGCTGATTGTCAAAGACACAGAAGAAAGCATCCGGGCCATTACCCAACTGGTCAGCGAGCATGGCGGCTATGTGGCCGGCTCTAACATATACCAGAGCGGCGAGGCGCTGCGCGGCAGCATCTCTGTGCGCGTCCCCGCCGAGCGCTACCAAACGGTGATGGAAGGGTTGCGCAGCCAGTCGGTGCGGGTGGAACGTGAAAATTCGTCCAGCGAGGATGTCACCGAAGAATTTACCGATTTGCAGGCGCGCAAAGACAACCTGCAACGCACCGAAGCCGCCCTGCAAACCCTGCTGGAAGAGCGCCAGCGCACCGGCAGTACCAGCGATATTCTGGAAGTGTACCGCGAACTGACCGATATTCGCGGCCAGATTGAGCAAATTGAAGGCCGGCTGCGCTATCTGGCCAACCAATCCGCGCTGTCAACCATCAACATAGAACTTATCCCCGATGTGCTCAGCCAGCCGGTAACCATTGGCACCTGGCAGCCGCAAGGCGTGGCTAAAGAAGCGCTCCAGGCACTGATTGTGGCCTTGCAAGGGGTGACCAATCTGCTGATCTGGCTGACCATCTTTGTGCTGCCGCTGGCGCTGGTAGTGCTGCTGCCGCTGGTTGTGCTGGTGCTGCTCCTGCGCTGGTGGCTCAGACGGCGCAAGGCGGCCAAAAAAGTGGCTGCCCCAAAAGCCGCCGAGTAAACTAAAAACAGGAATCAGCGTAACCGCCGGGCTATACGCCCGACCTACGGTTTTGCTGTAAAAATAAATGATTTGCACCGGGTAGGGGCGCTTTACAAAGCGCCCCTACTTTTATTTTCAACCAACCCGGCTGCGCTCACCCGTAGACAGGCGCAATTAACGCCGTCCCCCCACCGATTTGCTGGCTTCCGTTAAGATTTTGGCAATAATTTGGTCATCGCGCCGTAATAATTTACCGGTACACTGTATCCAAGTAGATAACTCTGGAAGGAGCAGCAAATGAAACGGGCGATTTTGATTTTAGCTGGACTGATTGGACTGGCGGTTATCGGGGTGGTTGGCTGGTATCTGGCCTCGCCGCTGTTCATTGACAATGTGGTTGACGAAGAATTTATTGTGGCCGCCCCCAACCCCGAAGCCGCGATGCCGGAGGCAGGCTCGGTTCCAAACGAGGCCGGGCCGGCGCAAATGTCGGGCGCTGAAATACGGGCCAAAGAAGCTGAACTTGTGGAATCGGCGGCGGCCATGCCAGACAAGATAATGGATGACCCCATGCCGGTAGACGCAGCGGTTGAGCCAACTGCCGTGGTCCAGGGTATGTTTCAGGATGCCGACAGTTTTCATCGGGGAGCGGGTGAGGCCACCCTGTACCAGTTGGCTGACGGCTCGCACGTGCTGCGGCTGGAAAATTTTGAAGTAACCAACGGGCCAGACTTGCACGTGCTGCTGGTTGAGCACCCCAACCCCACCAGCCGGGAGGAAATTATGAGCAGCTATCTTGATTTGGGTTCGCTCAAAGGCAACATCGGCAACCAGAATTACAGCATCCCGGCCGGCACCAACATTTCTGCCTTTAAATCTGTGGTCATTTACTGCCAGCCGTTTCATGTTATTTTTTCAACGGCCAGTTTGAATTAGTCTCGAAAGGAGAGGCGCAATGCTATTCAGAAAAAACAACCGCCAGGAGACTCAATCGCAACTGCAACATCGGTTGCCGCCGGGCCAGTCGCTCACCCAAAAATGGCCGGTGCTCCATTACGGCGCTATCCCCCGCTACGATTTATCGACCTGGGATTTTTTCGTCAATGGGCTGGTCCGCCAGCCCCGCCGCTTTACCTGGGCCGAGTTTAGCAGCCTGCCCCGCCGCGAGCAGGTGTCAGACATGCACTGCGTTACCCGCTGGAGCAAACTCGACTCGCGGTTTGAAGGTATTCCCATGGCCGAGGTGCTGAAACACGTCGAGCTGCTGCCCGAAGCCAAATTTGTAATGGTCCACGCCGATCCCGATTACACCACCAATCTGCCGCTGGAATATCTGCTGGATGATGACGTGATGTTTGTGCTCAAGTACGAAGGCCAGCCGCTGGAACCGGAGCACGGTTACCCGGTGCGACTGCTGGTGCCCAAACTGTACTTATGGAAAAGCGCCAAGTGGGTGCGCGGCCTTGAATTTATGGCCGAAGACCGCTCCGGGTTTTGGGAAACCTACGGCTACCATGATCGCGGCGATCCCTGGCAGGAGGAACGCTTTGGCCAGATCGTCGTCAATCGCATGCAGGATGTGCGCGCCGGGCGATAACGGCTGATCCGTTCAAAAAGACCGCTGGACAAGTTGCCAGCGGTCTTTTTTATTTGTTTTTATATGTAGACAAAATCATTACAAAACCAGTACAAATTAAGGCTATTTTAAGCTGATGGGGGTAAAATCTGGACAAAGTTAGCAGGTGGAGGAATCATTATGACGCTGCACATCAGGGATTGGGAACAACCATTGCTGGCGATGGCGTATGAAGCCAAACTGGCACCCACGCCGGAGCGAGGGCTGCACGGCTTTGAGCAAGATTTACTCAATAACGCCTACGCCTGGTGCGAGGATATGACGGCCTGTCACAGCCGTTCGTTTTCGCTGGCATCCCGGCTGCTGCCCGCGCCCAAACGCCGCGCCATTCGGGCGCTGTACGCCTTTTGCCGCACCACCGACGACATTGTCGATTTCCCCGGCGCCGACGTGAGCCGTCAATTAGAGGTCTGGCGGCATCAGTCGCTGGCCAACCGGCCGGCCGCCGATAATCTGGTGGCCGTGGCCTGGGCCGACGCCCGCGCCGCTTATCGGGTGCCCCCCAAATACGCCGAGCAACTCATCGATGGCGTGGCCCGTGATCTGCATCAGACCCGTTACCAGACCTTTGAGGAGCTAACCAACTACTGCTATGGGGTGGCCTCAACCGTGGGGCTGATGAGCATGCACATCATTGGCTACGCCTCTGAAACGGCCATCGGCTACGCGGTCAAACTGGGCGTCGCCCTGCAACTGACCAATATTCTGCGCGATGTGGCCGAAGACTGGCAGCGCGGCCGCCTGTACCTGCCCCGGCAAGAGCTGGCCGCCTTCGGCCTGGCAGAAGCCGACATTGCCGCCGGCCGCGTGTCCGACCGCTGGCGCGGGTTTATGCGTTTTCAAATTGAGCGCACCCGCCGCCTGTACATTGAAGCCTGGCCGGGCATCGCCCTGCTGGCCCCGGAAGGCCGGCTGGCCATCATCGCCGCCGCCGATTTTTACCGCAGTATTCTGAAAAATATTGAGGAAAATGACTACGATGTGTTCTCGCGCCGGGCGCATGTAACCGGCTGGGGCAAAGTGCGGCGCATTCCGGCCCTGTGGTGGCAGGCGCAGCGCATGGGCAATCAGCGGGTGCATTAACCCATGCCCCATACTGGCAACAAAAACGGAGCCCAAATCTGATGAAGATTAAAAATTTAATTCGGTAATCCCCCTCCCCCTGAAAGGGGAAAAGAGGAATTCGGTGTCAATTTCGGGCGCTTCGCGCCCGAAATTGACACCGTTTCCTTAAAATTCCCCCCTTCCCTTTGGGAAGGGGGGCCAGGGGGATGGGGAAAACTATTACCGAATTAAATTGTGAAAGTTCATCAGGTTTTGACTCTGATACCCCATTTTCAGAGGAACAAAAAATGACAACTTCAATTGCAATTCACTGGCGATTAAACTCGCAGCGCTACCAACTGATGGGCAGCGTGTACTCCGATTGCGGCCACACCGCCTTTCCGCCCCGGCCGGAATGTCCGGTGTGCGCCGAACCGCGCCCCAGCCTGTCGCTCAGCATGCCGGCGCAGCCGCCCATTCTGGCCCAACTGCCCCGGCTGGCGCTGGTTGAAGAAGTTTCAGCCTGAACCCTCTACTCTCCCACAATCTGCACCACAACGCGGCGCTGGCGATACCGGTTGTCAAAATCAATAAACGCGATCTCCTGCCAGGTACCGAGCGTCAATTGGCCATCAACCAGCGGTACGGTCACGCTCGGCCCCAGCAGCGCCGCCCGCACGTGAGAAAAACCGTTGCCATCGTGCCAGCGCTCGTTGTGCCGATACTCCCCATCTGCGGGGGCAAGGCGTTCCATTAGCGCCTGAAAATCCTGCAACATACCTTCTTCGTATTCCACGGTGGTGATGGCGCTGGTAGCGCTCGGCGTAAACACGGTGACAATCCCGTTTTTCAGGCCGCTGGCTTTCACCGCGCCGGTTACTGCCTGGGTAATATTGTGAAAATCGCAAAAGCCCTGGGTTGACAGGTGAATTTGCTGCGTAACAACCACGGCGTCCTCCTTATGATTTTTAGCTAACCCAAACAAGTGTAACACACTTTTGCCAGATGACTACCCCTGCGCAACCGCTAATTCCATCCTCCGGTCTTTATGCCGGACTTACGCAATTGTTACGCAAATTTTACAGATTTAATCTGCGGTTAAAAGTATACTGAAACTGACCGCATTGCCTCCGGGCAACTTTTGGCAGCCGGGCCAATTATTAAGCGGCAGACAAGACCGCATTAAGGCAGGACAAATATAATGAAGCGATTCAATTTTCGGGAAATCAGCACCCAGTTGGCGGCGCTGTTTAAACACAAAACGCTCAGAAATAAGTTTCTGATTGCCGCGGTGGTGGCTATCTTTTTCCCGCTGGTCAACCTGCTGATCATCTTCCCTATGTTCACCGAGTTACTGGTCAAAAACACAGAACGGGATGCAGTTCAGTTGGCCTCGCACATTGTTTCGGTTCCCCAATTAGCCAACCAGGGATTGACCCCAAGCTCGGTCGATCAAAACATTATATCGTACCTCAACTTTGTAAAAAATGATTTTGACCTGGCCGACCTCGAACTGATTTCGGCGACCGGACAGATTATCTATGCCACAGATCGTTCAGAAATTGGCCAGGTCATTGAAAACTCCTTTTTTTATGACATCGTGGCCAAAGGCAATACCTACACCAAAGTTGTAAAGAAAAATGGCCAATCGCTGGAAGGTCAAACCGTTACCAAAGATGTGCTGGAAACTTTTGTGCCGGTTATGGTCGATGGCGAGTTTAAAGGAGCGGTTGAGCTTTATTACGATATTACAACCCAGCGCGGTCAACTTGAGGCGCTAACCCTGCGCTCATCGGTGGTGATGCTGGGCGTATCGGTTGGGCTGCTGGTGATTATTGGCTTTATCTCGCTCAAAATGCTTCAGGCCGAAGAGCGGCTGCGAACCAGCCTGCAATTCTCGCAAACGTTGCTGGATACCATCCCCACCCCCGTTTTCTACAAAGACACGCACGGCGTTTACCGGGGCTGCAACACCACCTTTGCCGAGCAAATTGTCGGGCTGCCCAAAGAACAGATTATTGGCCGGATGGCCCATAACCTGCCCGAATTTATCCCGGCCCACCTGCAAGAAATTTACCACGAAATGGACATGGACCTGATCGCTCAATCCGGGACGCTGGTGTACGAAGCCGAAGTTACCTGCAGCGACGGCACAACCCGCGATTTTACCATTTCTCAGGCCACCTTTACCGACGCCGCCGGCAATGTGGCCGGCCTGATTGGCACGATGATCGATATTTCTGACCATCGCCGCGTAGAAGAAGCCATCCGTCAGGCCAAAGAAGCCGCCGAAACTGCCAACAAGGCCAAGAGCGAATTTTTGGCCAACATGAGCCACGAAATCCGCACCCCCATGAACGGCGTCATCGGCATGACCGAACTGGCGCTCGGTACCGATTTAACCGCCGAACAGCGCGACTATCTGACCGCCGTGCAAACATCGGCTGAGTCGTTATTGAGTCTGATCAACGATATTCTGGATTTTTCAAAAATAGAAGCGGGGCAATTGACTCTGGAAGAAATTGACTTTGATCTGCGCCAGGTAACCGAACAACTGGCCGACATTATGGCCCAGCGGGCCGGTGAAAAGCAGTTGGAGCTGATTCTGAACGTTCACCCGGCTGTGCCCGCCGGCGTGCGCGGTGACCCGCTGCGCTTCCGGCAGGTACTGGTTAACCTGGTGGGCAATGCCATCAAATTTACCGATCACGGCGAGGTGGTGGTAGCGATTGCCTTGCAGAGCAGCAACGCCGACCACATCAAATTGCAGTGTACGGTTGCCGATACCGGCATCGGCATTCCGGCCGAAAAACAGGACCTTATTTTTAGCAGCTTTGCCCAGGCCGATGGCGGCATCACCCGCAAATACGGCGGCACCGGCCTGGGGCTGGCTATTTCCCGGCAACTGGTAGAAATGATGGGCGGCCGAATCTGGGTAGAAAGCCGGGTGGGGCAGGGTACCAGTTTCCATTTCAACCTCATCTTCAAACACCAGCTTGAGGCCGACGCGCTGAACCGGCCCAAAATTGCCACCAGCCTGAAAAATTTGCGCGTATTGGTCATCGACGACAACGCCACAAACCGCGAAATCCTGCACCAAACCCTGCTTGGCTTTGGCTGCCGGCCGGTTATTGCTGAAAACGGCCCGGACGGCTTGAGCCTGCTCGCCCGGGCCGCGGCTGACAGCAACCCGTTTCAACTGGCGCTGCTGGATGTGCAAATGCCGGGCATGAGCGGTTTGGAAGTATTGCACCAGATTCGGCGTACACCCGCGTCGCAGGCGCTCCCGGCAATTATGTTGACGTCTGTGGATAACCTGGGCTATGTAACCAACCGGCAGCACCTGGGCTGGTCGGCCTACATTACCAAACCGATCAAGCAATCGCAGTTGCTCCACGTAATTCAGGACGTGATGGATCGCGCCGCGGCCGAAACGCAGCCGGCAAAACCGGAGCCTGTGGCCAACCCCGCCAAAAACTTGCCGCCGGCAACCGGCCCGTGGCACGTTCTGCTGGTTGAAGATAACCACATCAATAGCCGGCTGGCCCAGGTGTTGCTCAAAAATGCCGGTTATCACGTGACCTACGCCGAAAACGGCAAGGTTGCCCTGGAATGGCTGGCTCACAGCACCTGTGACCTGATTCTGATGGATGTGCAAATGCCGGTAATGGACGGGCTGGAAGCCACCCAAATTATCAAAAGCGACCCCCGCTGGCAGCATGTGCCGGTAATCGCCATGACCGCGCACGCCATGAAAGGCGACCGCGAGCGCTTTTTGGCGGCCGGCATGGACGATTACGTCACCAAACCTATTCGGCGGGAAGAGCTATTGGCCACCATCGAGCGCCAGATACACGCCGAAGAAACAGCCGCCCCGCCGCCGGAACCGGAACACGCCCCCGCCATTCTCGATAAGGTTGGCGCGCTGGCCCGGTTGGGGCTGGATGAGGTTGATTATGATGAACTATTGGAGTTTTTTGTGGCCGAGCTTGATACGTATCTGGCCAAAATTGTCGAGGCGGTTAACAGTTCCGACGCCGCGGCGTTGGCCAGGCACGCCCACACTTTAAAGGGCGCAGCAGCCAATCTGGGCATCGATGGCGTGCAGGCGGCGGCTCTTAACCTGGAGAATATTGGCAAAACTGCGGAAATGGCGGCAGCGACGGCGGCCCTGGCTCAACTTGAACGGGAAGTTCAGGCGCTGCTCAATTATGTTTCGCTCAAGGAAATGACGTAGCCGCGTTTCCCCCATCTCCCCTGGATTCAATCGGCGAGGGGCGGGTGGCTTTGCCGCCTGCCCCTCGCCGTATTTTAAACTAACTGCGCAGTTGAGCGCCGAGTTCGCGCTCAAGGCGCTGCACAATTTTGGCCTGCTGCTTGGCTACCACGTTGTCGGTCAGGGTGCGGTCTTCGGCCTGGAAGGTGAGGCTGTAAGCCAGGCTCTTTTTGCCCGCACCCAACTGTTGGCCGCGGAACACATCAAACAGGCGGGCGTCGCGCAGTAGCGGCTGGCCGGTTTGCATGATCAACGCCAGCACCTGCTCGGCGGTAACGGCCTCATCCACCACCACAGCAATGTCTTGCTGCACCGGCGGGAAGCGCAGCACACCGCGCACCACATGGCCATCCGGCACGTGAGCCAGCAGCACGCTCAAATCAAAATCGGCGGCCAGCACCGGCTGGCTGTCATCGGCCAGTTTCACATCGTACGCGGCCACCACATGCGGGTGAAGCTGGCCCACCAGCCCTGCCGGCTGGCCATTGACCAGCACTTCGGCGGTGCGGCCGGGGTAAAAGGCCATATTTTTGGCCGGGCGATAGGTCACCTGCCCCACGTGCAGCCCATCCAGCAGCGACTCAACCACGCCTTTCACATCAAAAAAATCAACCGGCACGCTGTCGGTGGGCAGCCAGCCGGATTCCTCGCGCGGGCCGGTCATGGCCAGCGCCAGCCGCGGCTGCTCGTTGGGTAAAATGGCCGCTTCGCCTGCTTCGCCGATACTCGGCAGATAAACGTGGCCCAACTCAAACAACTGCACCCGGTCGCGGTGCTTGCTGTTTTCGGCCAGATTTTCCAGCACGCTGTTGAGCATGCTGTGGCGCATGACCGCCCGTTCCGGGGTGGAGGGGTTGGCCAGCGTGACATACTCGGCAGATTGGGTGTATTCCTTGCCCAGCACGCGGGCTTCGGCTTCGCGGGTGGTCAGCCGGTAGCTGATCACTTCCTGCAAACCGGCGGCGGTCAGCAGATCGCGCATTTTTTCTTCGCGGGTCAGCGACGGGTTGTTGCGTTGCGGCGGCAGTTCGTCGGCCATTTCGGTGACCGGCACGCGGTCGTAGCCGTACACGCGGGCAATTTCTTCGATGAGGTCGGCCCGGCCAATGACCGGGTCGGCAGAGATGTCGAGCCGGTGGTCGGGGACGGTGACTCTCAATTTTTGATTTTGGATTTTCCCAGCGGGAGGCTTCGCACTGAATTTTGGATCATCGTCAATCAGATCAACTTTAAATTCCAATGATTTGAGGATGGCGGTGATTTCGTCGGCGCTCAAATCGATGCCGAGAATGCGGGTGACTTCGGCCTGCGGTAAATCGACGACGACCGGTTGGGCCGGGTTGGGGTAATAGTCGAGCAGGTTGGCGGCGACTTGCCCGCCGGCCAGTTCGGTCATCAATTTGGCCCCGCGCAGCGCGCCAACCATTGCCAGTTCGGGGTGGATGCCCCGGCTGAAGCGGTAGGCGGCCTCGGATTTGATGTTGAGCGCCTGGCTGGTGCGGCGAATATTGATGAAGTTCCAGGCCGCCGCCTCCAGCAAAATGTTGCGGCTGGCATCGCTGACTTCGCTGTCAAGCCCGCCCATAATCCCACCGATGCTCAGATTGCTTTTGGGGTCGGTCACCAAAATAGAATAATCGGGCATATCGTGTACTTTTTCATCGAGCGTGGTCACTTTTTCGCCCGGCTCGGCCAGCCGGGTGATGATCTGCACCGGGCCGCCGGGCGCGTAGTCGTTGGCGCGGCGGCGCAGCACGTCCCAATCGAAGGCGTGGTTGGGCTGGCCCACTTCGAGCATCACGTAGTTGGAAATATCCACAATGTTGCTGATGGGCCGCTGCCCGGCCAGCCGCAGCCGGCGCTGCAACCAGTACGGCGACGGCTGCACGCTGATGCCTTCGATGAGGATGGCCACAAAGCGCGGGTTGAGTTCCGGGTTGGTGGTGGAGAGGGCCAGCCGGTCGGTGAGCGGCGCGGCGGGCAACTCCAGCCGGGTGTCGGGCAGGCGCAGTTTTTGGCCGGTGAGGGCGGCCACTTCACGGGCCACGCCGACAATACAGGCGTTGCGGATCATGTTGGGGGTAATGTCGATGTCCAGTACGGCGTCGCCCCACAGGTCAACCAGCGGTGTGCCGGGCGCGGCGGTTTCGGTACGGTCAATGATGATGCCTTCGTGCTCATCGCTGAGGCCCAGCTCTTTTTCCGAGCAGAGCATGTGGCGGTTCATAATCCCGCGAATTTTGCGCCCTTTCAGCACCATTTTAGCGCCGGGTTCTTTGGCGTGGCCATCGAACACGGTAGCGCCTTCCATGACAAAGGGGCTGCGCAGGTTGAGGCCGCTGATGTCGCCTTTACCCACGTACTCAAACAGGTTGGGCGCGCCGGTAACAACGGTTTCCGGCTGGGCCGCGCCGATGTTGACCGTGGCCAGCACCAGCCGGTCGGCCTCCGGGTGCTGCTCTACGCGCAGAATGTGGCCCAGCACCAGTTTGTCGCGTGGCCATTCCAGCTCCGCGCCAGGCAGGCCAATGTATTGAATGCCGCCCACTTCCAGCCCGGCCAGCGTCAGCCGCTCCGCCAGTTCCGGGATGGGCAGGGTGATGTCTACGTAATCTTTAAGCCAGCTAACAGGTACTTTCATGAGTTTGTCTCGATTATTTTTGAATTGACGGTTTTACGATGATTGATTGGTTTCGGGTTCGTGTTGCGTGTTGCGCGAAAAATTACGGAACACGCAACACGTTTTTATTTGCCTCAAAATTGCTCCAAAAAGCGCAGGTCGTTGCCCCAGAAATAGCGGATGTCTTCGATACCGTGGCGGAGGATGGTAATGCGCTCTGGCCCCATGCCAAAAGCAAAGCCGCTGTAAATTTCGGGATCGTAGCCGCCGTTGCGCAGCACCGTCGGATGAACCATCCCGCAGCCCAAAATTTCAAGCCAGCCGGCGTATTTGCACATGCGGCAGCCTTTGCCATCGCACAAAAAGCACTGCACGTCCATCTCCGCCGAAGGCTCGGTGAAGGGGAAGTGGCTGGCGCGGAAGCGTGTCGGCCGGCCAGCCCCGTACAGGCGATGGGCAAAGTTAATGAGCGTGCCTTTCAAATCGCTAAAGCGGATGCCTTTGCCCACGGCCAGCCCTTCCACCTGGTGGAACTGGATTTCGCTGCGGGCGGTAATCTGCTCGTGGCGATAGCACATGCCCGGCAAAATCACGCGGATAGGCTCCGGAAAGTAGTCACGCATCACCCGCACCTGCCCCGGCGAAGTGTGCGTGCGCAGCAGCACATCGGGGTTGGTGGTGTAAAAGGTATCCTGCATTTCCCGGGCGGGGTGATGCGGCGGGAAGTTGAGCAGTTGAAAGTTCATTTCGTCGGTTTCCACATCGCGGCTGCGATACACCTGAAAACCCATATCGGCCCAAATCTGGTAAATACGGCGCAGGGTTTGGGTGCTGGGGTGCAGCCGGCCGCGATTGACCGGGCGACCGGGCAGGGTCACATCGAGCGCGCCGGCGGCCATATTTTGTTCCAGCTCGGCGGCTTTGATGGCGTCGGCTTTGGCCTCAAACGCGGCTTCCAGCTCTTTTTTGAGCTGATTGGCGCGCTGGCCAAACAGCGGGCGCTCTTCTTTGGGCAACTCGCCCACCCGGCGCAGCATGCCGGTAATTTGGCCGTTGCGGCCAATGGTTCGCCGCTGCCAGTCATCGAGCGCGTCGCCGGTGGCCAGCCGGTCAAGTTCGGTGCGGGCGGCGGTGGCAAATTGTTCAAGTTGGTCAAGCATACGCTTCTCCTTAAATACAGGGGTTAGGGATTGGGAATTAGGAATTAGCAAAGCCGCCTGACTCCTGATTCCTGGCTCCTGATTCCTGGTATATTAGTACACCTTGAAATATCTCACAAAACAAAATGTGTAGGAGTAGTGGGGGAGTCCCCCCACGCCCCCCCGCCTGCGTCGCGGCCAAAACAAAATGTATGGGAGTCCCCCCACCCCCCGGCCTGCGTCGCGGCCAAAACAAAAAGGGCGCGACCTGGTGGAGTCGCGCCCTGTGTGACCGATTGGGATTAAACGTCAATCACCAGCAGGTGCGCGACCTCCGGTAAAGCTAAAGAAAAAGCTAAACAAATACGCAACGCCGGCGGCTGCGGCGGCTCCAAGCGTGAGCAGCCGGATCAGATTATCTGTTTGATGGCTGTAAGATTGGGCCATCACTTTGACATTGTCCCGATTTTTCAGCAAGTGCGCGTATCGTTTAGACATTTACAGTTTCCTTTCCGCTAATTTCAGACATAGTATCACAAGCAGGAGGCCGAGTCAACCCTTTTTGAAATTACGGTTTGATTACAACCCCGGCCGCGAACGCCTTCAATTGCCGGAAAATCAGCTCAGCCCGTATTTTTTGCGCAAAAAGGTTTCGGCAGATTGTTTGAACAGCAGGTACAGTAGCAAATCTTTGTGAGTTTTGACAAAAGGCAGATCGTACTCATCTTCCATTACCGGCGTCAGGTACGAGGCCGCCCGGTATTTGAGCGGTTGATCGTTGCCGCCGAGCACCAGGTTCACCACTTCCGGGTTGCAGGGGGCGGGCGTCCGGCCAAATTCACCTTTGAGAATCATACGGAAGGGATCGGACACCAGTTTGTAGCGGCCGCCCATAATCACGTTGAACGCGGCCTGTGAGCCGATAATCTGGCTGGTGGGGGTGACCAGCGGCACGTAACCGGCATCGGCGCGCACGGATGGAATTTCGGCCAGTACCCGGTCCATGGCCTCAAGCTGGCCCATCTCTTTGAGCTGGTTGTGCAGGTTAGAGAGCATCCCGCCCGGCACCTGCGCTTCAAAGATTTTGTCATCAAATTTGGGATAGCCCAGCCCCAGCAGCAGGTTGCGCATCAGCGGGATGGCCTGTTCAATGGCGGCTTTGTCTTCTTTGGCCACCAGTTCGATGATCTGGTTGACCTGTTTGCGGTCCACATCGTCATAACTGATAGGGCGATAGAATTTGCCGTATTGGGGAATAACGGCTTTCAGTTCCTCAAAAACCTTAAACAGCTCAGCCTGCGCCTTGAGGATCAGCCCTTTGTCCAGGCCGGGGTCGATGCCCATTTCTTCGGCAAAGACAATCATCACCTCAATGGGCGGGTGCGATGTGCCGCCGGCAAACGGGGTAATGGCGGTGTCGATGTAATCAATCCCCTGTTGCAGGGCGATGACCGCGTTCAGCTCGGCCACGCCGGTGGTGCTGTGGCTGTGGGTAGCAATTGGCAGCGAGGTTGTGGCTTTGAGCGCCTTGAACAGGTCAAAAGCGTCGGTGGGGTAGAGCAGCCCAGCCATATCTTTAACGGCCAGTTGATCCGCGCCCATCGCTTCCAGTCTTTTGGCAAAATCCACAAAATATTCGGTGGTATGCACCGGGCTGGTAGTGTAAGACAGCGCCCCTTCAACTTTGCCGCCGTAGGCTTTGGTGGCCAGAATTGAGATTTGCAGGTTGCGTTCGTCGTTGAGGGCATCAAAAATACGCATAATGCCCACGCCGGATTCAACGGCCTCGCGCACAAACGAGATTACCAGATCATCCGCGCCGGGCTGGTAGCCAAACAAATTCTGGCCGCGCAGCAACGCCCGGATTTTTTCGCCGCCGCCGAGCGCCTTTTTGAACGTGTCCAGTCGCTCCCACGGGTCTTCATTTAAAAAGCGGATACAGCTATCCAGCGTGGCTCCGCCCCACAACTCCAGCGCGGCAAAACCGGCATCGTTGATCATGGGCAAAACGCGCATGGCCTGCGGGGTGGTCATCCGGGTGGCAGCCAAACTCTGGTGCCCGTCGCGCAGGGTCACATCGACAAACTGCGGTTTTCCCCGTCGTTGGGAGGCTGATTTCGATTCCAATGGTGTGCTCATAGTTGACCAGTCCTTCTTTATTATTAGAGAGATGAGAAAGCAAGATATCGCCGCCTATGGTACTACTTGAAATCAAAATAGGGAAATCGGCCAGAATCAAATTGTGAACTTTTACACAAACACGCTTTTACAATTAACCGATAAATGATGGTATGATACAACATCAATCCCGCACTTATGTTTTGCTGCTGTTTTCAGCTTTATTTAAGAATCTTCCTCTATTCTAAACATCAACTCTGAAAAGCTCGGAGGAGACCATTTCTACGTTTGCCCAACACCTCACCAATCCTGCCTGGACCGTGAGCGACGTTCACGGCCAGTACAGCTACACCAACCCCCACGCCGACCTGTACCTGTACCTGAGCCAGTGGTCCGACATGGAGAGTTATCTCAACGTGGGTTACTCCCGGCCGGGGCAATATCATTTGCACACCAGCAGCCACCTGCGGCTGATCAACCGGCTGGCCGAGGGGCTACTGCAACTGCACGCGGCCGGCCTCCACGCCGGCGACATCCGCCTGCTGGATGTGGCCAGCGGCCGGGGCGGCGCAGCGGTGCATGCCCGGCAGCGATTTGGCTTGCAGGTGACCGGCGTGGATATTACGCCTTACAACGCCCGCCGCGCCGCCAGCAACGCCCGCGAAAAGGCCGCATGGCCGGCGGTGCGCTTTAATATGGGCAACTCGATGCGGCTGCCGCTGGCCGATGGCTCGTATCCGCTGGTCTGGTCCATCGAATCGCCGGCGCATTTTCCCAACAAGCCGGCTTTTCTGGCCGAAGTGGCCCGCGTGCTGAAACCCGGCGGTGCGTTCACCTTTGCCGACCTGCTGGTGGTAGATAACGTGGCCACCGCCTCACCCGAAAACCGGCAAATCTACGCCGATTTTCTGCGCATGTGGGACGTGCCGTACCTGGAAACGTTGTCCAGCTACAAAAAAGCGCTGTACAACGCCGGGCTGGAACTGAAACGCAGCGAAATTGTGACGCGCTACAACCTGGATATTCTCAACCGCGACTGTGCGCTGTTTTTGTGGTTGTCTAAACCGCGCTGGCTGTACAACAACTACAAGCGGTATCTCCGCTGGCGCACGGGCGCTAACCTGGATAACGTGTACCAGCATGTGCTGGCCAGCCATCGGGCGCTGAAACTGGGCATGATCGATTATGGCCTGTTTTGGGCCGTTAAGGTTTGATGGTCTGTCCAATAATTGGGCAGACAGGGGGAAAGGGGGGGCACCCCCCATCCACCCCCCGGCCTGCGGCGCTTTATCTGAAATTTTTGGCCGTTAAGGTTTGATAGTTACTTGATAGCCTTTCTGGAGCGTGTATAATATACAGCAACCCCCGGCGCACCCCTGGCGTCAGCCTTTTATTTCCAAACCCAAAAAGGAGGTTTGTGGATGTCAGAAAGTAATGAAACGGTTCAAGCGACCGGCAATACGTCGCGTGAAACCGCCATTGTCATTTCTATTTTGGTGATTATTGCCGCCATTGTGGCCGGTTACTTTTTGGCCCAACAGCTGATTCCCACGCCGAAAGTCGGCATTATTCACCTGGATACTCAGGTTACCGGCACGCTGGCCGAAGCCATGTCCGCCGAAATTAACTACGCCATCCATGCCGATGACATCAAGGCCATTGTGCTGGATATCGACAGCCCCGGCGGCAGCGCCTCGGCCGGGCACGACATCTATTTTCAGGTGCGCAAGTTGCGCGAAGCCAAGCCGGTTGTGGCCAGTATGGAAACGCTGGCCGCCAGCGCCGCTTACCAGATTGGGGTGGGCGCCAACGAAATTTACGGCAAACCGGCCTCGATCATTGGCAACATTGGCGTAATTATGGGCCAGCCCCAGCCCGAAACCCTCAGCGAACAGTTTGTCACCACCGGGCCGTTTAAAGCCACCGGCGGCAGCGCTACCTCGTACCTGCAAAAGTTAAACCTGCTCCACGCCGACTTCCGCGACAGCGTTATCGCCGAACGCAGCAAAGCGCCCAACCCGCTCAAACTCAGCCCGGATCAGGTGGCCACCGGCGAAATCTGGATTGGGATAGAAGCCAAAGAACACGGCATCATCGATGAACTAGGCTCCACGCTCGATGCCATTGACCGCGCCGCGCAGATGGCCAGCCTCAAAAAATATGACGTGGTCGAGATTCGGGACGAATACCTGGCTTCGCTGCAAGGCAGCCGCCTGAACGCCGCCCAGACTCTGTACACCAACCTGGACGCCCAGCCGGAAATTGACCTCACCACCGAATCGGTGAAGTGGCCAACGTTCTACCAAATCTACTTACCGCTGGAGTAATCATGAACAAATCAAATTGGGCAGCTTTGCTGGCAATTGTCGTTCTTATTATTTTTGGCTTTGTCATTGTCCGGGTCATCGCCTACGGCGCTGGAACCGGCGCCTACGTCCCGCCGCAACGAGAACTCAACCCACCCGACCTGTCCGTGGCCGCCGTTTCCGCCCGCAATGAGGTGGTAGACAATCCCCAGGTGAGCAAAGGCGTGGCCGTGGTTGATTTTGCTCACGACAACGCGCTGTTTGTGGAAGAATTGAACACCCTCTTCTCCCGACTGGTCAGCCGCGGCTACGCCTACGAGCTGGTTACGCCGGAACAAAAAGAGACCGAAGGCGAAACCCTGATCGACCGGCTGCAATACGCCAATATTTTAGTGCTGCCGCTGCCGCGCGCCTCCTACACCGCCGAAGAAACGGCCGAAATCCGCCGCTTTGTAAAAAATGGCGGGCGGCTGCTGATCATTGGCGACCCCACCCGCACTATCGATGTGAATGCCCTCAACTCCATTGCCGGCGAGTTTGACATTATCTACGCCAACGATTATCTCTACAGCCTCAACGCCGGCAGCATGGACAACAACTACCGCAACGTCATCTACACTAACTTTGCCGATAGCCCGGTCACCAAAGGGTTGGGCAATGGCGACAAGGTCATTTTTTACTCCGCCAGTTCGGTGAGCGCGCCCGGCCACGAAATTATTCTGGGTGATAAAACCACCCGCTCCTCTACCAGTGAAAGCAGCCGCGCAATGGCCGCCGCCGCGCTCACCACCAACGACCAGGTGCTGGCTCTGGGCGACCTGACCTTTTTCAGCGAACCGTACAGCGCCGCCGAAAATAACGGCGCACTCATCAACAACATTGCCGATTTTCTGACTGGCGGCACGCGCACCTACGATTTAAAGGATTTCCCTTACTTTTTGAGCGACAACGTTGATATTGTGTTTGACAACACCCGCGTGTTCAACAGCCAGTTTCAGGATGCAGTCAAACTGAAAGACGCGCTCGAAGCGCGGGGCGCCAGAGTTGAATTTACCGACAAAATTGGCAGCCAGAACGACACTATTTTCATTGGCCGCTTTACCGACGCCAAACTGGTGCAGGATTATCTGGACCAGGCCGGCATCGCCATTCTGGACCAGCCCAAAGACGAAAAAGAGACCCCCACCGACGAAACGACAACCGAAACGGTGAGCGCCAAACCGGCCGATACCAGCGCCGCCGAAGAGGATTTTGTTGACGGGCGCATCCAGATTGAAGGTATCGGCGATCTGGAACGGGGCGGGTCAACCCTGTTTTACCTCACCCACAACAACGGCCAGCACGTGATGATCATTTTATCTGACACCCCCGCCACCAACGCCGACGCCTTTGAACTGCTGCTCGATAAAAAGCTGAGCGAATGCGTGGTTGGCCCGGCCGTGGCCGTGTGCCAGACTGAAGACCCCAATGGCAAACTGCCGCCCAGCCTGCGCAGCAGCCGGATTGACAAAGTGCTGGTGGTATCGGCCGACAGCAGCCGCGAACGCGAAGACAAACTGACCGGCGCTGCTGAAATCATTGAAGCCCTGGGGGACAAATTCAAAGTTTCCACCTGGGTCACGTCCGATGGTGAGGGGCTAATCCTGAGCGAGCTACAGGAATACGACGCCATTATCTGGGCCACCGGCGATTACTGGGACGACAGCATTAACGACGAACAGGCCGAACTGCTGACCCAGTACGTCGAAGCCGGCGGCAACCTGATCCTCACGGGCGCGTCTATTGGCTTTGATTGGGACCACACCGACTTTCTGAAAAACATTGTTCACGCCGACTATTTAACTCAGGCCGAACAAACCGATCTGGAAGTGACGCTGCCGGATCACCCCATTGCCAAAGGCTGGGCCGAAGGCGATGTGCTCACCATGACCGCCACTCCCTCCGGCGAACCGCTGGAAATTGATGTGGTTAATCACACGCCCAATTCACGGGTAATCATGAAACGCGGCCCCGGCAGCGCCCAGGCCGGCGCGGCGTCGGTGATTGCCTACGAAGATGATCGCTCAAAAATTGCCTACTACGCTTTTCCGTTTTACCTGCTGCCGCCGGATACCGGCGCGCAGTTGCTCACTAACACCATCGATTGGTTCAGCCGCAAACCGCTGGAGTTGCCCGACGAAGCCGATTACCAGCCCTTTGAAACCGATGAAACCCCGCCCGAAGAAGAACCGGCGGATACCGGCGAAGAACAGCCCGCCGATCAGGGTGAAAACGGCAACGGCGACAACACCGATCAGGACAACGATAACCAATCCGGCCCATAACCAAAACCGGGGCGGGTAGCGGGTTGCGAGTGATGGATTAATCACAATTCGTCATTCATAATGCACAAAATGAGTTACGCAGTTGGGCTAGGTGGTTAAGAATTAGGACACAGATTACCCGGACACCTGCACTGCGTGCGGCGCAAGTGTAAACACTGATTTTTGAACAAAATTTATTCATAATCTGTGAAACCTGTGTTCATCTGTGTCCCATTTTTTACCAACTGCGTAACTCGTATCACAATTGTATTTTCACCGGAGGAGATAGATTTACATGAACAAAAAACATTTGCTATTGGCCCTGTTAATTGTTGCTGTTTCCGGCGTGCTGGCCGCCTGTGGCGCTTCGCCCAACACCGAGCCGGCCCCGGCGGTGCAGCAGGAACCCGCCCAGGCAGAGCCGGCGGCCAAAGAAGAAGCCCCCGCCGAGCCAACCGAAGCCCCCACCGCAGCGCCCGCTGCGGCTGAACCAGCCGAGGAAGCCACGCCCGCCGTTGATGAATCCGCGGCGGCCAAAGCCGGCGAACTGCAGGGCGGCGTCACCGTGACCAGCGACGAGGACGTAACCACCCCGCGCAGCCACTTCGGCGGCGAATACCGCGATGTGTCCACTTCCGACGCGGTCAGTTTTCACCCCTACCAAACCACCGATACCGCCTCCAGCGGCTATCAGGGCATGGTTTACACCGGCGCGCTGCTGCGGCTGGATGAAAACACGCTGGATTACATCCCCAATATGGCCGAAAGCTACTCCATTTCTGACGACGGCCTGACCTTTACCTTTAACCTGCGCCAGGATATGAAATGGAGCGATGGCGAACCCATTACCGCCAAAGATTTTGAGTGGACTTACCAGCAGGTTACCAAACCAGAAAACGAATTCCCCTACCTGTCGCAACTGGAATTTATTACTTCCTACAAAGCGCTGGACGATTACACGCTGGAAATCAAAATTGATGAAATTTACGCGCCGGCGCTGGGCCAGATGTCGGGCCTGATCACCCCGCTGCCCAAACACGTTTGGGAAAAGCTGGACTGGAGCGACCCGGAGAAAAACCCGGAAATCAACAGCCCCAGCGTGGTTTCCGGCCCTTACAAACTGCGGGAATGGAAACGCGACCAGTACGTTATTTTTGACGCCAACGAAAACTACTGGTACAAAGGCCGGCCCAATATCGACAGCCAGATTTTGGAAATTGTGCCAGACTCTGACATTGCCTACCAAAAAATGAAATCTGGCGAGAGCGACACCGGCGTGATCACCCCCGAAAATCTCGAAGAAGCCCGCCAGCTTGATAACGTGACCGTGTACGAATGGTGGCCCGCCGCCGCCATCTGGACCTACATTGGCCTGAATATGCGCGAGGGCTTTGCCACCAACGATATCAACGTGCGCCACGCCATCAACTACGCCATCGACAAGCAAACCCTCACCGATGAAGTGATGCTGGGCCAGGGCAAACGCCTCTGCTCTATTTACCCGGAAACCTCGTGGGTGTACAACCCGGATGTGCCCTGCTATGAATACGACCCCGACAAAGCCATCGAGCTGTTTCAGCAAGCCGGCTACACCTTCCAGGATGGCAAAATGCTGGATAAAGACGGCCAGCAGCTCACGCTCAAATTTATCTATGGCCCCAACACCAGCAAAACCGCCGAGCTGATCGCCGTAACCGTGCAGGATTACCTGCGCCAGGTTGGCGTGGAAGCCAATATTGAGGCGCTGGAGTGGGCCAGCTTTTTAGACGCCACCAACGCCGTTGAACCCACCTGGGACATGTTCATTGGCTCGTGGCGCGCCACCATTGAACCGCACATTATGTACACCATCTGGTCAGAGGAAAACATCCCGGAGCTGAACGCGGTGGCCTACATCAACAAAGATATGGAAGCGCTGTTTGAGGAAGCTGGCAAAACCTACGACACCGAGTTCCGCAAAGAAAAGTACCAGGAAGTCCAGAAAATTATCGCCGATGACTCGCCCTACGTTTTCCTGTATTACCGCAAAGCCTGGAGCGGCCAGAACAACCGCATTTTGGGCATCGAACCGACCGCCCTGGGCATCGGCTGGAATCAGGAAGACTGGTACATTGAACAACAACCGTAATTGAAACATAGCGAGCGCGGCGGGCGCGTTATGTCCGCCGCGCTCACGGTAAACACACAATGACCCGATACATTATCCGGCGCGGGATTCAATCGTTTTTTCTGATCTGGATTTCCACGCTCATCGCCTTTACAATTTATCAGGCAGCGCCCGGCGGCCCCATCCAGTTTCTGGATGACGACCCCAAATCAACCACCGCCGATGTTGACCGGCTCAAACTGGCTTACGGGCTAAATCGCGCTATTCCGGTGCAGTATCTCACCTGGCTGGCCGGCGAGGACTGGCTGCCTCAAAACGAAACCTGGCGCAGCGGCCGCTGCCTGGCCGAACCGGATCGCTGCGGCAAAGGCGTGCTGCGGCTGGATTTTGGCCGGTCGTTTTACTTTAAAGGCCAGCCGGCCATGGACGTGATCACCGAGCGCATCCCGGCCACCTTTACCCTGGCGCTGGCCAGCCTGATTTTGAGCGTAGTGGGCGGGGTGCCGCTGGGCATTTATGCCGCGCTGCGCCGGGGTAAACTGCCGGACCACATTATTCGGGTGTCTACGGTGCTGGTTAATACCGTGCCGCACTGGTGGCTGGGCCTGCTGCTGCTGATTGTTTTGGGCGGCTATCTGGGGCTCGTGCCGCTGAGCGGCATGTACACCGTGGGTGATGGCTCGCTGCTGAACCGGCTGCATCACCTGATTTTACCGGCGACGGTGGGCGCAATCGGCGGCTGGATTGGTTTTTCGCGCATTTTGCGCTTTGAAATGCTGGAAGTGCTCAACCAGGACTACGTGCGCACCGCCCGGGCCAAGGGCCTCACCGAAAAAGCGGTGGTCTGGCGGCACGTGCTGCGCAACGCGATTATGCCTTTTGTCACCGGCCTCAGCGGCATTTTTTTGCTGGCGCTGTCCGGCTCGGTGTTGTTTGAAACCGTCTTTTCCTGGCCGGGTATGGGCCGGCTGTTCATTACCGCCGTTAACGCCCGCGATTTTCCGGTGATGATGGCCCTGTTTGTTATTGGCTCGTTTTTGGGCATTTTGGGCGTGCTGATGGTGGATATTCTATACAGCATTGTTGACCCCCGGGTGAGATACGATATTACCAAATAACTATGGCCGAACACTCGTTAGCGCTACCACAACAAAAAACCAAATCAGGGCTGCAAGACGTTAAAGAAATCACCTATTGGGGTGCGGTTCGGCGCAAACTCCTGCGCGATAAAATCACGCTGGCGGCGATGGCCTTGGGCCTGTTTATGATTGTCATTACCATTTCCGCGCCGTGGATTGCGACTAACATACTGGGCTTTGACCCCATCACCACCAACCTGCGCCTGCGCAACGAACAGCCCACCTGGGCCGCCGAATCCTGGCCCAAATTTCAGGAGTTTACCCGCACCTGCAACAGCAGCAAGGGCTGCCAGTGGAGCTTGTGGCCGGCCATCTTTTCCGACTCCGCGGCCGGGCTGCGCGCCTGTTTTACCGCCGGCCCGGGCGAGTGCCACTGGCTGGGCACCGATGACGCCGGCCGCGACGTGCTCACCCGCGGGCTGTACGGCGGCCGGATTTCGCTGCGGATTGGCTTTTACGTGGCTTTCGTGTCCATTACCCTGGGTGTGGTGCTGGGGCTGATCAGCGGCTACTACGCCGCCACCTGGGTCGATGACGTGATCAACGGCGTGATTATGACCCTCAGCAGCATTCCCCTGCTGTTTCTGCTGATCATTCTGGCCGGCACGTACCCGGTCTTTCGCACCCCGGAGGGGCTGGCCATCCTGATTGGTATGTTCGGCTGGATGGGTGTCTCGCGCCTGCTGCGCGGCCAGCTTTTCTCCATCCGCGAGCGCGAATATATTCTGGCCAGCCGGGCGATGGGCGCATCAATCTGGCGGCTTATGTTCCGCCACATGCTGCCCAACGTCTCGTCAATCATCATTGTGGTCGCCATTTTTGATGTGGCCAGCGCCATCATCGCCGAGGCCGGCCTGAGCTTTTTGGGCGTGGGCATTGGCCCGCCCAACGCCAGTTGGGGCAATATGATGAGCGGCTCGCTGGGCAGTTTTACCAAAGCGCCGTGGCTGGTAGTCACCCCCGGCATCTTTATCTTTTTGACCACGCTGGCCATTTACCTGGTTGGCGATGGCCTGCGCGACGCGCTGGACCCCTGGATCAAACACGAGTAAAACCGATGCTCACCCTTCAAAATAAAACCGCAATTGTTACCGGAGCCGGGCGCGGCATTGGCCGGGCCATCGCCCTGGCTTACGCCGAGGCCGGGGCCAACGTGGCGCTGGTGGCCCGCACCCGGCCGCAACTGGAACAGGTGGCCGCCCAAATCACCGCCGCGGGCCGCCGGGCGCTGGTTATTCAGGCCGATATAACAGACCCCGCCGGTGTGGCCGGTATGGTTAACGCCGCCCTGGCCGAGTTTGGAGCCATCGACATTTTGGTGAACAACGCCGGCATGGCCCGCTCGCAGCCGGTGCTGGAGATGTCGCTGGACGATTGGAACCGGACGATGACCACCAATTTAACCAGCGTCTTTCTCTGCTCGCAGGCGGTTTGCCGCCATATGATCGAGCGGCGGCAGGGTAAAATCATCAACATTTCGTCCGGCTCGGGCGTGCGCGGCTCGCCGGGCAACGCCGTTTACAGCGCCAGCAAAGCCGGCGTCATCGCCTTTACCGAGGCGCTGGCCGGCGAAGTGCGCCAGTTTGGCGTGCAGGTCAATGTAATCTGCCCCGGCCCGGTCAACACCGAAATGCTGGCCCAACGCCCCCACAACGAAACGCCGGCCCAAAATGTAACTGCGCTGGAACCGGCCGAGATTGCCGGGCTGGCGCTCTACCTGGCCTCGGACAGCTCCGGGCGGATCAGCGCCCAAAGATTTCTGGCGCGGGTTACCAACCGCTGGTAACGGCTACGCGCCGTCCCCGCTCACCAGCGCTTCGGCCTCAATTTCCACCAGCATCTCCGGCGAGATCAACCGGCGCACCTCAACCATCGTGGTGGCCGGGCGAATATCGCCAAAAAACTCACCGTGAGCGCGGGCTACCGCTTCCCACTCAGCAATATTGGTCACATACATCCGGGTGCGCACCACGTCGGCCAGGCGCGCGTCCAGGCCGTGCAGCGCCGCCTGAATGTTGCGCAGCGTTTGCACGGTCTGGCCGTAGGCATCGCCGGGGCAAACAATGCTGCCATCGGCGGCGGTGGCGGTGGTGCCGCTCACATGGATGGTGTTGCCCACCCGCACCGCCCGCGAGTAGCCGGCAATCGGCTCCCACGGCGTACCGGAAAAATAGTGCTGGCGGTTGGTTTGGTTCATGGATAATCTCCTTTGAAAATAGCGCCGCAGGCCGGGGGGCTTGGGGGGTAGCTCCCCCCAATAACCATTTTCTTTCTTGGTGTCGAACCCCCCGGTTCTGTCGAACTCCTTTGGAAATAGGATTCAGGATTCAGGGGTCAGGAATTAGGGTGCGCTCAATTGTGTCACCCCGCCAACTACACGCGGGGCAGCGAATCAAGGACGGTAGGGGCGCTTCGCGAAGCGCCCTTGCATCAATATTCTCACCCCCGGCGCAGCCACGCTACAAACGTGACCTACTCGTATTATAACTCAGTTATAATTACAATATAACACAGTTATAATCACATTATAACTCAGTTATAAATTGATTATAACTCAGTCATAATTTCTTTCTCCCGGCGAAACGGCCGGTTTGGCCGGGGGCATACTCCAGCCACGCTGTTGCCGGGCGGCCGCTTTTGCGTTACCATGCATCTGGCAGGTAGGGAAACCAAAAAGGCTGGTACACTTTAATGAAACTCCGCAACTGGCTGAAACGGCGGCAACCCCGCTGGCTGCAAAACTTTAGGCGCGATCTGCGCGTATTTGGTCACCTGTTCCCCTGGCGGGTGACCCTTATTTTGCTGGCCGCGTTGGTTTTAACCTCGTACATTTATTGGGTGGCTGTAAAAAATTGGGAAGGCGTTACCCTCAGCCCGCTCAAAGCCTTTTTTGCCGTGATCAATATGACCTTTTTTCAGCTTACCTTTGCCGATATGCCGGTGGATGCCCGGCTGGATATTTTTCCGGTGCTGGTGCCGCTGATCGGGCTGCCGCTTTTTTCACTTTTCGGGCTAAAAGTCATCGGCGTAATCCGTGTTTTTTTTCTGCGCGGCGAACGCGGCCAGGAGTGGCAGGCCGCGCTGGTAGAATCGACCATCACCAATCACATTGTGGTTTGCGGGCTGGGGCGGATTGGCTACCGCGTGGCCGGCTCGCTGGCGGCGGATTACCAGCAAACGGTCGTCGGCATCAACGACACGCCCTCGGCGCTGGTTGATACGCTGCTGGGCCAGGGGCTGCCGGTGATTTTGGGCGATGTGCAAAATATGGACGTGC
>CAYOXS010000030.1:0-27162 GCA_964407935.1 uncultured Caldilineaceae bacterium
GCTGATTTTGATTATATTTTATTATCAGCGTAAACGGCTTGGGTATTTAATTGCTGCGGGTCTGGTTACCGGTATACTAACCGCCTTTAAGCACGATGTCGGCGGCTACACGGCCATTGCTATTGGCGTCGGTTTGCTCACCGAACACATTTTAAACACCGCTGTGCCACGCGATCAACGTACCGTTTTCTGGTTAAAACTGGCCAGTTATGCCGGCGGAGTCTTGGCCATTGTTGCCCCGATACTCCTCTATTTTGCCAGCGTAGCCGGCCCGGATGCCTGGCAAAACGTGATTATTTTCCCCTTAACCGATTTTCGCTATGCCCGGCCAGAAGGCTATCCCAGCCTGTTGCCGTTTTGGATTTACAACCCCAAGCGGCTGCTCTTGCTGCAAAACCTGACCACTTACATTAATTTTGCCGTGCCGTTTGGGCTGCTTCTCCTCGGTTTACTAGCCACGGGGCAGGCCATCGTCAAACGCAAAGCCGTTGAGGCAGCCATAGGCGTTACGCTGACAATTGGCGGGTTCCTGCATTACATGGCGGCTCATGTGCAAATTAATACGCACATTGTGAGCATGTCCGTTTACAGCAGTTTTTTGGGAGCAATCTTTTACCGGAACTTTGTGGCCCCGTACCTTGCCGGCAAACCACGGTCACTCGCGTTGGTTCCCGCCGGGTTGATGCTGGGCTGGATGCTTTCTTTTGCGGCTCAACCGATGTTCCTCGCCTGGGCAAAATGGCCGCACGAAAGCGCCGCGCTCCAGTTGCCCAAAGTATCGGGGTTTAAAGTTACCCCGGGCGAGGCGCGCAACCTGGCAGAATTGTCGGATTTTGTGGAGACCCACGTGCCGCCGGATCAAACGTTGTTTGTTGGTTTGCACCGGCACGATGTAATCATTATTGGCGATGTCATCATCTATTTCGTTCTGGACCGGCCGAGCGCTACCCGCTATCAGGAACTCCATCCGGCCATCGCCGATACTGCCCGCGTTCAGCAGGAAATCATTGCCGATCTGGAAAAGCAGAAAGTTTCGCTGATCATTCTTAAATACATATTTTCAGATGACGAGCTGGAGGCCGCAAAAACGGGTTTTCTTGAGCATTTGCCGCAAATTGGGGCGACTGATTTGGATAATTACATTCACCAGAATTTTGAAAAAGTACGGCAAATCGATACGTATGCAGTTTTCCTGCGCAAAGGAACCATCGAAACAGAACCCACCGAGGTTGCCGGTAGTGACCGATGAAAAGCTATCGCATAGCCATATCTGTTTTGCTGGGCCTGGCCGCTGCGGTGGTAGGGCAAATCATTGTCAGCGCGGCGAGTCAGTCCAAAACGCTGGATAGAAACCTGGAGCCGGTGGTTGTTTCCGGGGGCAAAGTGGCTGCTTTAAGCGGCGCGCCGGTGGGGCAGTTGTTTGTTTATACGTACACCGGCGCCAGTTTGGGGGGGCAAATCCCGATGCAGGTTGACGAAGTGACCGCTGGCGGCAATTATACCACCGCCGACGATGGCCTGCTCAATGGTAATGATGAAATTGTTTTTATGGCCGCGGATTTGGGCGCCAGGCTACCGGCAACTGTCTCGCTGACCACAACCCTGCCTATCAGCCCGACCTGGTATGAAATAGAAGTGTACGACCCAACGACTCCGGCCAAAAAAGGCTGGGCGTACCTGGTTCGTTCGGCCAGCCTGGTGTCTACGGCCGGCGGCGATTACGCCGGCTACAACGCACCCAACCGGCGCATCACCACCGGCCAATACACGGCCGAATTTACTACCACCCACGCCGGGCTGGAAAATCTGAAGCTGAACGGCAGCAGTACCGACATTCTGGATCGCACAAAGCTGCGGGTTATCGTCAACTTTTTTGGGACATTTACCTTTACCGAAGACAATTTGCCCCCAACCAGCCCCAATCCGCTTTTAATCAAGGATGGGCCGGTGCGGGTTGTGCTGCAACGCGATGTCCAGCAATCGTTCCTTTCCGGTGCGGTCAAAGCCAATTTAAGCACAATCTATTTTGCATACGCTTCTCTTTTACAGGCCACAGCCAATATTTCATTGACAACCGGCGGTATCCCTGTTTCCAGCGTGCGCACCTCGTTTGATTTTGACAGCGGCGCGGCGGGAGCCACCTTTTTTAACGCCAACACCCCGGCCGGCGTCACCATCAACGGCGTCCCCGATGCCATTGCGGCCACGCCGCTGAGTAGCTGGTTTCAGGTGAGTCACCCCACCGGGCGGCTCATCCAGATTACCAACCCGGCTGCGGCCGGTGGAACCCCACAAAATTTTTACCGGGATAACAGCACGCCGGAAACCCCGGATACCGGTCAGCCCGGTTCCTTTGGCGAGTCAGGCATTGTGTACGGCGGCAACTTCAATAGTAATTTTGTGTTGCAGAGTTCCATCTTCTTTCTGCCCCCGGCCGGCGGTGGGCCGGACAATGTTGGCGCGGCTTACGAGCAATTCTTTGATAACCCACTCGCCATCACTGCCCACCTGCCGCCGGATTTCCCCCGAGTCTATTTGCCAATCGTTATCAAGAATTAAAGCCTGTTTACTATTTGAGGTAGCGCATGCAGCGACGTGAATTTTTAAGGCTGTCTGCCGCCGCGGCGGTTTGGCCCTGGATTAACAAATTTTTCTCTGCGCGGAATATCAACGCCGCGGGGCTTAACCGGCTGGCCTACTGGCCCCCTTCCGTGGCCGGGGTTGAGTGGCGCTACGCCGCCGGCAGAATCACAGACAGTAATCAGGATTTCGGCTTTATTGTTTCCATCTCCGATATTAATGTTTCCGGCGCGCAATCGCAGGAATGCCTGGTTCAGCGCCAGGATTTTACCGGCAGCCAGACCTTTGCCGGCAACCGTTACACCGGCATGTTGAGCTATAACGATTCCACGGCCACCTACTCGTTCAAGCTCAATCCCGGCCCGGAACTGGTTTTGTGGCAGTGGGATAATGCCGCCGGAGTCTACCGATTGAACGTAGCCACGCCTGAACTGACTCTGGCAGATGTAGTTTTAACGCCCGTTGGCGATTTAATCCCGGAAGGCGGTGACGGCGATATTCGTGTTGGCCGGCTCGCTGGAATTTCGCTTGTGTCAAACTATCACGCCGACTGGGTCACAATCAAACTCGGCGGCGTTGAAAAAGGGGTAGCCCGGGTAGACATGCAGGGGCTGCAGAGCATAGTCCCGCTAACTTTGGCGGCAGCGCCCGCTGATTACGATCACGACTGGTTTGCCATTGCCGCACAATTGAGCAACGGTACGCCGGTTTGGATTTCTGCCTGGAAAAATGAGGATGTCGATGGCCCCTTTTGGTGTGCTACGGTTGCCCTCAACAGCGGCGCTGGCTGGTCGGCTTCTTCCGTTACTGATGAAGATATAATTGCCGCCCCGTTGAGCATCAGGGTCATCGAGTGGCAAAGTTTACCGGCCGCGGCCGGCTCGGCGGAGGGCGCTGGGGTAACCTGGCGTTTGACCGCCGGCGTCAATCAAGCCAATGACCTCATCGATATGCAACTAACGGTGCCGCGGGGTCAATTTATAATGGGTGATTCCCTCACCGGCAACGGCTGGGTGCTGGAGGGCGTAGGCACGCAGGCCAGCGGCACAGTTTTGGGCCAACCCATCGGCGCGGTCAAACTGGTTGTGGCCGAGTCATCGGTTGAACTGCCGTTAACTTTTCTACCGCTTATCCAAAAATGATTCAATGCAGGTGCAGAGGAAGGAGACATTGATATGCAGCGGCCAATCTGGATTCTTTTCGGGGGGATTATCGTCCTGCTGGCGCTCAATCTGGCTCTGATTTATGGGCTTAACCTGGCCCGGCTCGCGGCCATTGACGTTTTGAGTAACGCCGAAACTACTCTGAACAAGCTGGCCAACGAGGTTATCGTTTATAATATTGAAGTCAATCAGGCCGTTCCTGTCAAAGCCGATGTGCCTCTCAACCAAAAAATCGATATCCCGTTGGACACGGTTATCCCGATTGATCAGGTGGTGAAATTCCCTTTTAAAACCGGCAATACCCAGATTGAACTTGAAATGCCGATCAAGACCGATTTCCCCATCAATATGGTCGTGCCGGTGCAGTTCAATAACACCATCAGCGTCGATACCACCGTGCAGCTTAATACCACTGTGCCGGTAAAAATTGAACTTAACAAAACCCAATTGGCTGGTTATATTGAACAGGCCCGGCTCGATGTCAGGCAGCTCAAAAATCGGCTGATGCTGTCCGCCGAAGCTGACTCCGCACAAGCCGCCAGCCCGGCCAGCGAGCAGGTCAACATCGCCGCGCCGGCCTCTCTGCCGGATGATATTTCTCCGGCCGACACAGCGGCGGTTCCGGCCCAAACCCCTACGGCGCAGGACATCCCCACTGCCCGGCCTTCTTCTCAAATGCCTGTGAAGGCCGCATCACAAACTAACGATACAACACTGCAAATGTGCGAGCACGCTTATTGGCCACTGCAAGCCGGGTCGGCCTGGACGTATAACAGCCCGCACACTTCCTATACTTTGCATCTGGCCGAGATGACATCCCCACAAATCCGCTTCAGCACCGAGTACGAAGGCCAAACGATAGAATTTGGCCTGGAGTGCCGGCCGGAGGGTTTGGCCGGTCAATATCTGGGCGACATGCGGCGGCTAACTGAGCTGGGCGACCTGAAATTTGGCAAAGTTAAAGGGCTGTTTTTGCCCCGCCCGGAAGTGATGGAACATCTGGGGCAATCCTGGCGGCAGGAATTTGAGGTGAGTGGCACAGTCCGGGCGTTTCGGGACGGGCAGGCGGTAACCGGCAATATCAGCCGGGGGCAGGCAGTAGCCACTTATCTGCCGACCGGTTTTGAGACTGTGGAAACACCGTTGGGGCCGCAGCAGGGGTTACGGCTGGAGCAAAATATCGAGCTGACATTGGCGCTAACTTTCAACCCCGGCGGCGAATCTGTGCCGGCGGTTGAAGTGGTTAAGCTGACCAACGTTTACTGGGTTGTTAAAGGCGTTGGCCTGGTTAAAACGCAGTGGCAGGGCGGCGGCCTTACTCTGGATTTTAAGCCTGATGATCCGGCGGTTGACCACCAGTTTTCCATCCCGGCTTTGGTTGAAGAACAACTTGTATTTATTTGCGTGTCAACCGGACAGGAGGCTTCAGATTGTATTCGGGTTGCCGGCGTAACCGAAGCCGACTTACAGCCTCCGCCAGCGGCCGAACTGGTGATTCCGCCGCTGATGTTTCCGGGCGAGACTATCCCGGAGATGATTTCTACCAGCGGAGTATCGCTCAACCCCACCACGGCTGGCGCTTTACCCAAAGTTCAATTGCCAGAAATGCCCGCCCCCAAAAATAGCGAGCAGGAAAGCTCCGCCCTGTATGTTTACGCCAAAACCGTCAACCAATTGGGGCAGCAGCTCAACGAAGCCGGCGACAGTTTTGGCCAGGCGGCCATGAGCTACCGTGAAAACAAGCTGACTCTGGTTGAATTCAAAGAAAAGTTCAATGCGTTTGCGTCACAGGCGGGAGATTACCTGAACCGGATTGACAGCCTGTCACCCCCGCCGGAAGCTGAACAGATTCACCAAAAACTCACTGGCGGCCTGCAAAAATGTGATGACGCTATCGATTTGATGGACAGGTGGTTTGATACCCAAGAGACCGGCGCCAAAGATGCCACAGCGTTTTTGGTGGCTAATTGTCTGGATCAGGTAACCAGAGCCGGCGACGAATTGAATGCGTTATTGCTGCAATGACATAAGCGGTTATCATTTTCAGATCGTTGTACCTACTAAAAAAGCCGGAGCATGTGCTCCGGCTTTTTTGCGTTAAATCGGCGTTAATCTATCGCCGCATATTCCAGACGCCGGCCCCAATCAACCCGAGCAGAACAATGACCGATGCGCCGATGATTAATAAAGAGTTGCCGGCTTTGTCCAGTATGCCGCCGCTGGGCGGGATGATCTGGGTGGTTTGATCGGGTGTGGTTTGCGCCGGCTGCGATTCGGTGACCGGCTGTTCGGCGGCGGCGGGCTGGGCCTGGTCAGGTTGCGCGGGTTGGCTGGGCAGCGATTGTACGGCGGGCGCTGCTCCCGCTGTCACCGGCACCAGTGAAACGCAATCGACGATGAAGCGGGTTGTGCGCCAGTTGGACCACTTGCGCCAGGCGGTCAGAAATATTGTTAGTTTATCAGACCGCGCCCGCACAACGGTTTCAAAATCCTGAATTACGGCAATATCCTCGTCATCTTTGGAAATTTTGAATTCCAGCTTGTTTTCCTTAAATTCGACAATGTGCCGTTTTTCGAGTGGGATAGCCTGCCAGTCGGTACCGCCATTTTGATCAAACGATATTTCGAGCGTGTGGTTTTGGGCTTCTGTCGGTGCTTCGGGGTCATCAGATTGCAACGTTGAAGCCCCACTTTGAATCTGTATCGTGCCGCTGATAGAAAACAGATAATCCTGGCCGGGCTTTACCTTGACCGTCTGGTAAACTCCCAGCCGCATATCCGGCTCATCAGTCGATTGGATATGCAGCGACAGCGAGTTATTGGGCCGTTGATAAACCACGCCAGGAATCGGCCCAAACGGCGAGTCCTCTTCTTCTTCGGGCGGCTGGTTGGTGGCTTCGGCTGCGCCAACATCGTCGCGGCAAACCAGCCCAAATTCCTGGTTGTTCTGGATAATGACCTTGCCGTAGG
Source organism: uncultured Caldilineaceae bacterium (assembly GCA_964407935.1). Taxonomy (GTDB): domain Bacteria; phylum Chloroflexota; class Anaerolineae; order 4572-78; family J111; genus J095. The sequence continues at coordinate 6,714 of CAYOXS010000030.1, forward strand.
TGTTACTTTTATACCAGTTCCAGCCGTTGGGCACCTGCCCCGTGTCGGGCGGCTCAAACCCCAATTCGGGCACCGGATAAAAACCATATTCAAAATTGCCGTTGGTAATGAGATTGTTGGCTCCGGGTACCGATTCACCCAATGGAGCGAGGTTGTCCTGATCGGCAATGGGCGACTCGATGGCCGGGTTGCTGCCGTAGGCTGTGTTTTCACAGGCTTGCCCATCGCCATCACTGTCCAGGTCGTACACATCGTAGCCGGTACTGGCCAGGCAGGTGTCAAAACAGGTTTGGGCTTGCCCGGCGCTGGAAAAATCCTGGCAGTTGAGCGTATCCTTCTCGCAGGTACAGTTTTCACCGGCCTGAAACTGCCCGGTTTGGGCTACCGGCTGCTGCTCGATTGGCTCGGCCGCCCGAACGTTGGTCGCACCCAGATAAAGGCTGCCGCCCAACAGCAGCAAAATCGGTGCCAGCACCGTCACAATAATGGGTTTTATTTTTGGCAATATGTTCATGTTAATCCACCCGCCTCGCTCACTTTTGACCGATCAACATGACATAATTATACCATCCTTTATAAAAAAGATAAACCCCTTATGAATTATGAATTGTAATTCGTGTTTCGTGTTCCGTAATTCGCTGACTCGCTGACTCATTTTTTCGCAATTTGCAATTCATCATTCACCATTCGTCATCCGTCCTCCCTCCTTCCCTCTCACTTCTCCCCTGCTCCCTGTCTCCCTCCGCCCCTGCGACCCAAATCACACTCTCGCTGTTGTTTGATGGCCGGCTTTGCCTTATGATTCAGCCGGAGGTGATAATTTATGGACCCGACTCAAAGATTCAGTAATCGCGTGGACAATTATGTTAAATATCGGCCCGGTTATCCGGCCGAGATGCTTGATTATCTGCGCGCCGGCTGCGGCCTGACGCCCGCAACTGTTGTTGTCGATGTGGGTTCCGGCACGGGCAAACTGACCCGGCTGTTTCTTGAAAACGGAAACACCGTTTATGGCGTGGAACCCAACGCCGATATGCGGCAGGCGGCGGAGCTGGCTTTGGCCGGGTTTCCCGGTTTTCACAGCGTGGCCGCGCCCGCCGAAGCTACCACGTTGCCCGCCAACCTGGCCGGGCTGGTGGTTGTGGGGCAGGCATTTCACTGGTTCCACGCCCCCGCCGCCGCCGAGTTTACCCGAATTCTCAAACCGGGCGGCTGGGTGGCGCTGGTTTGGAACGAGCGCGATGTCGCCGTGCCGTTTCACCACGCCTACGAGCAAATGCTGAAAAAATACGCGCTTGAATACCGTGCGGTTGACCACAAACAGGTGGGCCAGGCTCAGTTACAAGCCCTCTTTGGCGCGGTGGTGACCACTCAACTTTTTGCCTACACTCAGGAATTTGATTTCGAGGGACTAAAGGGGCGGCTGTTGTCGTCATCGTATGCGCCGCTGGCTGGCCATCCGCACCACGAGCCAATGCTGCAAGAGTTGCGCCGCATTTTTGAGGCGCACCAGCGCGACGGCAAAGTCTCTTTCATCTACCAGACCAAAGTCTATGCCGTCCGGCTTTAATCCTTTCGGATAGCCATTGCCCGCGCGATCTCTTCGGCCCGAAGCGGCTCAACAAACAGCAGCGAGTCGAGCTGCACCGCGCTGGCTCCGGCTTGCAGCAGCATTTGCGCCTGGGCCAGCGATTGAACCCCACCGGCGGCCACCAGCGGCACATCGAACTCGGTGCGGAGCAGGTGAACCCGGTGCAGGGTGAGGGGGAACATGGCCGGGCCAAAAAAGTGGCCGTGGATGGTGGCCGCTGGCGGCAAACCGACCTCAGCCGCGCCGGTGGGGGCCGCGCCAATCACCAGCGCATCGATGCCGGCTTCAACCACCGCCTCGGCCAGATCGAGCGGCGCATCCAGTGGAATTTTGGCCAGCAGCGGCAGGTCGCTGCCATCGCGCAGAGCCAGCACCCACTCCGCTGCATCAACGGGCAGGGCCGCGGCCGGCAGCCCCAATTCCAGCCCGGCCAGCGCGGTGCTGCTGCTGAGCGCCCGCGCTGTGCGCCGCAGACTGTCTGGCTCGTCGGCGGGCAAATGGGCCAGCACCGGGCAGGGCAGCCGCCGCCACACCCGCCCGTACTGCTGCAGTACCTTTTTCACCCCCGGATTTTGCCGCCCGGTATCGATAACCATTCCCCCGCCGCTTTCGGCCACGCGCGGGCCGGCGCTGCCCCGCTCCGGGCGCAGCGTTACCGGCCGGGTCACTACCGCCCCAAACACAGACAGATCGAGCCAGCGCTGGTAAGCGTCGCCGTAGCCGCCAAAACCGGCGGCAATCAGCACCGGCGAAGCCAGCGGCAGGCCAATTTTATGACGCGGGGCCAGTTCGATCATCATTTACCCCAACTCAATTTCGGCCAAATCGAAGATTGGGCCATCGCTGCAAGCCAGTTTGAGGCCGTGCTCGCCGGTAACAGCGCAGCCAAAACAGGCTCCCACGCCGCAGGGCAGCAGCTCCGGCGCGAACAGCCCGAACAAAAAGCCGGGCGTCACTCGCAGCCGAACCTGTTCGGTGTGCCGTTTGAGCGCCCGGTACAACTCCAGCGAGCCGACCGCCAGCACGGCATCGGCCCAGCGCAGCAGTTGCGGCAGAGTGTTGGCCAGTTGGCCGCGTTGCCCTTGCGAGCCATCCCCGGTAACGGCAAAAAATTCCACCGCCGCCGGCAGATTGGCCACCGGGTAGAGCGCCGCGCTGCGGCTACCGCCCTGGGCCAGTGTAACCGCGCCGCCGGCAGCCACGGTCAGTTCCATCTGCTGGAGCAGGGGGCTGAGCCACTGGTCGTCGCTGGCCAGCAGCAGGTTGGCCGCGCCGGCCGGCAGGTTGAAACCTCGCCCCAGCGGGCCGAGCACATCCAGCGCGTCACCGGGCTGGCGCGAAATCAGCCACGACAGGCCGGGGTCGGGCGAGGGGCGCAGCAGCAGGGCAAATCGGTTATCGCCGAGGTGTTGGGGGAAGATGGGGCGGCGCAGGTAGCAGGGATCGCAGCGCAGCAAAAAAAATTGCCCCGGCCAAAACGCACCCGAAAATTCGGCCACGGCAAATGTCACTTGCCACCAGGCCGGGCCAATAACGTGTTTTTCAAGAATGATGGCTTGAGCCTGCACGTCACACTTTTCGCGTAGTGAATGAACTATAATTTCACGATAACATCCAATAACGCAGACAAACTCGATGCCGTGGCGCTCGGTTTAATGTCGCGGTGTTGGGCGTTGGTGGCTGATTCGTCCATGGTTACCAGTACGCTGGCCATGCCGGCGTTGTGTGCGCCCAAAATATCAACCGCCAGCGTGTCACCCACAACCACAATCTCCGCAGGGGACAGCTCCCAGCGGCTGGCGATCAATTGGAACGGTTCGGGCCGGGGTTTGCGCCAACCCAGCCCGGCCGAGCTGAACGTTGGCGACAGCCACGGCCGGAGGCTGCCCTGGTTAACCAGCCGTTGAATCAGCGGGTCGTCTGCCGCGTTGGAACAGAGGCCCAGCCGGTAATTTAACGACAGCTTTTTGAGCGTGTCAACGGCATCGGGGTAAGGCTGGCTGGCGGCCTCTTCCGGCCCAAAATAGATTTTCAGCGCGGCTTCAATATGCGCTGTGGCCGCCGCCGGAGCGTCAATTTTGGCCAGCGCCCGGCGCAGCGTATCCTGCGCCTGTACCTCGGTTTGAGTCTGGCTGGCCTGCTGCTGGCAGGCAGCGATTTCGGCCAGAAACGCCTCGATCAGCGCGGCGGGGTCAATTTTGACATGCTTTTTTTTGAGATACCAGTCGGCCATGGCCGCGGCGCCCTCCCGGCGAACGGTGGGCCAGTCGCCGGTAAATTTGAGCAAGGTATTGCCCAGATCAAAAATTATTCCTTTTATCAAGAGCCTGCCTCTCTGTTCACTAAATTTAGTAGCGGCGTACCGGCCAGATAGCGATTCCTGATCAACCACACCGGGCATGGCCCGGGCGATCTGCCGGCCGCCGTATCGACCAGCGGCCTGCGGGCAATGTTGACCGGCACGGCCGTTTGACGGTGCTGAGAATGGTAATGGGTTTCATTGGGTGGTGCTTCTCCAAGGGCAAGGGGCAATTATAGCATACATCGGCCTTAACCGGTAAACATAGGGGCGCTCTCGCGGTTAATTTGCAGATTGATTTGATTGGCGGTAAGATGCAAAAAATGAAATCAGCGCCGGAGAACTGTCTCCGGCTTTTTATTGAAATGGAGGTGGGATATGGCTGACTTACGACAACGGCTGGCCGAGCCGGGGATCATTATTATGGATGGGGCAACCGGCACGCAGTTAATGAAGCTGGGGCTGCCCTCCGGGATGGCGCCGGAGCTGTGGAATTTGCAGAATCCGGCGGCCATCAAGCAGCACTACCAGGCGTACATCGATGCCGGTTCCGACGTGATTTTGACCAACACCTTTGGCGGCACCCGCGCCCGGTTATCACTAAAACACGCCGGCGACCAGACTTACCAGATTAATCTGGCGGCGGCCCGGTTGGCCCGCGAAGTGGCCGGCGATTCGGTGCTGGTGCTGGGGTCGATGGGGCCAACCGGCCTGCTGATGGAGCCAATGGGTCCGCTCAGCTACGACGCGGCGGTAACCCACTTTGCCGAACAGGCGGCAGGGCTGGTAGACGGTGGCGTTCACGGCCTGCACATCGAAACAATGAGCGATTTGCAGGAAGCCAAAGCCGCCATTGTGGGGGCGCAGCAGGTGACCGATCTGCCGGTCACTGTAACAATGAGTTTTGATTCGCACGGCCGGACGATGATGGGTGTTAAACCGGAAGCCGCCGTCACCTTTTTGCTCAATTTGGGCGTGGTTGCGGTCGGTGTAAATTGCGGCCGCACGCTGGAGGAAAATCTGGTGGCGCTCACGGCCATGCGCCAGGCTGCCCCGGAGGCCACGCTCATTGCCAAGCCCAACGCCGGATTGCCCCGCATGGAAGCCGGCGGCGAAATTGTGTATGATGTTACCCCCGAAGTCATGGCTGACTATGCCCTCAAATTCAAGGCGCAGGGGGTTAAAATGTTCGGTGGCTGCTGCGGCAGTAACCCGGCGCACATTACGGCCGTCAAAAAAGCGCTTGCCGGGTGAGTTCAATGAAACTTTCGGTTGTAATCCCCTGCTACAACGAAATCAGCACCATCAAAAACATTGTGCAAACAGTGCTCGATGTGCCGCTATCGCTTGAGCGGGAACTGGTCATTGTCGATGACTGTTCCTCCGATGGTACCCGGGAATATCTGGACACGCTGCGAAACCGGGAAAATATTGTGGTTGTTTTTCACGAGGTCAATCAGGGTAAGGGGGCGGCCCTGCGCACCGGGTTCAATCATGCCCGCGGCGATTTGATTATCATTCAGGACGCTGATTTGGAGTACGACCCCAACGAGTACCCCAAACTGCTCAAACCCATTCTGGAAGAAAAAGCCGATGTCGTGTACGGCTCGCGCTTTGTCGGCGGTGATAGCCACCGGGTTTTGTATTTCTGGCATTCGCTGGGCAACCGGTTTTTAACATTCTTGTCCAATATGTTCACCAACCTCAACCTCACCGATATGGAAGTGTGCTACAAAGTATTTAAACGCGATCTTCTGGAGCAAATTGCGCTTGAGGAAGACCGCTTTGGTTTTGAGCCGGAATTTACAGCCAAAATCGCTCAGCTCGATTGCGTAATTTACGAGGTCGGTATTTCCTACTACGGCCGCACGTATGAAGATGGTAAAAAAATTGGCTGGCGGGATGCTGTTCGAGCTGCTTATGTTATTTTAAAATATGGCATTTTCAAGCCGAAGATTCGCTAACAGTTTTTGACGCGCCTACCTTCGCGTGTTACAATTCATTCAGTAAACTTTGAAACTTCAGGCTTTTATGAGCACCATTGATCGGGTTAAAGAAAACTTTATTCTGCACTGGGGCGAAATGGGGTCGTTGTGGGGGATTAACCGCACCATGGCCCAGATTCACGCGCTGCTGTTTATCTCGGATGGCCCGCTGTCGGCCAATGAAATAATGGATGAACTTCAGATTAGCCGGGGCAATGTGAGTATGGCGCTGCGTGAGTTGATTGCCTGGGGCATTGCCAGCCGGGTGCATATCAAAGGCGAACGGCGAGAATATTACACCACCGAAAAAGATGTGTGGACGATGTTCAGGATTATTGCCCGCGAACGCAAAAAACGGGAAGTTGACCCGACAATTTCTGTGCTGCGTGACAGCGTTAATAAGCTCAACGAATTGCCCAATGTCGATGGCCAGTATGAGCGGCAGCAGATCCAAAGCCTGCTCGATTTTTTTGAAACCGGCGTTCAGGTTTACGAAGAGCTTGAAAGGCAAAACCCCAACAGCGTTTTAAAGTTGCTCGGTACCGCGTTGAAGGTTAAACGCAGCCTGTCACCGGGAAATTAGGTAGTTTTTGTTGGCCCTAGATTTCAAAGTTTTCTAAAAATTATGAAAATGTACCGTTGATGCTTTTTCAGGAGTGAGCAATGACAGCTAAACCGCAATCAAGGGTTGCCCCGGGACTGTTACAAAACCGGCATTATTCTGGAACCCTGGCCACTGTGCTTTATAACTGGCCCATATTTTTGGGGATATTTTTGTTTGGCCTGGCGGCCTTGATTTACGCCAGTTTATTGGCTACTCCGTGGAATATTCTGCTGCTGGTGAGTGGTATTGTTGCACTGGTTTTTATCATCAGCGTGCCGGTTGCCGCCTTTTTTGTTTACGATTGGGGCCAGTTCCGTGAGTATGATCGCCTGTTTGAGCTGGGGGAGCTGGCACAGGCCAATGTGGTGATCGATGTAACTGCCGGCAAGTTGCGGGGAACGCGGGGGTTGCTTTCGCGGGTAACGCAGGGGCACTATTTTATTGTTGATATTTTTGACCCGAAAAAAATGCCCGATCAGGCCCTGCGCCGGGCGCGGGAACTTGAACCGCCGCTGGAAAGCGACCGCCGTATTTACCGGCGTTCGGCCAAACCCAACCAGTTGCCCATCCCCCATAATTGGGCCGACGCGGTGTATTGCAGTTTTAGCCTGCATGAACTGCAACAGGCCGATGACCGTGACGCGATTTTTGCTGAATTTACCCGAATTTTGAAGCCGGGCGGCCGGCTGCTCATTGCCGAACACGGCCGCGATTGGCGCAACCTGCTGGCCTTTGGCCCCGGCGTCATCAGCTATTTTTCACCGGCGTGCTGGAACCGGCACATTGCCCGGGCCGGGCTGGTGGTGAAGCATCATGAGCGCTGGCGCGGTCTGGTCTACCTCTGGGTGGCCGAGAAGAAATCGCGCTGAGCCGCCAAACTACACGCGGCAAAACTCGCGGGCCAACTGCGAGGCGCTCAAATGGACCATTGTCGGCCGGCCGTGCGGGCAGGTGCGCGGGGCGGTTGTTTTTTCCAGTTGGCGAACCAGTTCTTTCATTTCCTCCGGCGAGAGTACCTGCCCCCCTTTAATTGAGGCCCGTTTGCAAACGGTAATGGCAATCTTTTCGTGGGTTTCTTTGGCCAGCGGAATCGCGCCGTCGGCCATCTCCACCAGAATGTCAACCAGCGCCTGCGCCGGGTCGGCCTGGCCCAGCATGTCGGGAACGCCCCGAATGCGATAGGTGGCGCCGCCAAATGGCTCAATATCAAACCCAACTTCGGTGAGAATATCCAGTTCGGCATCGATGATTGCCGCGTGGCCCGGCGCTAACTCAACCAGCACCGGCTCCAGCAATCGCTGTTGAGGCACGTCGGCTTTGGCCCGCTGCGCGGCCAGTTTTTCATACAGAATGCGCTCATGGGCGGCATGCTGATCGATCAGATACAGCCCGTCCGGGCCTTCGGCGACAATGTACATTTGCTGAATTTGCCCCACCACCCGCATTGGCGGCATTTTTGTGGATTCGGTGGGCGGCATTTGCCACACCTCGGCGGCCGTGTCGGGGCTATCGGGCTGGTTGGTAACCGGCAGCGTGCGCTGCGCTTCAAAGCCCATTTGGTTAAAATTGTGGCCCCGGCTGGCCCCCAGCGTCCCGGGCCAGGGTGCGCTGTCGCCGGCGTGCAAACCAAAACCAGCGGGCGCGTGACCGCCCATGCCCGGTACCGGCGAAGCCGCCACCACCGCCTCGCGGACGGCTTTTTGCACGGCCTTAAAAATCAGTCGCGGCGACTGAAATTTAACCTCGGCTTTGGTGGGATGCACGTTAACATCCACTTCGGTGGGGTCAAGTTCAACATTCAGCACCGCCACCGGAAAACGCCCCACCGGCAAAAAGGTGTGGTAGGCCTGCACCACGGCCTGGTTGAGCGCCCGGTCCTGTATCCAGCGTTTATTCACAAAAAAGATAATTTGATCGCGCCCGCCCCGGTGCAGGGACGTCGCGCCGGTAAAGCCGGCTACAGCCACCGCGGGGCCATCGGCCGGCGTTTCCTGATTTGACACCTCAATAAGCTGCCGGGCCGTTTCCAGGCTGAAAACCGCCGCCAGGGCATCGAACAAATCCCCGCTGCCGCTGGTATGGAACGTGGTGCGGTTATCGGTTTGCAGGATAAAGCGAATGTGGGGGTAGGCCAGCGCGTAGTGCGACACAATCCGGTGGATGTGACCGGCTTCGGTAGCGGTGGCCTTCAGAAACTTGAGCCGGGCCGGCACGTTGTAAAACAGATTTTCCACGCTGATGCTGGTGCCGGCCGCCGAACCGGCCGCGCCCAGCGAAACCTGCTGCCCGCCTTCGAGCCGGATGCGGGTGGCGGTGGTTTGGGCGGCGGGGCGAGTGACCAGCGTTAGCTGCGACACGGCCGCAATCGAGGCCAGCGCCTCGCCGCGAAAGCCCAGCGTGGTGACGTGGCTCAAGTCTTCCACGGACGACAGCTTGCTGGTGGCGTGGCGGGCAAAAGCCAGCGGCACTTCGTCGGCGGGGATGCCGCCGCCATCGTCCATTACCCGGACCAGCCGCTTGCCGCCCTCCGCAATTTCAACCCGAACCGCCGTGGCCCCGGCATCGATGGCGTTTTCAACCAGCTCTTTCACCACCGAGGCCGGCCGTTCCACCACTTCGCCGGCGGCAATTTTGGCCGCCACATCTGGCGCTAATACGTGAATGCTCATAAATTATTGTCGCTTTTGCTGAGTTGACGAGATTGTACCACAACCGTTGGCTTCAATCCAGCAATCAGACAAGGTTCATTTCAGCACCAGCCCGTGTGTTTTGCGCAAAAAATTATCTACCGCGTCGGCGATTGATATGTCACCGTTGATGGCTGCCTGCTGGTATTCAACCGTCCATTGGTACAACCTGGATTGCGCGGTACGCAGTTCATCGAGGATAAGCTGCGCCAGCGGGCCACCGTGGGCCATAAAACCGGTATCGAAAAAATCCTGCTCGGCCCGGCGGCGATCGTACTCCAGCCGCACAATTTCCGCCGACCAGCGGCCGGCCTGCCACTGTACCTGAGCGTAACTGGCGCGGGGATCGCCATCAAAGGGCAGGCCCACCGCCCCGGCGTTCACCACCAGCGTGTTGTCGATGGCACGCACCAGCGGAATGTGGGTGTGGCCCACGCCCATTACTGCCGGCGGCGGCTCAATTTTTTTTCGCAAATGGGGCTCGGAGGTGTTGGGGAAAATGCCGTTGCGATTGCTCAACATAGAGGCATGTACCACGCGCAGTTCGCCGCCGGCGGGGCCGGCCACGCTCACCTGAAACGGCATGGCCCGGAGCGCCTTAACCTGCCCGTTGAGCTGCCGGTACGACCAGTGCGCCACCTGAAAAATATCAAACAGCACGCCCTGCGGCGTTGTTTCTGGCCGGTCAAAGCTGATGACGTAATCTTCGTGGTTGCCTTTAACCACCAGCCAGCCTTCGGTTTGCTGCTTGTGCTGGATAAATTCCAGGCAGTCGCGCGAGCGCGGCCCGCGGTTGACAATATCGCCGGCAACCATGACCTGGTCCGGCTGCCACCGGGCTACGTGCTCGGCCACGGTTTGCAGGGCGATGAAATTGGCGTGGATGTCGGCTAAAATTGCAATTTTCATGGCAGAATTCGGTAACCAGAAATGGTTGCCCCGGCAGACCAAAGGCCACCTTGGGACAGAAAATGGCGTTAATTTTGGCCCAGTTTTTGCGCGGCCAGCCGCCTGATGTACGCCAAAATCGCGCCCAGACCGTTGAGTCGCTGGGCGGTGAGCACTTTGTGCAGCCCCATTTGCTGGTAAAAGTTACCCGGCACGTTCAGCACGGTTTCGGGCGAAATCCCGTCGAGCCCTTCGCCCAAAATGGCGGCAAAACCGCGTACCGTCGGTGACTCGGGCGGAACGTCAAAATAAAAGTGCATGCCGCCATTTTTGTGCTCGGCATGAATAAACACCGGAGTCATGCATTCGTGAACTTGCTCCATGTTGGTGTCTTTGTTCAACCAATCCGGCAGCGGCGGCATCTTCTCGGAAAATTCCAGCAGCAGCTCCAGCTTCTCTTGCCCCTCGGCCCAGCTAAATTCTTCGACAATTTCCTGCAAGCGGGCAGGTAATTCGCTCATAAAACAGCTCCTCTAAAAAACAGGATTCAGGAGTCGGGAGTCAGGAATCAGGAATAGTGGGTAGTAAGTTGGCTGAGTTGGGTAGGGTCGCAGAGTCGTAATTCGTAATTCGCAACTCGCCATTCGTCGTTCGCTCCGGTCGAACTGTTATTTTAGCCGAAAGCGGCTGTTTCGTCCATTGACCCAACGCCGAGTATGAGTCAGTCATCCATTCTGAAAATGGTTAAAAAAATGAGCGCCGCGGCTGCACGCTGGCGCTCGATGACATCACTTATAATCGGAGTCGAGCAATGTCAGAAACAATTTTACTCAAAAACCCCACTGATTACAAGCGAATAGTTACCAGCATTGAAAGCTGGCGGCGCGATCCAATTGACGCCTGGCGGCGCGATCTGGAGGCGCGCCGATTCTGGCCGCCGCCAAATGCGCCGATGCCCGAACCGGCGGCGGACCATCGCCATGCGCTGGCCAGAGAAGCCGAGGCGCTGGTTTCCGCACGCCTGGGGATAATGGGCTACCAGGCTCGCACTACTTCTCATAAATCGCGTGTTGACGTGATTGTTGAGGAATCGCTGCGCATTGAAGTAAAAGCAAGCTTGTGGCACCCGGAGCCGGGCCGGCGCGGTCGCTATCAATGCAATTTGCACCAGGGGGCGGCGGCCGATCTGGTTGTGATTTTGCTGCGTAATGGCCAGGATCACTGGTTTGTTGTCCCCACCTCGATTTTGGCCGGCCAGAAAGCGCTCACGATTCGCACCTGGTGCCCGGCTCACTACAGCGGTAAATTTTCACAATTTCGCGATGCCTGGCATTTGATTGGCCCGGCATTAGAAACGGCCCGGCGGCGGCCGCGGCAATTAACATGGGCAAACGTTGAGGAAAGGGGTTAATCCAAAATGTCTGAGAAGAGCCTTGCTGCTGATATGGAAAGAATCAAGTACTTAAAAGAAGTCGCTATTCCAACCTTTGAAAAACTGATAAAGGAATTCGGAGAAGAGGCGGCTCAGCTTCCGGTTGATGACAAGCGCAGAGTTCTCTACGAAAAAATGATCTCTAAAGTACTTGAAGCGGAATTGAACAACGCCCAAGAAGAAGTTGCGAAAGTTGAGCGCGCACAATGCCAACAAGATTAGAAGAATTGGAACTGATGACCCTTGTGATTGGCGAGTTGCTCAACGAATACAAAGATGAATTAGAGATCGTCAAAGACGAGGATCGGGCCATAAGTTTGGAGTGTGTAATTTTTGAGCTGGAGTCAAGATTGGTAACGACTCAGCTGGAAATGATGAAAGTACAAAGCAGGCAGGTGTCAGATGAACCGGTTAATTAAAAATCTTACCTTTGTTGTTGCGGCGCTGGTGTTTGCCATTGCCGCCGGCGCCTTTGTGCTGAGTTATGACGCGCTTTACAAGACCGGGGCCGCCCACGGTATCCCGGCCGGCAAAGCCTGGCTTTGGCCGCTGCTGATTGATGCGCCCCTGGTTGTGTTTACGCTGGCGCTATTGGTAGCCCAGCTCACCCGCCAAAGTATCAAGCTCTGGGCCGGGCTGGTTGGCGTTTACACCCTGGCCACGGTGGTATTTAACCTGTCACACGCGCAGCAGGGCGCGCTGGGCTGGCTTGTGGCCGTTGTTGCGCCGCTGGGCTTACTGCTGACAACCGAAGCGTTAAGGCACCTGGCAAAAACTGTCATTGAGCGCCAGGCAGCGGTTGAAACGCTGGCCGAACTTAACGCGGCCGTTGCAGGGGCCCGCGCCGAACTTGACGCGCTCACCCGCCAACTTGACGCCAAAGAGCAACAGATTGGCGCGCTGGCCAGCGAAATAGACGCGCTCAAAGCTGACAAGGCGGCGTTAGTTTTCGGGGAAAATACACCGAAATCTAACAACCAGGTTGACAACCTGAACGCGGCCCGGGTTGACGCCAAACGCGAGCGGGTTAACACCTTGCTGGACTACCTTAACAACAACCCTTACGCGAGTTTAACCGAGGCCGCGCCTGTTGTCGGGGTATCGCGCCAGACAATTGGCGTTTACGTGAGCCAGTTAACGCAGGCTGGCAGGTTGCACCGCAATGGCAACGGCTGGGAGGTGTTGAGTTGACGGGCCGGTCAGATTGCCCAACCTGCGCCGCCAATGAACAACGCGCCCGTGATCTTGAGCGCGATCTGGCCGAATTGCGCAAGCAGTATCAACAGTTGCGCCGGTTGCTGGTGACCATAGGCGAATTTGCCGCCGGTGTTGTAGGCCAGGTTGATTCTGAGCTGGCGCGGGGCTACGCCCGGCCCGGGCATTATGAATACATTGTCGGCCAGCGTGAAATTGCGGCGCAGGTGGCCGATCTGGCCGGGGTTGCGCCGGCGGCGGCCAGCGTTTTTCAGGGAGGAAACTACTATGGATAAGCGGTTTGGTTTTGTGATTTTAGGCGGGTTCTTCAGCTTGGTATCGATTGTCGTTTTAATCATTATCCGGGCCGAAATCGTCACCTTCAGCCGGTTTTTACTGTTCGATGTGGGCGGCCCGCTGGTGATCGCGCTGGCCATCGGCGCGCCGCTGCTACTGGCCGGCCGGTTTGTGGTGCGGCTGCTGGCCGAGGCGCTGCTAAAAAAATTGGATATCGAACGCCGGCGGGCTGAAATCCGGGAAATCGACGCCCGCGCCAGCAAAATCCAGCGCGAGGCGGAGGTGACAGTCATCACCGCGCCGATAGGCCATCAAATCCATATTGCCGATACCCGCGACGGCACCTACTGGCGCAGTGCTCACCTTGAGGCCCGGATTTATGCCAACGGTCCCGGCTCGCGGGCGCTGCCCACCGCCGACGAGCTGGCCGCCTGGCTCGCCTGGCAGGAGTTGCACAGCACCGCCCGCCGGCCGGCGCTGGCCGGCCCGGAGCCGCCGCAACTGGGCCCGGGCGGAATGGTGAGTCTTGAGCCGATTCTGCCGCGTCTGGTTGCGGCCCAGCGGTTGATTATCGCCGGCGGCAGTGATGCCGGCAAAACGACCCTGATTAAGCATATCATTGCCGGCCGGGCGGACCATAGCCGGATTGTAGTTATTGACCCGCACGCGCCAAGTAAGGTGTTGGGTTTTGATGTGATCGGTTCCGGGCGCGATTATGCGGCCATTGGCCAGGCGCTGGAGTCGCTGGAATGGCTGATGACCTCGCGTTATCACGATGTGCGCGAAGGGGTGTTGAGTTATGGCCAGCATAACCGGGTGAGCGTGTTTATTGACGAATGGACCAGCATTGCCCGCTATGTAGACCGGGCCGGCGAAATTTTTGAAACCCTGCTCACTGAAAGCCGCAAGGTTAACATTCATTTGACGGTGATCACCCATTCGCCCAATGTGGACACGCTGGGCATTAGCGCCGCGATCCGCAAAAGTGCAATTTTGGTTGAAATCACCGGCGGCCAGGGTGAGCCGCGCCGGGCGTTTATTCACCCGACCAGCAAAACCAACCCGGACGGCAGCAAAGCCAGGCCGCGCGAATTTGCGCTGCCCGGTCCGTTTGTGGGGTTTCCGCAACCGGCCGGGCAGGTGATTTTGGAATTGCCAGATGCCCGCACGCTGCAGGCCCAGGCAATGGCCAGCGAGGGCGCGAGCCCGACGGCCATTGCCCGCGAATTTTTTGGCGTGCAGCGGCCCAACGGCCAGCAAATTAACGAGGTGCGCGAGCTGCTGGAGCGGGCGCAGCAGGCGCGCCAAAACAACGACAACGGCGCGATGTAGCCACGACAAAAGGCGAGGTGTCCGCCTGGCGGACACCTCCGCGGCGTGGTCACATCGTAGCAAAATCGTAATCAAATCGTAGCGAGAGGAGCGAAACTATGAGCACCAAATTTATTGTAACCCATCGAAAAACTGACACCTTTAACCCGGTCTGCCCGGTGTGCGGCCATGAGGATCCGGCCGCCATCGATTGGGCCACGGCCCAGGCGTTGGTTTTGGCCGGGGCCAGTTCAATTTGTGTCGATTGCGACCCCAGCGCCGCCGAGCAGCGCGCCGGCTGGCCGCTGGAGGCGCAGCACGTTGAACCGGTCGAGGTGGCCACCGGCCAGCTTGTGCCATGTAGCGAGTGCGGCCAGTTGTACCACGACACCGACCGCTGGCGACCAGGGCGCGGTTTTTGCCCGGATTGCGCGCTGCACGAGGAGGCTGCAGGAGGCCGGTTATGCCTAAAATGACTGCAAAATACGCCGGGGCCGTTGACGCGGCCCACAATGCCCGGCTCAACGCCGCCGGCACTCGCAACCAGGAGGAACTTTATGCCTTGCTGCAGGAGGCCGGTTATTTTTGGGATCCGGCCCGCAAAGTTTGGGAGTACCACGAACCGGCTGAGGCTGAACCAGCAACGTCGCTGGTTATGGTCCGGGTTTGGTGCGATGGTGAAATTGCCGACGAAGCCGCCGACGATCTGGCCGCGGCGCTGGCCGGCTACGCCAAGACTAAAGGCTGGCGGCTGGTCGAAAAATCGCCGCCTTACCAATGCCGGCCGCCAAAGCAGCTTGAAAGCCGGGTGTATTTGAAGTTTTTACCGGGCGTTGATCCCAGCAAAAAAAACTGAGCTAAATAAGAATTGGAGGATTTTAACCATGAAAAACGAAAAGACACAACAGGTAGTTTTAACGGCTCGCCAACGGGCACTAATTATTACCGCCATCGAATTGGCTATTGATACCTACAGGACCTCGATTGAGGAAGTTGCTGCAGCGGAAGCTGAAGTTCTGAAGAGCTACGAGCATGAATACCGGGAATTGCTGGCTTATTTTCCCCGGTGAATAGATTACGTTAATTGACCATAACGCAACCTGACCAAATGAACCAGCTCACTACCACCGGCCCGCTTGATATATTGGGCTTGATTATGGCCAGTAGCCTGGCCGATGCAACCAAACTCACCTACACCCGGATTGTGCAACAGTACCTGGCCACCGGTGGCAGCTTAACCGATGTTGAGGCCCTGCGCCGCTTCGCCGGCGGGCTGCCGGCTTCGCGCCGCGGTCACTTCAAAAGCGCGCTGCGATTATGGCTACACGCCGTTGAGCTCGAGCTGAAGGCCGGCGCCGCGCCGGAAACGGTGTACCAGGTGCAGGCGGCGATCTGGCGATTGGAGGCCATGAGCCAGTCTATTAAGGCCCCGCCGCGCAAGGGGCGCAAGCTTCACATCTGGCTTAACCAGCGCCAGGTTGTGGCGCTGCTTGAGAGCTGCAGCTCTTCAACCTTGCTGGGGCAGCGGGACCGGATTGTGTTGGGGTTATTGGTGGGCGCGGGCCTGCGCCGGCGTGAGCTGGTTAATTTGAATTTTGAAGATCGGGCTTTGATCCCGCGCCGCGGCGCTTTTAGAACGGTGCTGCAGGTGCGGGGCAAGGGCGCCAAAGATCGCGTTATTCCGCTGCGCGAAGAGCTGGCGGCCAGCCTGGACAATTGGCGGGCGCAGATCGGCCCCGGGCAGGTGGCCAGGGCGATTAACCAGGCTGGCCAGCTCACCCGCTCAATTTCGGCAGTGGGCGTTTTTAGAGTTGTCGCCCGGGCCGGGGCGGCCATCGGCCGGCCGGAATTGGCGCCGCATGATCTGCGCCGAACCTATGCCCAACTGGGGTATGAGGCGGGGGTACCGATTACCCAAATCAGCAAGTTGCTGGGCCATGCCAGCGTGGCCACTACCCAGCGTTACCTGAACCTGGAGCTTGATTTGGAGGCTACGATTGGAGATTTTATCCCCTGGGTGGAGGATAAATAATCAATGGCAGAAACGGTAATTTCCTCTACTAAAAACGTTTTTACTAGCGGAAAGGTACATTTCCTCTACTAAAGACTTCTGTTACTTGTAGGCAAATTTAAGGCTTTAAGGTTAATTGTTCTATTGAAACATCTGTTCGGGGGTGGTAATATCTTGGGTAATATAGTGTGGAGTTGAGCATGGCTGCAAACATCTTGTTCACCAATATTTTAGCCTCTGGAAGTACGGTACGGGGCCTTATCCCGGATATCCTCTACCACCCCCAATTGATCGATGATGTTGCCCTGGTTACGGACCGCGATATTGAGTTTCGGCGCGAGCCGGAATTTGAGCCATCGCTGAAATTGATTAACCAGGCGCTGGCCAGCAGCAGCGGCCGCAAGCTGGGCCGGCAGGATGTAGCCCGTTTTCAGTTACATCTCAACGGCGGCGGCCGGCAAGGTTATTTTGGCGAGCTGCTGGTAATCTGTACCGGCCGCGACCGGGCCGCGGTGCTCCTGCTGCAGCTTGATCCAGCAGACCAGTTTACCGCGGCTTATTTTGAGGCCGTGGCCCAGGCCTTGCTGCTGGTGCTGGCTCGCTGGGTTAGCGGCGCCACTTGCGAACGCAAAGCGCTTTGCAGCCGCTCAACCCTGAAAAAATGGGTTAAGTTTGCCGGGGACCGGTGGGGGGAAAATAGTGAGGTTGTCTTCGGGTTAAAAATGGGTATGCCCCTGGTGGGGCCAAAAGAGGCAGATTTCTTAGTTCAAATGCTCGGGGCGGTCCGTAAAATTTATGAAAATGGGGAGAATTTTGAAAAAGATATTACCAAATACTTTACCGGTAATTATCAAGATATGTCATTGAGAACGCTCGAGCGCCGGTGCGCGGACTTTGGCCCGGGCTGGAAGGAAATGAAAACACAATTTTACGAAGGGAGGCTTGAACGCTGGCTTGAATCGAAAATTGGCGAGTTTTTGGCGAGTTTTTTTTTGTAGAATGTTAATAGGTTATGAGAAGGAGGTTTACAAATGGCCCTTGAAAAAATGGTGTCGTTTATGGCTCCAATACCGATGGCTAAACAGGCCCGGCTAATGGCAGCGGCTCAGGAAATCACGCGTTCTGAATTGATCAGGCGGGCGGTGGCCGCCTATTTGAGCCAGGCTGAAACAATGGTGGAAGTAAAAACCAGGAATGGAGAGAAAAGCGGTGAACGACCAGGTTATTCTCGAGTTTGAACCGGTTGATCCGGTGGAGCGGCAGCGGCGGCTCGCGGCCGCCTGGCGCGCGCTCACCGGCATCGGTTTTGGAGGGACCTCACCAGCGCTTACGGTTGAAGGCCAGGGCGCTGGCGAGGCGGGTAAGCAGCCTGTTAGCGCAGGCAACTTACCAACATTATACCCCGACTCGGCGGATTTAAGTAATGGTTACATTGGGGGTGGGCAATGAAAAAAAATGACCCGCCGAGAAAAGCGGCGGGCCGGGCGGTACGTGACGGGCGGGAATCGTCACACAATCTTACGAACGAGTGTATCACACTTGAGCCCGGCTTGCAACTGGCAAAAGATATGATTTTCGACCTTTTAGACAATCCATCGGTCACTTTAGCCGATCTTCGCGTGTTAAAAGCTACTCTGCTTAACCCCTCAGCAAGGCAAGACGACATTGCTGCCACCGTTGGTATTACATCTCGCCAAGTAAAAAAATCCCATAAAAAATTGCAAGCAGATGAAATTTCCGCTTTGGATGTTGTAACCAATTATTTTTATGACTCTATTGAAAAGCGACCAAAGCGGAAAAATCTGTATTCTCCGAAGGTGAACAGGAGTTCACTTTCGGAGGCTCCGAAGGTGAACAGGAATTCACTTGCGGGAGATGATTTACAGCTTTATTCGGCTAATTTTCCCAAGGTGAACGGAAGTTCCCCGTATGTTGTTATTAATGTTGTTGTAGAAGCCAAAAGAGAGCTTGAAGGATGGATTTTTGAACCTACGCTTTCAGAATTAGTCAACTTAAAGCACATGAGGGTCGAATATGCCCGTGAATGGCGAGAATGGTATTATCGCCGCGATTATCCGGATTGGATGACCGACCCTGCGGGGTGGGCTGTTAAGCAAATGCGGACCGGTGTAAAGGCCCCCCTCCAGATGGCATTACCAGCCGATGAAACATTGCCTGCCGGCTCGATTGAATTGCCCCCGGCCCAAGCGCCATCGATCGCTGCGCCGGTACCGGCCGCGCCTGCGCCTGAACCAGAGGAACCAGATTTTGACACAGAGTTAAAACAGTTTCTTAGCTATCAGATGACCGGAAGCGCATTTTCAAACGTGATTGCTCCATTGCTCTTTGTTGAACAAGGTAGCTGCATTGTGATTGATGGTCCTGATGTCGCACTCGATTGGGCATCGATCCCAGGTAACAAGCGACTTATCGAGCGCAGTATTGATCGGTTGCGCCCGGGGGTTGCCGTAATAATTCGTCAGGCTCAGCCGGCTCGTGTGGAGACGCCGTGAAAGTAAGCGAGTTAGAATCATACCAAAGCGAATATTTATCGCATAGCGATTTGAAGGGCTATACCGTTGAGGTCACCATCGCTACGGTGAAATTGGAGCAACTGTATTCACCTGCTGGCTCAAAGGATGAGCGCATTACCCTGAGTTTCAAGGGCAAGAAAAAGCGCCTGGTTTTATCAAAGAGCAGGGCTCATAGCATGGTGGCCATCGCCGGGGATGATACCGATCACTGGCCGGGCATGGTGATCCGTCTGGCTCCTGGCCGGGCCAGCAATGGGCAGCAAACCATTAACATCTTGCCGCCAGAGACAAAGGCAGCGAGCGGCGACGGCTCGGCGGCTGAAAAGGCGCAATTCGCGTTCGATCTGCACGCGCCGGCCGCCGGGGAGGGGGGGGTAAAAAAGTCTACAACCTTTCCGTAGACCGGGTGGGGCAGCTTCGCGCACACTCCCGCGATATTCGCTAAAAAGGCGATTTCAACATTATGTAAAGTTTATTTTTAAAGGAGTTAAAAGTGGCAAATCTAAATATTGCTATCCAAATCGCGGCCAAAGACAGCGCCAGCGGCGCCATTGGCAGAATTACGAGCGCGCTGAGCGGCCTGGGTGATACCGCCAAGGGCGGTTTTGGCGGGCTGCAATCTTTGGCTATGTTTGCCGGCGGTGCGGCGCTGGCCGGGGTGGGCGCGCTGGCCGGGGGAATGGGCGCGGTTGGCGCGGCCGGGCTGAGTATGAACAAGCAGATGGAGGATGTAAGCGCCCAGCTGAACGCCTTTACCAAAGACGCGGACAAAAGTGCGGAGATTTTGGAAATGATCCGGGTGCGCGCCGCCAAGACGCCGTTCGCCTTCAACGAGATGGCCGACGCGGCGGCGGGGCTGCTGCCGGCAGCCAAAGCCAGTGGGCAGGAGCTTGAATTTTTGATCTCCCAGGCGGAGATTTTGGCGGCCAGCAACCCGGCTGAGGGGCTAAGCGGGGCGGCCTTTGCCCTGCGCGAAGCGGTGAGCGGCGATTTTACCAGCATCATCGAGCGGTTCAACCTGCCGCGGCAGTACATCAACCGGCTCAAAGATGAGGGCGTGCCGGCGATGGAAATTGTATCGCGGGCTATGCAAGAAGTTGGGTTTGATGCCGATCTGGTAGGCAACCTGGCCGAAACTGCCGGCGGGCGCTGGAGCACGTTTTTGGACACGCTGCAGAACCTGGCCGCAACCATTACCCAGCCGATTTTTGATACATTTTCCGGCGGGCTGGCGGTGGTCAACCAGTTTTTGGCCGATAACGAGCCGCTGCTGACCAGTTTTGCCGAAGGCATAGCTAATACAATCCAAATGATTGTTGATAAAGGCAAATTTTTATTTGGTGTTTTTCAAAATGGCGGATTGCGACAATTGTTCGCAGTTTTTGAGGACGGTAGTAGTTATATCGGCGGATTTTTAGAAGCGCTTGGTTTGGGCGAATCTGTAGCATATAAAGTCGGCAACGCGCTGGCATATTTAGGCCAATATACTTTAAAAGTTGGTAAAGAGATTGAATTTTTATTTGGTGTTTTTCAAAATGGCGGATTGCGACAATTGTTCGCGGTTTTTGAGGACGGTAGTAGTTATATCGGCGGATTTTTAGAAGCGCTTGGTTTGG
>CAYOXS010000030.1:27262-30443 GCA_964407935.1 uncultured Caldilineaceae bacterium
GCGAATCTGTAGCGTATAAAGTCGGCAACGCGCTGGCATATTTAGGCCACTACATTATCGGTTTTGTTAGTTGGAAGGATGCGCTTATGGCGCTGGGGGTGGTGGTGGCCAGCATTGTGCTGCCGGCGTTGTGGGGGATTGTGACCGCCGCCGCGCCGGTGATCGCGGTTGGGGCGGCGCTAGTGGGGGCCATCGCTCTGGCGCGCAACGCCTGGGAAAATGACTGGGGCGGCATTCAGGGCGCAGTGAGCAACGCCATTTCCTATTTGCAGCCCTATTTTGAGCAGCTCAAAACCATTTTGAGCGAGTTTGTGACAAATATTTTGCCGCTTATTGCGGATTGGTTTGTAAATGTAGCCGTGCCGGCGATTCAACAATTTGCCACAAATGTAGTTGATCAACTTATTCCAGGGTTGCAATTGTTGGGCAACCTGGCGCTTCAATTGGGGCAGGCAATGTTTCCCGTCTTATCTTCCGCGTTAAGTTTTCTTTGGGAAAATATGGGCACAATTTTACCTGTAGTTGGGGCGGTGGGGGCGGCGATCTTAGCCATTAACGCCCCAATTGTGGCAATCATTGGCGGGGTGATGCTTTTGGCTACTGCCTGGGCAAACAATTGGGGGGGTATCCAAGAAAAGACACAGGCAGTTTTGGATTACCTATCACCATACTGGGAAGCATTGAAAAGTATTTTGAATGATTTTGTTTCAAACCTTTTACCGGCCTTGCAGGAAGTGTGGCAAACAATGGTGAGCGTGTGGCAAACGGAGCTGCAGCCGGCGCTGGCCGAATTGTGGGCCTCGTTTCAGGAATTGTTTGCCGAGCTGGGCATTGGCACCGGCGATGTTGATTTTTTACAGATCGCCGTCGGCGCGCTCAAGCTGGGGCTGGATAGCATAATTCTTGTAGTGCGGGCGCTCACGCCGGTTATCCGGGCTTGGGCTGATGGAGTCTCGTTTGGGATTGGACAGGTACAGGTGTTTGTGGACAGCCTAGCCAGCCTGAAACGGGGCGCAGAGGCGATTATTGCCCCGATTCAGCGGGCAACAGAGGGCATTCATAATATGATCTCTGCGGCGCTAAATATGCCATCGATGAATTTTGGTAGTTTCTCCCTCCCGGGTTTTGCCGATGGGGGGATTGTTCCCGGTGCAATTGGACGGCCTCAATTGGTTTTGGCTCATGGCGGAGAAATGATTCTAAACCCAAATCAGCAAGCTCAACTGTTTAATTCAAGCAGCGTTAATGTGGATATTGGTCAAATTACGATTAACGCCAAAGACGCAGATAGCGGCAAAGAAGCGGCAAAATCATTTATTGCTGAGCTGAGAGCCAGGGGGTTGCGCTAATTCAACTATAACAAATTGTTATTTTTCTCAAACCAATAAAATAGCTTATTTCAGGAGGAAAATGTGAGCTACGAAGAAATAGATTTAGGGGGCGGCATCAAAATGATTTCCGAGGTGTTTGGCCGGAATCTAATGGGCAAGGAGTGGTTGCCGCCGGTTACTGTTAACCGCGCCCCGGTTAACAACGTCACCCGCCGGCCGGTCACCCCGCCGGCCCGCCAATCGGGAATTGCGCCCGGTAACAAATTCAGGAACATGGCCGAATTCGCGCTGGCGGTCAAACAGGCCAGCCAGCCTGGCGGCTATGTTGACCACCGCCTGCAGATCGGCGCGGCGCCGTCAAACTATCACCAGGAAAGCAGCTCTAATGATGGATTTATGGTGCCGGCGGAAATGCGGACGGAAGTTTGGGAGATTGTTTGGCAGCAGGATGGCCTGTTAAGTGTGGTTGAATCCGAACCGACCGCCGGCAACTATGTCGAATTCAGCAAAGATGAAACTACGCCGTGGGGAGGCTCCGGAGTGCAGGCTAAATGGCGTAATGAGACTACGCAGATGACGCCCACAAAGGCAGTTACAGAAGGCGAGCAAATGCGCCTGCACAATTTGTATGTCTTTATGACGGTTACCGACGATCTGCTGCAGGATGCCCCGCGCCTGAATTCGCGCCTGACCAAAAAAGCGGGTGAGGCGATCCGTTATAAGTCCAACGAGGCGATTGTCAACGGCACCGGGGCCGGCCAGCCGCTCGGCTGGATGACTTCCGGGGCGCGGGTGACTGTGGCCAAAGAGAGCGGCCAGGCCGCGGCCACCGTGGTGGCGGCCAACGTGGCCAAAATGCTCAGCCGGGTGATCAACCCTGGCCAGGCCACCTGGTATATCAATCAGGATGTTCTGCCGCAATTGATGACCATGACCCTGGGCCAGCAGCCGATCTGGACGCCGCCGGCGAGTGGGTTTGTGAACGCGCCCGGCGGTTTTCTGTTTGGGCGGCCGGTGCGGTTTCTGGAGAACTGCCAAACTGTTGGCACCGAAGGCGATATTCAATTGGTTAATCCCAAAGGATATTATGCCATCACCAAAACCGGCGGGCCCGAGTTTGCCAGCTCGATTCACCTGTTCTTTGATTATGGCATGCAGGCCTTCCGCTGGACTTTCAGAATGAACGGCCAGCCGTTTTTAAGCGCGCCGGTATCGCCAGCACATGGCAGCAGCACCCGCTCGCATTTTGTGACCCTGGAAACCCGCAGTTAGTATAAAAAAATGGTGGGATAATTACCAACCGAATGATGGTGACACCATTATCAGGGAATAGGGCCGCAAAATGAACCTAACAGGGATTAAGTCTGTTTGGACCGGCTTTTGGGGTAAAGTAAATAAAATGGTCCGGTCCAAGCTTAACCTTAATCGGGTCGATTTGAGCGCGGTTACCGCGGGGGCAAATGGTCAGAACATTCCGTTTAGCAGCAAACTTAAAGCCCGCTTCAGTTTTGCGATTGAGTGCAGAAGTACAGAACTATTAAACATCTGGCAAATTCTGGCTTACCTGGAACTAAGCAACTGGGCATTATGCCTGGTTGTTGTCTTCAGCTGGGATAAGACCAAAATATTCACTGTCTTGAACGTTGACTATTTTTTAACCATCATACCAAAGGAGTCACAAGCAAATGCCTGACATCAATCAAATCAAAGCCGATCTGCAGCAAATTGCCAGAGAGTACGCCGCCGCGCCAGGTAAAAAACTGGCCGATGCCTACCGGGATAAGCGGTCTGAGCTTGACCTGGCGATTGCCCAAATTGGAGAGAAGGCCCTCCAGGATAAGCTGAGCGAA